>CAYLPI010000078.1:0-12782 GCA_964385505.1 uncultured Bordetella sp.
CATTAATGGCGGTCAAAGCACGCTGGTCTTTGACAAGACCAACTGGTTCATTCCGCAGTTTCTTGACATCACGGCGCCTGACGATCTCCTGGCGGAGGGCGTGCGTACCATCAACATCCAGCACAGCGTGCGCGAGGGTGCGAAGGTTGACGATGGTGGTGAGTACGACGGCCTCGCAGTGCCCTCGATGACGGTTCAAGTGGTGGACAACGACGCTGCCGGCCTCGTTGTCGAGCAGGTCAACGGCCAGATGATCGTCGGCGAAGGCGGCTCGGTTGGCACCGGCGACGGTTATTCCAACACCTACACCATCTCACTCAGTCGCGAGCCGTCCGGGCCGGTGACGGTGGATATCAAGGACCTGCTTGATGATCAGGGCCGGCATCAGGTTGAAACGTGGTGGAGGGAGCTCGATTCCTCGGGTACCGGCTTCGTCTACACCAAGGTCACCTCGTTGAACTTTAGCGCATCCGACTGGGATACGCCGAAGACGCTGGAGATTCGCGCAATAGACGACGGCTTCCTCGAAGGCAACCATTTTGCGCGCATCACTCACGAAATACGTCCAGCGGATGTGGCGGCGTTTTACAGTCTTGACCTTGAGGATGTATTGCGGGGGCTGACCGCCAAAGTCACTGGTGCGGATGAGATTCGCCAGTTCACCGCAGACGTCGTGACGACCACGGGTATCGATACGGTGGTTGAGATGCACGGCAAGACGCCCTTCACCCGCGCGGACGGTATCGGTGCGAGCTTTATCGGCGGCAACAAGGCTTTCACCCGCGCCGACGTTACGATGACAAACACGGTAAGCAGCGGTACGGTCTATGCGATCGATCTCAATGGCAAAAGCTATGCCTTCACCGCTGGCTCCGGGGGCACCGCACTGACCAGCGCACAACTGGCCATTGGTATCGCGGCGCAGATAAACGCGGATACCAGTGGCGGTTTCACCGCCAATGTGGACAGTGGCACGGGAACCTTCCATGTCACCAGGGCCGCCGGCGCGGCCTTTGTCGCGCGCACCACGTCGGCCAGCCTCGCGGGGCTCTACTCTGCCGACAAATGGGCGGATGCCACGTTGCAAGTAAGCGGCGCCGTAACTGTCGGAGGCGTCTGGACTGTCAGTCTGAACGGGGTCGTTTACACCTATGCTGCGGGCAGCAACGGCGAGATGGCCAACCTGCCGTCGATTGACGTGACCATCGCCGACAAGAACGTACCCGCGGTGCTGGTGACTCAAACCGGCGGCAGTACCCAGGTCACCGAGCCGACTACCTCCGTAGATCTTGGCTCCGGGCAGATTTCCGCCACAACGGGTGACGGCGCCGCATTGGTTGTGACCAGCGCCCTTGTCGGTGGTTTGCCCGGACCGGCTTTCAACGCCAGTATAGAAGTGACCAGCAACGGCTTGTCTGCCGCCCGCGGGGTGGGCACGGTAAGCGGCAACACGGTCTGGACCTCGGCGACCGTAACCGTAAGCGGTGTGATCAGCCTCGGTGACACCTGGACGCTCCGTGTCGATGGTCAGGACTACAGCTATGTGGCAGGCGGTGCGACGGGCACTGACGCACTGAACGTGGCGACGGTTGCGCAGAAGCTGGCGGCTTCCCTGTCCGCATATGGTGCTGCGGTTGGTTCCGATCCGGCTACCTTCTCCATGGCCAAGGCCTCAGGTATCGCCATCCAGGTCAAGAAAGGGGCTGCCGCCCTCAGCGGCAGTACCGCGCTTGGCACCGCGCTGATGGCGCTCAGCGGGTCGGCTGCCGATGGCGACACCTGGGCAATCAAGATCAACGGGACGACGACCTATACCTACACGGTAGTCGGCAACACCAAGACGCTTGCCGATGTGGCAACCGGCTTGAAGACGGCTCTCGGATCGGTTTACACCGTTGGCACAAAGGCGCTGACCCAGTTCCAGGGGGACTTCGGCGCGGCCATTCTTTACGAAGCGCCGCGCCACAGCTCCATTTACACGGCGCAGGACATTGATTCGACCGCCTGGAGTGCTGGTACCAATGCTGACTTCGGGACGAGCAGCGTGCCACATCTGACCGTCAAGGGCACCGGCAATGGCGAAAGCGATTTCTACAAATTCACCATCACGGAAGCAATGCGTACGGCCGCCGGCGGCACGGTAAACGCCGTATTCGACATCGACAACGGGTTCAGCGTCACCGACCCGGTGGTATGGGGCAGCCAGATCACGATTTACGATGGTCAGGGCAATATCATCAACCGCGGCAGCGGCATATCCAACCCCAATGTGGGCGGGACCGGCAGCACCTATTGGTTCGACGATTATCTGACGCACAGCTTTACCGCCGCGGGTACCTACTACGTCGAGATCTCCAACTGGCTGACATCCGGCGGGCGCTCGACCGGGCTGCCCAACGGCATCGATTACGATCTCAATATTTCGCTGCCCCAGCACGATGTCAGCAGTTTTACTTTTGCGCCGTCACCGGTGATCGAGGTCGAACAGGCCGGAAATCCGGTGCAAAGTATCGATGCCAGCAATGTCTGGTACACCTTTTACAACGCCAATATCGGCAACGCCGCGAACCCGAATATCGGTACCAACAGTGTGCTCGATTCGAACACTGCCTACACGACCGTACGTGGTTCGGGCAATGGCACGTCAGACAGTTTCAGCTTCAACATCACTGCGGACATGCTGTCGAGGGATTCGGGCACGATCACCGCTTCTTCGCCCGACTTGCACCAGTACTACACTTCGGCGACGGTGGCCTTGACCGGCGCGGTTTCGACGGGCGACACCTGGGAACTCATCGTCAACGGCAAGTCGTATTCGTATGTTGTTCAGGGAACCGAAATCGCGCTTGCCGAGATTGTCACCGGTCTTCTTGCAGATGTGGCCGCAGACCAGCCTGCAGGCTCGACTTATACGCTGACAGCAGCTGCGGGCAACCCGCTGGCCATTGCCATCAATGACGACAACGGGTTCTGGCTGGAGGCGACGCACCGTGTGAAGAATGCGGCGATGGTCACCCAAACAGGTCAGGTCAGCTCGTCGACGCCCGTAAAATTCACTACGGCCGATGTGAAAATTGCCGGCACCATTGCAGTTGGCGATAGATGGAGCGTAACGCTGAAGCAGGGGACCAGCGCTCAAACCTATACTTACACCGCGACGACGACTGCGCCGGCGGATGTCGCTGCCGGCCTTGCGGCCAAGATTGAGCTTGAGAAGGGCGGTGCAACCTACACCGCTGGCATCTCCGGCAGCGCGGATACACTGCACCTGACCACAAGTTCCGGATCGTTCGAGATCAAGGTGGCAGACCAGGGCCGCACCCTGGCCACCAGTAACTTTGCCATCAGCGGTACCCCGGTCCAATCGCAAGCCGAATTCCAGAGTCTGCAGTGGACCAAGGCGAACATCGCTTTCACCGGGACTTATACACTCAAGGAAACCTATAGCCTCACCATAGACAGTGCCAGCAGCGGTGTCGCAGCCAGCACGGTGAGTTATACGGCCGGCGACGCGATTAGCGGGCGGGCCGTCCTGACCAACGACATGGCGGACGTAGCCTTTGCACTGGCAGGCAAGGTCAATGCCCTGACCGGTGCAAAGGTCTCGGCGAGTGTCATCGGCAGCACCGGAATCCAGCTTTCCGATACCAGTAGCGCAGTCGATGGCTTTACGGTGCAGTACGCTGTTGCACCGGCCCCCTCTGTCAGCGAACTGGCCAATGTAAGCGCCTGGGCAAAGACCGAGTATTACGCCTCTGCAACCGTTCCCGCAGACGGCGAAGTGTTCACGGTCACGCTGGAAGCCGCCGGTGTCAGCTCCACTTATACCCATGTTGCTTCGAGTAACACCATGGCGCAGGTGGTGCAAGGACTTGCCGACCTGATCAACAACGACAGCGCCCATCCCTACCAGGCGGTGGTCAGTTCGACCAGTAACAGCGTGGCGCTGACCGCGGTGAATTCGACCAAGGCGACGTTCACGCTTAACACCGCCAGAGGCAATGTAGACTCGGCGGCGGCCTGGGCGCACACGGTTCAACTCAATACCACCGCGGTCTCGCTCGGCGATATCTTCACCGTGACGACGCGCACTGCCGCCAACGTCACGAATGTCTACTACTTCACCGCAGTTGCCGCCACGCTGGTCGGAGATGCGCAGGCGAACGTCCTCGCCGGGCTGGCCGCCGCCGTGAATGCCGGCACCACGTCGCCGTACAAGGCAACTGTAGACGCCGCAACGAGAACGCTCACCGTAGTAAGTACCAACGCAAGTCCGGTGACGTTCGGCGTGCTGCTTGACCGCGGTCAGTTTGCTGATGCCTCGGCCTGGTCGGAAACCGTCGTACTCAACACCGGGGCGACGAATATTGCGGCAGGTGACGTCATCAGTATCACGCTGGTCGAAACAAATGGATCGATCCCGGCCACCACGACCTACAGCTACCGTGCGACCGGAAACGCAGACGCGAACGTCGAGTCAGTACTGAACGGGCTTGCAGGCCAGATCAATGTCGTCGGGTCGCTTTACAAGGCGCAGGTGGACACGACGCGCAACGCCCTGACCCTGGTCAGCAATGCAAAAACCAATTTCGACCTGCATCTTGAACGCGGGACATTCTCGGCCCCGACCGCGTCGTCCAGCACGATTTCCCTGGCATTCGATATCGCCCCAACGGCTGCTGCCGGTGACATATACACCCTCGCGCTGACGCCGGCATCGGCTTCTGCGACATACTACTGGTACAAGGCGACGGCTACAGATACCGTCGAAACCATCCTCACGCAGCTCGCCAGCCAGTTGTCGACGGATCCTTCGACCGGCTACACAACCCATGTCGACGCTGCGCGCGGGACGCTCACTGTGGTGCAGAACGCCGGCACGGCATTCGCGATCTCGCTCGACCAGGGTAGCTTTGCGACACCCGCGGCAACGGCCGCCGACGACTGGAAGGCCACGATCCGCGTCGCCATCTCGGGCGGGCTTGCCGGTACGGAAACCTGGTCGGTCAAGCTCAATCCGGGGGGGGGCTCGAACTTCGACACGTACTCGACCAGCGCTGGCGGGACCACTGCAGTCTCTATCGCCACGGCGCTCGCCGCGCAGATCGACGCCAAGAATATTACCGGCGCCACGGGCAAGTACCGGGCGATCGCCCAAAACGACACGATCACCATTTTCACCAGCAGTTCGTCGGTGAAGGTGGGCACCGTAACGCTCACCCCGCCGGCGACGCCCGGAACCAATTCGCTGACCAATGTAGCCAGTTGGACGGAAACCTTTGAACTTGCCGGGGCCGTCACTACCGGCAAAATCTGGACGGTCGAACTCGGTGGAACAAAGTACAGCTATATGGCCACCGGCACCGACACCACGCTGAACCACGCGGCCACCGGTTTGGCTGCGGCCATCGGCGGAGGGTATACCGCGTTCGCCGGAACATCCGGCGCCAACACGGGTGGCAGCGCCAATACCGTCACCGTCAAGCAGACGGCGCAGACCGGCTTTGCCGCATCGCAGAATGTCACGGCGATTACCTCGACAGATGTGATCGGAACGGGCGCGGCAACAACGCTCAAACTCGGCGGGTTGGCGGCCAATGCCACGTGGGCGCTCACACTGGGCACCCAGGACAATTTCAACGTCGTGGCGTCCAGCACCGATACAGCCGCGACAGTCGCAGGCCGGCTTGCGACCAGCATTGATGGCACGCCGACAGACAATTACATCGCGTTCTACTCCGGCAACGGCACGGTTACGGTACTCAGCAAGGATGGCGGTGCGCTGGCCAGCAGCACGACCGTGCAAAAAGCCGGCGCATGGACCGCTTCGCCAACCGGCGTCAAGACCTACGAACTCACTTCCTCCGGTTCGGTTGCGCAAACCACCTGGATGATGAAGCTTGGTTCTACGGCGGAATATTTCAGCGCTGTGGGTGTGGACTCCCTTGGCAACCTCGCGACCAGCCTCGCCGGCAGTATCAATGCGTCCACCAGCTTTAATGCCTACGCCACAGGCGCCAACACCATCACCGTCCTCAACAACTCGGTCGCCGCCCTGAATGACGTCACGACAGGCCCGTCTGCGCTGATAGCGGGTGCTGACGCCTGGGCGGATACGGTGCAACTCACTGGATCCGTCGCGGACAACAAGACCTGGGCGATGGCGCTCAAGAGCGGTTCGACGACCACGGGTTACGCGTATACGGCGACTGGCACGTTGTCGGACATTGCCTCTGGACTCGCAGCTAACGTTTCAGGCGCTTACAAGGCAATCGTCAGCGGCAACGGCACGGTGACCTTCCTGCGCTCGGCAGACACAAGCACCATTACCAACACCTACACGGTTGAGCCGGGCGCGACGCCGACCTTGGACCCGGCCTGGGTGAAGACCGTTCTGGTGCGAAACCTGGATAACTCGACGGCAAACGTGCTGCTCGACGAAACCTGGAATGTAGTCCTTGACGGCATCGACTTCGAGTATGTGGCCGGCACCGGCACCGATCCGCTCACCCTGCAGCAGGTCGCCACGGCGTTGAGATCGTCCATCGACGGCCATGGCAATTACAGCGCGAAAATGACGGCGTCGGCAGACGGGAAATGGTACGTGCTGACGGTGACCAGGGATGCCGAAGGGACCGTGGTTGCAACGCCGCGCATCGACGGTGTGCCGACCAAATCGACGCAGACCATCAGCGGCGATGCACGCACCTCTTGGGCGCTGACGCTGGATCTTGATGCGGAGTTCGATGCCGACTCCTTCGCCGGGGACAAGTGGACGGTGCGACTCGGTGGCGTCAATTACTTCGTCGATGCTACACCGGGGGCGCCGATCGCCGATGTTGTTGATGCCTTGCGGACTGCCATAGGGGCGGCGTACAACGTTACTGTCGACAATGCAGCGCAGGGCATCGTCACCATCACCCGGACGAACGGCGCTGCCATCTCGGCCGACAAGATCGAGCACGTTGAGGTATTCCAAGAGACGAGCGATTTCAGCGCGCTACGTCTCGACCCGCTTGATCTCAGCAAGCAGCACTACGAGTCGGTACAGTTCTCGCTCGCCGGTGAAGTTAACCTGAACGACACCTGGTCGATCACGCTTAACGGCATCAAGTACACGACGCGCGTAACGCGCGATCCGATTACCGGGCTGCCTGACAGCATCAATGGCATCGCGGAAAAGCTGAAAGGACAAATCCCCAGCGGTCTTTACGACGTCACGCGGACCGCAAACGTCCTGTCCATCAGCGCCAAACCCGGCGCCTGGTTTACCGGTTTTTCCATCGAGGCATCGCAGGGTGGCGGCAAGGCGCCGACGCTGTTCGATATCGACAATGCCAATCTGGTTACCGGCAGTGAAAGTGTCCGCTCGCAGGTTGCGAGGCAGTTCATCGACTATTACTACCAGGACTTCGCCACCGGCCAGATCCTGCCGCATTTCGCGACTGAAACGGTGATAGAGGAGAACTGGTACAGCTACGTCGATTACCTTACGCTGGCGCTCTACGACTCCACCGGCGCGGCGGTGCTCGATTCGCTCGGCGCACAGGTCCGCATCAACCCGGGTCTAACCGCCAGCTACCTTGACCAGGGTAGCAAGGCGCACAACTACTTCACTGCCAACCCGACCACCGGTGCCTACGACCTGAATACTGTTGCGGCCGACCCGCAGCTGTATTTCGAGTTCGGCACGGCGGGTACCTACCAGATCAGGCTGGAGTCCTATCGCGACTATCTGGGCGCCTCGCCATTTATCGACAGATATCTTGGCGGCGTATCTACAGGGCAGACTTACGACCTCGTCGTCTCGATGCAGAACCACGAAGTCAACGAGGACGCCGTCTCCCTCGTCGGGAAACGACTCACCATCACCGATGGCAATGGTAAAGGCCAGGTGGCCGCAATCAGCGCCTACGATCCGGTTACGCGAACCTACACGCTGGATCAGAAGCTCTCGACCGGGCTCGCAGCGACAAACAAATTCGACATCAGCTACCTGATGGCGGATGAACTGCCGGGATACGGCTCGAATTTCGATACATTCCAGGTCGTTCTGACGGCGCAGCCCGCGAATGGCACGGCCGTGACGGTGGATGTCGTACCGCAGGTGACCGGCAGCTACAACTCTGACAAGGCCTTCTCAGCCAAGGACAATTACGGCCAGAATGCCGCAGTGCAGGTTGACGTCGCCACGCCGCAGGCGAAGATCCAACTCACCAACGCCGGCGCGCTCAGTTCGGTTCCGGAAAAGTGGATGTTGAGCCTCAGCGTAGGCGGTGCAGAGTTCAGCTATACCACCGCGGGTACAGGTGAGACGCTGGTGAACATCGCACAGCAGCTTGTGAATCTGGTCAACGCAGGCTCAAATGCGGCCGGATACTACGCCACGCGCAGCGGTGACAGCATCCTGGTGACGCGCTATGACTCGGCTGCCTTCGCTAGCGGTGACCACCAGTCCTTTATCGCCAAGCTGAAAATCAGCCCGGACACGGTTCGTCCCGATACCCGCGGCAGCGCCAGCATTTCACCGACCAGCGACCGCAAGCAGGCGGCCATAGGTCTGTCCGGAGAAGTGACGGTGGGCGAGGTGTGGTCGGTTGCGCTTACGATCGGTGCCGGCACCTATATATTTGATTACACAGTCCAGTATGGCGATGACCTCGCCAAGGTGGCTGAGGGTCTGAATACCGACATCAAGGGCGATACCCGCTTCCGCAGCGTGCTGAACGGTCGCGTAGTCACCGTCAGTATGGTCAACGGCAGCACCGTCGACGCCGCCCTTGCAATCAATCCCGACAGTCCCGGCGGCGCGATTATCACGCCGCAACTGGTGTTTGACGCCGATGCCACCAAGTGGAACGGATGGAGCAAGTCGCAGCGCGTTGTTGTCACGGCGGTAGACGACACCGTGATTGAAGGCGGCGATCTCAAGGTTTTCGCAGCAATGGACGAGCAGGTCAATCGTATCCGCGGTCCGCTGCTGATCGACGCGGGCATCCGCTACAGCGAAGACAGTGCCCTCGGCAATCCCTTTATGCTTCCGGGTGAAAACAACTATCCGCTGGTGGAGGGATACATCAGTTCGTCGGTGGTTGCGAGCGGCGATACGCTTACCGACCGGCTGGCCGCATACTACGACCCGATTCGTGGTCAGATGCCCGGTTTTGATCCGCGCATGGATACCAGCACGACGGGCTATCTGTATGACATGAGCGTCGTGACCGGCCCTGGCGCGGTGGTGACGCGTACGGTCGAATCGCTCACCGGCACCACGGTGGCGATCAAATCCGAAATCGAAGGCACGGCGTTCAGCGTTTCGGGCAGCGGCGCGGGTGCCGCGTCGCTGATAAGCGGCCGTACCGAAACGACAGCCGCTTACCAGTCTGCGGACATGGTGCTCGATGGGGTTGTGTTCAAGGGCCAGGAGTGGAGTGTCAAAGTCGGTGGCACTGTCTATACCTACAAGGCAGGGTCACAGCCGACGACGGTCACCAGCTCCACCGATCCGGGTACCGGCGTAACCACTTACATCTACCTTGGCGGCGGCTCTACGGAAGACGGGCTGACGCTCGACGTCGTTGCATCGCGTCTCGCCGCCCTGATCAATGCCAATGGTCCGGCGACTTATGTTGCGACTGCCGGCACCAATTCGCTCGGCATTGCCGATGCAGGCGCCGGCTTTACCGTCGAAGTTCTGAAAGGTCGCGCGCGTCTTAGCGGTGCCGCCATAAGCACCTCGCCAAACTGGCAGTTGGCGGAGGTAGCGCTGAGCGGCCCGGTTACCGTGGACGATATCTGGACCATCCGGGTTGCCAGTCAGAATTTCAGTTACACCGTGTTGTCAGGAGATACGCTGGCGAGCGTGGCTCGGGGACTTACCGCGCTGATCGATCAGAACACGGCATTTCATTCGAGCGTCAAACTCAATACCGTCAAGTTCACCGCGAGCTGGGGGCAGTCGCTCCCCAGTGGGTTGGGGTATTTCATCAGTCCGGTCAACAGCAATATTTTTGCCAATGAGCCGGACCAGGTCGATGTTCTGAATATCTACAACCGCAACAGCGTATCGGATGACTTCGGCACCCTGACTGACAGCCGTCTCTTCGGCCTGGGCATGGGGCCCGACACCATCATTGGCGGCAAGACCATCAAGGGTGGCATCTCCTACGCCAATTTCGAGCAGATCAACATCAGTCTCGGCTCGGGTGCGGATACCTTCACGATAGAGTCCACCCATCAGGGGTCGACCGCCATCCATGGCGGCGCGGGCGACGATGTCATCAACGTCAAGACGATTTCCGGACATACCACTATTGATGGTGGTACCAGCGTCGGCCACCTTGACGCCGGTGTGCTGACCGGAAATACGGTCAATGTGGGTAGTGCCGCCCAGCTGGTTGATCAAATCACCGGTCTGCTGACGATTGTCGGCGGGACGCAGGTTGTCAATTTCCTGCCGACAACCATTTACCTCGACAAGATCAACGTCGATGATTCCGGAGATACCAATGCCAATACCGGGACGCTGACGGCGAGCACGCTGACAGGCCTCGACATGCCCTCGGTGCAGGAGGTGCAGGTCATTCGCGTGCAGGCGCATAGCGGAACCTACAAGCTGTCAGCCACCGGGTATGGCACGCCTCCCGGGACGCCCGTAACGGTGAGCTACGATCAGGCAAGCTTCCTGACGCCGGGAGCCGCCGCGTTGAACATGCAGACGGCGCTGAGAGCCCTGTTTGGCTCAAACGACGTGGACGTGATCGAGGAAAGCCGGGAGGTACGCAGCGGGACGGTGCACGTCGTCACCTACGCCGTGTCTTTCGTCAGGGACCTTGCGGGCAAGGATATGGCTGATATCACCTGGTCGGAGACACGTGCCACAAGCGGCTTGACGCCCTCCGTCGCGGAGTCGGTGGATGTCGGCATAACGACGCGTCGCCAGGGCACAGTGACCCCGGCACTTGGTAACGTCCAGACGCTCACGCTGGATGCGGCGGCGGGGACTTTCTCGCTGACTCTGAATGTTCCGAATTCCTCAGGTCTGACGCAGACAACGGCGGCGATATCGGCGAACGCCACGGCCGAGGAATTGCGTACGGCGCTTGATCCGATACTGAACCCGAACGGATCGGTGCTCGATCCGAGCAACCCGCGTAACGACAACTCAAAGCCATACACCAACAACGTGTCGGTGACCAAAGTCGGCAAGGTTTTCACCGTGGCATTCCAGGGCGCATTCAAAGCCAGTGCGATTACGGCGGTCGATACAAGCGCGCTGACGGCAGGAACCATTGACGTTGCCACGCGGACGCACGGCATCAATTATTACGGCATCAAGACTCTGGACGTCACGCTTGGCTCGGGTGACGATCAATTCAACGTTCAGGGCACCAGTGCGGGTACCAACATCAACACCGCGGCCGGCAAGGATCAGATTTATGTGTCTTCCACGGCCAATGTCAACCAGACGACGGGTGTCGGCGGATTCCTCGCCGGGAATGTCGTTTCGTTCAGCGGTGACGACAGGCCTGTCCTGTTCTATGAACTGGACGCGGCAGCTGCGGCGGCCTTCGTAAATGTCTTTGATGCTGCCGGAGTCCTTGTACGCACCATGGCCATGGGCGCCCAGGCGGCGGGTACGCAATCGGCAGCCTGGGATGGCAAGGACAATGGCGGTGCGGTAGTCGCGGCCGGCGCCTACAGCTACACCGTAACGGATGCCGCCGGAACCGGCAGCATTGTCGGGACGACAGCTATGAAGGGGACCCTGGACAAAATCGCCGGCGTCCTGAACATTGATGCCGGCGCGGATACGAACATGCTGATGGTGAGTGATGCCGGTGCTCGCGTCGCCGACACTGCGGTCCAAATCACCTATTCGCAAGTACTCGGTCTCGCGCCGTCGGCCATCAACTACGCGTCCAGCGGAACATTTGCCGGCGGTGTCACGGTCTGGAGTGGTTACGGTGCTGACAGCATCAATGTGACCAGCTCCCGTCTGGATGCCGGCGTCAGGACCATCACCACACTCAACACAGGTCTTGGCAACGACACTGTTACGGTCGGGCTCAATGCGTCCAGCGACGGCTACTTTGCGCTCAATACGCAAGGTCCGTTCGAGCATGACTATCTTGCACCCGGGGTGTTCGGCTCCCTGGCGGGCGATGACGATATCGTCAATGCCGCTGCATCGACGCTGCCCCTGCTCATTGTCGGGGGTCAGGGCAAGGACGACATCACGGGCGGCAGCGGTGACGACGTCATATTCGGTGATCGCGCGCGGATCGAGTATTTCGACGGGACGGGCGCATTGGTTCAGGTGCTTGGCGGCGGCGGGATTGGCGACAGCACGGACGGACTGGTTCATCTGGCGGCTCGTTATTCCAGTGTCGGTCTGGACAAGGGCAGCAACGATTATATTGCCGCTGGCGAGGGCAACAACATCGTCTTTGGCGGTGGAAACGGGGCCGGGGCTCCGGTTAACCCGCTTGCCTTCGCCTATGACGGGGATTACATCACCACAGGCAGCGGTAACGACATCATTCTTGGCGACAACGGCGAGGCGACGCTCAACAACCTCGGGATGGTCACGCAGTATCTGACCACCGACATCATTGCTGCAACCGGCGGCAATGACACCATCCGGGCCGGCGAGGGTAACAACAACATTCTCGGCGGCATGGGGTCTGACACGATCATCGCCGGTGCCGGCACGGACCTGATTCTGGGTGACAACGGCACGGTGCAGATGGATGCGGCGGGGCTGAACCTGGCGTCGGTGA
>CAYLPI010000078.1:12882-16798 GCA_964385505.1 uncultured Bordetella sp.
ACACGATCATCGGCGGCATGGGCTCGGATGTCATCACCACCGGTGTGGGCACGGATACGATTATTGGTGACAACGGCATCGTGAAGATGGACGCGAATGGCGTGAATCTTGCGCTGGTGGCCAGTTACTCGCAGTCAACGACGGGCGGTACGCTCACCGATCTTGGCGGTGACGATGTGATCACCTCGGGCACGGGCAACAAGTCGGTACTTGGCGGTGACGGGGCGGATCAGATTACGCTCGATGTTGGCAATCACACGGTGATCGGCGACAACGGTGCAGTGACGTATGTGGGTCTGGGCCAGCCCGGTGCGGGCAACGTGTTCAAATACGAGACAACGGACACAGTGGGCGGGACCGGCGGTGTCGATACGATCTTGCTTGGCGATGGCAACAACACGATCCTGGGCGGGATGGGATCGGACCTGATCACGACGGGTGTTGGTACGGACCTGATCGTCGGTGACAACGGCACGGTGCAGATGGATGCGGCGGGGCTGAACCTGGCGTCGGTGACGAGCACGCAGACGGACCAGGGCGGCAACGAGACGATCAACACGAATAGCGGCACGAAGACGATCATTGGCGGGTTTGGCGCGGACACGGTGAACGCGAACGTTGATCCGGTGACCGGTGCGCAGCTGGGGGTCGATTCGAACCACGTGATCATCGGTGACAACGCCCAGATCCTGTTCAACGCGGGGGGCGTGGCGACGCAGTACAGCACGCTCGACACGGTGACGACGACCGGCGGCGTGGACACGGTGAAGACGGGCAATGGCAACAACACGATCATCGGCGGCATGGGCTCGGATGTCATCACCACCGGTGTGGGCACGGACCTGATCCTTGGCGACAACGGCATCATCACGCTTGACGCGGCGGGCCTCAACCTGGCGTCGGTGACCAGCACGCAGACCAACGAGCCCGGCAACGACGTGGTCGTCGCCGGTGATGGTGACAAGACCGTGGTTGGTGGTGACGGCAACGACACCATCACAGTGGGAACGGGCGAACACATCATCGCCGGTGACAACGCGCAATTGACTTACTTTGGCACCGGCACGCTGGCCTTGCTGACGAGCGTGTCGCCCAACCTCGGCGGCAATGACAGGATTGTGACCGCCAACGGCTTCAGCATCGTGCTGGCGGGACTAGGCGACGATAACGTCCTGACCGGTGTGAGTAACGACGTCCTGATCGGCGACAACGGTTTTGTGATGCTGAACTCTGCCGGCCAACTGGTCAATGTCGAGTCAACGCAACCCAACCTGGGTGGCAACGACACCCTCGCCAGCGGTGCGGGCAACGACGTGCTGATCGGCGGGTTTGGCGGCGACACCATGCTCGGGGGCATCGGCAACGATGCGATGCTTGGCGATGGGGGCAGGGTGACTTACATCAGCGGCTATGTCAGTGTCGTTGAGAGCATCGACCTGTTTATCGGCAACTCCGACTTACTGGATGGTGGCGGAGGCCAGAACGTCTTGATTGGCGGGGATGGCGAGGACGCCACTGTCGGCAACCTGACCGACGACGTGCTGGCCGGAGACTACGCCAGCGCGACATTCGGCGCGGACGGCCGCCTGATTTCCCTGGTCCGCTACGGCGCAGGCGGCCCGGATCTCGTTTCCCAGGTGCAGGAGGCGTTGTACACGTTCCGGCCGGCCGGGGTATTTTCAGCGCAGATTGGCGGTACGCTCTATGATCCCCGTTCGATTACGCTCTTTGGCGGGACGCGGGAAAGCGACTTTCTCTCGCTGTCGACGATCTCCGGTTTTGAGGCACGACGCAGCAGCGCGCGGGCAACGCAGAATGTGGCGACACAGAGCCAGACGGTTACGGCCGACTCCAATGACATACTGAACGAGCTTCCGGCAACGGCGGCCGGGGAAGAAGGGGCGGATCCGCAAGAAGTGCAGGCGGTGCCTGTGCCGGAAGGGGAGCCGCAGCCACCCGATCCCGCCGCCAACCCGGCTGAACCGGCTGCAGATGCGGCACCAGTCGAACCGGCTGCGGCCATTGAGGGTGAAAATGCCGACGTTCCGCCAGGGGCGAAGATCAACGCTGTTGACGAGCAAGACACGCTGGTGCGTCTCGACATGGCGCTTGCAGGACTGCTTGGCGTGCAGACTTGGCAGGCAAGGCCGCGTAGGCCGCTGGCGCCGGCCCGGGTGGCCTTGACCAGCGCAAAGGCGGGGAATGCCGGCACGGTTCCCGGGCGTTGGATACACGCCGATGCAGCGCGAGGAGAAGGCGCCGAGGTACTGCTTGATCGTCGTGCGCGTTCGCGGCCGGGAGTGGGCGGTAAAATTGCTGCAGGAGCGATAGAGAAAGTCGCCGGTAAATGGCTCGACGGCGCGTTTGGCATGAATCCGGGTGTGGAGAATGCGAAGTATCACGACGCCGGCCGCCAGGCTCCGCGTCCGGCAATCAATTGGGACGCCGGGATTAGAAGCGGCGGGCAGGGCGTCGTACCGAAACCAGCGGCGTCCGAATCCGACGAATAACACCGCACACTTGAGGAGACAGAATGGCTAAGAGCAACACCCCCGAAACGGCGGCCGCACAGCCGGCCAAAAGCACGCCAGAGGCGCAGAAAGTCGTTTGGGATGACTCGCGCATGAATACCTCCTACTCGAACGTTTGCAACGTGCTTGGTTCGCGTGAGGAAATCACACTGTTGTTCGGTGCCAACCAGGCGTGGCATTCGGGGCAAAAGGAAGTGAAAGTCCTGTTGTCCGACCGCGTCGTCCTCAACCCGTACGCAGCCAAGCGGCTGGCCGGATTGTTGGATCGGGTGCTCAAGGAATATGAAACGCGCTATGGGCAGCTCAAGCTTGAGAGTTGATGTCGTCCATGCCGGAACACGTGCGTTTTTCGGGCCGCAATGGCCGCCGCCCGGGTCTGTCGTCAAGATTTTCCGAGAGGATTTTTGCCTAGTTCCGCACTGACGCACGCCGCCGTCACTACGCAGGCTGAGAAGCGGCAGTCTCTTTGGGATGATTACGCCGCGGCGCAGTCTGCGGATGCACATTATCAGGCGTGGCTGGCATTGCAATGTGCCGGCATCCCCGGAGTGGTTCGCGGCGTACTTGTGCTTGGTGCGCCTGATACCGGACCGTTTTCCCCCGCAAGCGTGTGGCCTGCCGACCAGGCACCCAGCCCGCTTCTTGCGCAAATCGCCGACCGCACGATAGAGGAGCGTCGGGCGCAGATTGTGCAGGGAACCCCCTTCTGCGTGGTTACGAGTCCGGTGGTCGTGGACGGACACATGCACGGCTTGGTGGCGGTTGAAACCAGCCTGCAGCATGAATCCGAGTTGCATGCCGTACTTGACCTGCTGCGTTGGGGCAGTGCCGGCGTCGAGTCGATCCTGCGCAACCAGCAATCGCTGCAGGAGCAATCCACCAGGGAACGTCTGATCGCAACCCTCGACCTGGTGGCCTCAGTGCTGGTGGAAGAGGGTTTCGAACCGGCGGCCCAGGCGCTTGCCACCGATCTTGCGATCCGGCTCGATTGCGACCGGGTCAGCATCGGCTTTGTGCGGGACAAACACACCCGGGTAGTTGCCGTATCCCATAGCGCTGAATTCGGCAAGCGGATGAATCTTATCCGCGCCATAGGCACGGCCATGGATGAGGCGCTGGACCAGAAGTCGATCATGGTGCTGCCCCCGCGCGAGGGTGAGGCCCTTGTCACCCGCGACCACGCTGCACTCGCCCGCCAGTACGGCAGTGACAGCGTGCTCACCGTGCCGTTCTCCGTCGGCGGTCTCACTGCAGGGGCGTTTACCTTCGAACGCCCGCAGGAGCGGCCGTTTGAGCCCGACACGGTGGAACTGTGCCAGGCGGTGGTTGCGCTTGGCAGCCGTATTCTCGAAGCCAAGCGACTCAACGACCGGATGCTGCCAAGC
>CAYLPI010000079.1:0-16591 GCA_964385505.1 uncultured Bordetella sp.
GGCGGCATGGTGTACGCCGGCAGCGTGCGCGTCGGCGGCGACAAGTTCGACGAGGCCATCATCAATTACATCCGCCGCAACTACGGCATGCTGATCGGCGAAACCACGGCTGAATCGATCAAAAAAGAAATCGGCTCGGCCTTCCCCGGCAGCGAAGTGCGCGAAATGGAAGTAAAGGGCCGCAACCTCGCCGAGGGCATTCCGCGCAGCTTCACCATTTCGTCGAATGAAATCCTCGAGGCACTGACCGAGCCGCTCAACAGCATTGTCAGCGCGGTGAAATCGGCGCTGGAGCAGACACCGCCGGAACTCGGGGCCGATATCGCCGAAAAAGGCATGGTGCTCACCGGCGGCGGCGCGTTGCTGCGCGATCTCGACCGGCTGCTGATGGAAGAGACCGGCCTGCCGGTCATTGTGGCCGACGATCCGCTCACCTGCGTCGTGCGCGGCTCGGGCAAGGCGCTCGAGAAGATGGAGAAGCTTGGCAGCATCTTCACCAACGACTGACCGGGCCGCGGATGGTGGCTGAGACAACGACAGCCCCGCACGCTCGTAAGCCGGCGCCGCCGGTGCGTTTTTCGCCGGTCATTGTGCTGCTGCGCATCTGATGGACTATTCCCCGCCACCTTTTTTCAACCGCGGCCCGGCGCCGCTGGTGCGCCTGTCGTTTTTTGTCGTGCTCGCCATCTTGCTGATGGTGCTCGACGCGCGCTTTCGCTACGCCGATTCGCTGCGCCAGGTGTTCGCACTGCTCGCCTACCCGGTGCAGCAGGTGGCGATGGCCCCGCTTACCGCGTTCAACCAGGCGACTGATTTTTTCACCAGCCAGTCGGCACTGCGCAGTGAAAACGAAAAGCTGCGCGCCGAGCAGTTGAAGCTCGGACAGCAGTCGCAGGTGCTGCAGGCCCTGGCGGCCGAGAACGCGCAAATGCGCCTGCTGATGGAAGCAAGGGCCAAACTGCCGCGCGACGCGGTGTTTGCCGAAATACTCTATTCGGCGCGCGACCCGTTCAGTCGCAAGGTGTTCATCGACAAGGGCCGGCAGGCCGGTATCAAGCCCGGCCAGGCCGTGGTGGACCATATAGGCGTCATCGGCCAGGTGACGCGCGTCCACCCGCTGCTCGCCGAGGTCACGCTGGTGACCGACAAGGACCAGGCGATTCCGGTGCAGGTGGTGCGCAACGGCCTGCGCGCCGTGGCCTTCGGCGGCGGCGACGGCACCACGCTCGATTTGCGCTACATGGCGGCCAATGCCGAAATCCAGAACGGCGACTTGCTGGTCACCTCGGGCATAGACGGCACCTACCCGCCCGGACTGCCGGTGGCGCGCGTCGCACGCATCGAACGCGACGCCGCCTACGCCTTCGCCAAGATCGCCTGCACGCCGGAGGCCGGCGCCAATCAGCACCGGCAGGTTCTGGTGCTCTCCGGCGGTGAGGACCTGCCGCCGCAACCGGAGGCGCAGCCGGCGCAGCAACAGCGCGCCGCCAAGGTCAAGAAGCAACGCAAACGCGAATGACCCGGTTCACCATCACCGCCATTCGAGCGGAGCGCCCATGCCGATGATCAGCAACGGACCGCAACGCATCCTGCTGCCGGTGCGCGTCGGCTTCATGATGTTGACGCTGCTGCTCGCGCTGATGTTCAACCTGATGCCATGGGGCCGCGCCATCGGCGTGCCCGATCTGCTGGGCCTGGTGATCGTTTTCTGGTGCACCCACCAACCACGAAAAATGGGTATCGGGACGGCCTGGGCGCTGGGCCTCATCATGGATGCGGGAACCGGCTCGCTGATGGGCCAGCACGCCTTTTCCTACGCAGTGCTGGCCTTTTTTTCGATCGCGCTGCACCGGCGCATGCTGTGGTTTTCGCTCAAGCACCAGGCCGCGCATGTACTGCTACTGATGCTGCTGGTGCAGGCGCTGATGATGGGCGTGCGCATGTTCGCCGGCGCACCCTTCCCCGGCATCGGCTATTTTCTTGGCGCTCTCGTCGGCGCCGTCGCCTGGCCGGTACTCGCCGTGCTGCTGCTCACGCCGCAGCGGCGGCCCGAGTCGATCGACGAGAACAGGCCGATCTGACCATGCACACCGGCAATGCAGCCGCCCGCCATGGCGACTGAATTCCGCGACAACGAGCGCGAACTGTATTACTTCCAGCTGCGCGTCGGCATCGCCGGCGCCGTGGTACTGGTGGCCTTCGGTATCCTGCTGGCGCGCTTTTTTTACCTGCAGGTGGTGCAGCACGACTACTACCAGACCAAGGCCGAGGACAACCGCATCTCGATCGTGCCGATCGCGCCCAACCGCGGCCTCATCACCGACCGCAACGGCGTCGTGCTGGCGCGCAATTACTCGGCCTATACGCTGGAGATCGCACCCGACAAAGTGTCAAACATCGAGGCGCTCATCGACGACCTCTCCGGCATCGTCGAAATCCGGCCCAGCGACCGCACACGCTTCAAGCGCCTGATGATCGAGGCCAAGGGCGCCGACAGTCTGCCGATACGCTCGCGCCTGTCCGACGAGGAGGTGGCCAAGTTCGCCGCCAACCGCTTTCGCTTTCCCGGCGTGGACATCAAGGCGCGGCTGTTTCGCCAGTACCCGCTCGGCAAAATGGGCTCGCACTTCATCGGTTACATCGGTCGCATCAACCAGCGTGACCTCGACTGGATAGGCAACGAGGGGCTGGAGGCCAACTACAAGGGTACCGAACACATCGGTAAAACCGGCCTCGAACAGAAGTACGAAAAGGAATTGCACGGCGGCACGGGCTACGAGCAGGTCGAAGTCGATGCTGGCGGCCGCGGTGTGCGCACGCTGTCGCGCACACCGCCGACCTCGGGCAACAACCTCGTGCTCACCCTCGACATCAAATTGCAGGAAGTGGCCGAAATGGCCTTCGGCGACCAGCGCGGCGCCCTGGTTGCAATCGAGCCCTCCACCGGGGGCATACTCGCCTTTGTTTCCAAGCCGGGCTTCGATCCCAACCTGTTCGTCGATGGCATCGACCCGACCAACTGGGAAGCGCTCAACACCTCGCCCGACCGACCCCTGGTCAACCGCGCCCTCGCCGGCACCTATCCGCCCGGATCGACCTTCAAACCTTTCATGGCGCTCGCCGCGCTGGCGCTGGGCAAGCGCACGCCGGCGCAGGCCATCAGCGACCAGGGTTACTTCATTTTCGGCGGGCACCGTTTTCGCGACGACAAGGTCGGCGGCCACGGCATGGTCGACATGTACAAATCGATCGTGGTGTCCTGCGACACCTATTATTACCAGCTTGCCAACGACCTCGGCATCGACAACATCGCCGGCTACATGACGCACTTCGGCTTTGGCAGCCGCAGCGGCATCGATATCGAAGGCGAGGCCGCCGGCGTACTGCCGTCGCAGCAATGGAAGCAAAAACGTTTCCGCCGCCCGGAACAGCAGAAATGGTACGCCGGCGAAACCATCTCGGTCGGCATCGGCCAGGGTTACAACTCATACACGCCGCTGCAACTGGCACAGGCCGTCTCGACACTCGCCTCCGGCGGCACCGTGTACAAACCGCACCTCGTCAACTATGTCGAGAACATCAAGACCGGTGCGCGCAGCTACGTCGAGCCGCGTCCGGTGAGCACGCTGCCGGCCAAACCCGAGCATATCGAGATCATCAGGCAGGCGATGATAGGCGTTAACAAAGAGGGCACCGGCGCGCGCGCCTTCGCCGGTGCCGAGTACGTCAGCGCCGGCAAAACCGGTACGGCGCAGGTCATCGCCATCAAGCAAAACGAAAAATACGACGAGAAGCGCATTCACGAGCGCCACCGCGATCACGCGCTGTTTATCGCCTTCGCCCCGGCCGACAGCCCGAAAATCGCGCTGGCGGTGATCGTCGAGAACGGCGGCTTCGGCGCCCGTGCCGCAGCGCCGATCGCGCGCCAGGTGCTCGATTACTATCTGCTCGGCAAAGTGCCAAAAAAACCCGCCGTCGCCGGTCCGGGGGACGACGCGCATGATTGACATGCTGTGGCGCCGCCTCACCGACAAGATGGACTGGCCGCTGTTCAGCATCGCACTGACCATACTGATGCTGGGCGTACTGACGCTGTTCAGCGCGTCCTACGAGACACCGAGCCGCATCACGGCACAATTCGCCAACATCGCCTTCGCCTTTGTCGTGATGTGGGTCGCCGCGCAAATCCCGCCGCAATTGCTGATGCGCCTCGCACCGCCGCTGTACATCGCCGGCGTGCTGCTGTTGATCGCGGTCGCCCTGTTTGGCGACATCCGCAACGGCGCCAGGCGCTGGCTCAATCTGGGGGTCACCAGCATCCAGCCCTCGGAAATCATGAAGATAGCGATGCCGCTGATGCTGGCCTGGTACTTCCACAAGTACGAGGCAATGCTGCGCCTGCGCGACTTCGCCGTTGCGGCAGTACTGCTGGCGATACCGGTGTTCCTGATTGCAAGGCAGCCCGACCTCGGGACCGCGCTGTTGGTGTCGGCATCGGGGTTTTTCGTGATTTTCCTCGCCGGCCTGTCCTGGAAAATCATCATCGGCCTGGCGGTGGCGGGTTTAGCCAGCACGCCCTTGATGTGGTCGATGCTGCACGATTACCAGAGACAGCGCATCCTGACACTGATCGACCCTTCGAGCGATCCGCTCGGCGCCGGCTACCACATCATCCAGTCGACCATCGCCGTGGGCTCGGGCGGATTCATCGGCAAGGGCTGGTTGAAGGGCACGCAAACCCACCTCGAGTTCATTCCCGAGCGCTCGACCGATTTCATTTTTGCCGTTTTCTCCGAGGAGTTCGGCCTGCTCGGCAACATCGTGCTGCTGATGCTCTACCTCGCGCTGATTGCGCGCGGCCTGATGATCGCCGCCAACGCGCCGACGTTTTTCGCGCGCCTCATCTCCGGCGCCATCACCCTCACCTTCTTCACCTACGCCTTTGTCAACATGGGCATGGTCAGCGGCATCCTGCCGGTGGTCGGCGTGCCGCTGCCGCTGGTGTCCTACGGCGGCACCGCGCTCGCGGCGCTCTACCTTGGCCTGGGCATGTTGATGAGCATGCAAAAGCACCGCAAACTGGTGCAGACGTGACTGTCAAACGTGAATAATCAAGATTGAAAAAGCCAAAGGTGAAAACATTGCGCATGAACAAGACATCCCGACCGGCGGCCGGGTTCGCGGCGTGTTTCATCCTTGTTCTGCTCGCCGGCTGTCATGGCCTCATCACCAGCAAACCGGTTGTCGAGCGTGCCCCCGAGCCGCAAAAACCCGCCCCGGCGTCGGCGCAGGCACCGGCGCCGGTACCGGCGACGACAACCCCGGCCCGCCGCGGCGCTTATTACCAGGACGACGGGCCCGGCGACAACGCGCCGGTCAATCTTGCCGCCATCCCCGATGCCGAACCCCGGGTCGAACCACTGCACCGCTTTGCCAATAATCCCTACACGGTTTTCGGCCAGGATTACCGCCCGGTGCGCGAAGTGCGCAGCTTCCGGCAATCGGGCATCGGCAGCTGGTACGGACGCAAATTCCACGGCCAGCGTACCTCCAGCGGCGAACCCTACGACATGTACGCCATGACGGCGGCGCATCCGACCCTGCCGATTCCGAGTTACGTTCGCGTCACCAGCGGCGCCACGCAAAAATCGGTCATCGTGCGTGTCAACGACCGCGGTCCGTTTCATTCGGGCCGCATCATCGACCTCTCCTACACCGCGGCCGCCAAACTCGGCTATGTCAACCAGGGCAGCACACAGGTCGAAGTCGAACAGATCCTGGCGCAGGAGATACCGGCCATCGTCGCACGCCAACGCAGCCAGCCGCCGGCTTCGGCGCCGGTCGCAGTCGCATCCGGCGCACCGGCGATAGCGCCGGAGAACAAGCCGCCCGAGGCAAAGCCGGCTGCGGCAACCCCGGCGCTGGCACGGACTGCGGCCAACACAGCGGTACCGGCGGCCGCAGCGCGGATTCCGGTCGATACCGAGAAAAGCGGCGTGTTCCTGCAACTGGGCGCCTTTTCGGGCCGCGACAACGCCGAAAACTTTCGCGTGCGCATCTACCAGCAACTGGCGTGGCTCGACAAGGCGATCGAGGTCTACCAGCGCAGCGGATTGTTCCGGTTGCACCTTGGCCCCTATCGCGACCGCGCCGAGGCGGATGCGGCGGCCGAGCAGATACGCGAGGCCCTGTCCCTCAAACCCGTCGTCATACTGCGCTGACGCACTGAAAAACCCGCGCCGGCGCAGGCACGGCGCAATGGGTTGATGCACTGCCCGCTGTTATAATTCCGGTTTAGCCGCCGTTGCCCATGCCCCGTCATCCCGCTCTACTGCTGCTCGCTTTTGCGCTGTTCACCGCACTGCCGGCCAGCGCGCAGATTCCCGCACCCGCTCTGGCGGCCAAGTCCTGGTTGCTGCTCGATGCCTCCAGCGGCCAGCTGATCACCAGCCAGGCCGCCAACGAGCGTTTCGAACCGGCGTCGCTGACCAAGCTGATGACCGCCTACATCGCCTTTACCGCGATCAAGAACAAGCAGCTCGCCCTGACACAGGCCATTCCGGTGTCGGAGAAGGCCTGGCGCGCCCAGGGCTCACGCATGTTCATCGAGCCGAACAAACCGGTGACCGTCGAGGAACTGCTGCGCGGCATGATCGTGCAATCGGGCAACGACGCCTGCATCGCGCTCGCCGAGGCCATCGCCGGCTCCGAAGAGGGCTTTGCGCAATTGATGAACAAGGAGGCTGCGCGCCTCGGCATGAAGAACACCCGCTTCGTAAATTCCAGCGGCCTGCCCGACCCGCAGCACTACTCGAGCGCGCAGGACCTCGCCCTGCTCGCCCACGCGCTGATCCGCGACTTTCCGGAGTTTTACGCGCAGTTGTATTCGATGAAGGAATACCGCTACAACAACATCACCCAGCACAACCGCAACCGGCTGCTGTGGCTTGACCCGAACGTGGATGGCGTCAAGACCGGCTTCACCGACAATGCCGGCTATTGCCTGATCGCCTCGGCCAAGCGCGGCCCGCGGCGCCTGATCTCGGTGGTCCTTGGAACCAGCTCCGATTCGGTGCGGGCACAGGAGAGCCAGAAACTGCTCAACCACGGCTTCCAGTTCTATGAAAGCGTGCGCCTGTACGAGAAAAACCAGGCAGTAAGCACGCTGGAGGTGTGGAAGGGCAGCGAGAACCGCGTCAAGGCCGGCTTCCAGTCGGACATGTTCGTCACGCTGCCGCGCGGGCAGGCCGACAAGGTCAAGGCCGAGTTCGTCAGCCAGCAGCCGCTGGTCGCGCCGATCAGCGCCGGCCAGCGCGTGGGCACGCTCAAGGTCATGGTGGAGACCGCGCTGGTAGCGGAGTATCCTGTGCTGGCACTCGAGAACGTCGGCATTGCCGGCTATTTCGGCCGCACCTGGGACACGCTGCGACTTTGGTTCAAATAATGTTAAACGCGGCGCGTTGCGCCGCTTTAACTTCGCGCGTTTGAACGGACCCTGAACCCGGGCCGTTCAACGCGCAGAGCGCGGTTTTAACATTTGCGAGGAAGCTATGACGGTCTATCTCAACGGCGAATTCATGGCGCGTGAAGACGCGAAAATATCGGTCTTTGATCGCGGCTTCATGTTCGGCGACGGCGTGTATGAAGTCACCCCGGCCTACGGCAGGCAGCCGTTCCGGCTGAAGCAGCACCTCGAACGGCTGGAGCACAGCCTGGCCGAAATACGCCTTGCCAATCCCTTCAGCCGCGCGCAATGGACGGAACTTACCGAGCAAATGGTCGCCAAAAACCCGTGGGAGAACCAGGGCATTTACCTGCAGGTCACGCGCGGTGTCGCGCCGCGCGACCATCCGTTCCCGAAAAAATCGACGCCGACGGTGTTCATGATGTGCAACCAGTTGATGACGCCGCCCGATTCGTTCTACGAAAAAGGCGCCGAGTGCATCAGCGCGCCCGACACGCGCTGGCTGCGCTGCCACATCAAATCGACCTCGCTGCTCGGCAACGTACTGGCGCGCCAGGCCGCCGATGACGTCGGTGCGCTCGAATGCATCATGTTCCGCGACGGCTTCCTCACCGAGGCCGCGGCCTGCAACGTCATGATCGTCAAGAACGGCATCGTGCTCGCGCCGCCGCAGGACAACCTGATCCTGCCGGGCATCACCTACAACGCCGCGCTCGAACTGATGCGCACCAACAAGCTGCCACTGGAGCAGCGCAAGGTGTCCGAGGCCGAGGTGCGCGACGCCGACGAGGTCTGGCTCACCTCGACGACCAAGGAGTTGATACCGGTGGTCACGCTCGACGGCAAGCCCGTGGGTCATGGTGCCGCGCGGGGCAAACCCGGCCCTGTGTTCAAGCGCATGCATGCGCTGTTTCGCGAGTGCCGCACCCGAGAGTGCGCCCCGGCCCATGTCTGAGGCGGAAAAGCCGCCCGAACTCGAGTCACTGATCGCCTTTCCGACCGAGTTCCCGATCAAGATCATGGGGCTGACGCAGGACGGGTTTGCGCAGACCGTGGCGACACTGGTGCGCCAGCATGCGCCCGACTTCGACGCTTCGAACATGGAAATGCGCTCGAGTCGCGAGGGCAAGTGGCTGTCGCTGACGGTGACCATCAACGCCACGTCGCGCGAACAACTCGACGGACTCTATCAGGCGCTGTGCGACCACCCCATGGTCAAGATGGTGCTCTAGGCGCAATGTCCCTGCACTCCCCCCTGCCGGTTCAGCCCGCCACCGCCGCAGTCACCGCCGCAGCGACCGCCGCGCCTGTCGTGGTCAAACACCTTGGCCTCGCGGCTTATCTGCCGGCCTACGAGGCAATGCGCCGCTTTACCGCGGAACGAGACGCCGGCACTGCCGACGAAATCTGGACGCTGCAGCACCCCCCGGTGTACACCGTGGGGCTCGCCGGTCGTGACCAACACCTGCCGCGCTCGGGCGACATCGCCGTTGAACACATCGACCGCGGCGGTCAGATCACTTATCACGGCCCCGGCCAGGCCATCGTCTACCTGCTGCTCGATCTGTCGCGGCGCGCACTCAGGGTGCGCCAGTTGGTGAGCCTCGCCGAGCAGGCGGTGATAGACACGCTGGCCGACCAAAACGTCGGCGCCACGCGCGTCCTCGGTGCTCCCGGCGTCTATGTCGATGGCGCGAAAATCGCCGCGCTCGGCCTGCGCGTGCGCAAGGGCTGCTGTTATCACGGTATTGCCCTCAATGTGGACATGGACCTGTCGCCGTTCTCGGTCATCGACCCCTGTGGTTTCCGCGGGCTGCGCGTGACCCAGGCGCGCGACCTGGGCGTCAGCGCCGGAACCGCTGAAATGGGTGAACGTCTTGCCGCCAAAGTGATCCAACTGCTGCAATGAACGACACCGACACCAAACCCAAGGAAAAAGGCCAGTCCAAGACGGCGCGCATCCCGATCAAGATCGTGGCTGCGGAAAAGCTCAAAAAGCCCGACTGGATTCGCGTGCGCGGCGCCTCCGACAACTCCCGGTTCAACGAGATCAAGCAGATCCTGCGTGAAAACCGCCTGCATACGGTGTGCGAAGAGGCCTCCTGCCCCAACATCGGCGAATGCTTCGGCAAGGGCACGGCGACCTTCATGATCATGGGCGACAAGTGCACGCGACGCTGCCCGTTTTGCGACGTCGGCCATGGCCGGCCCGATCCGCTTGATGCCGACGAGCCGCTGCACCTGGCGCAGACCATTGCAGCGCTGAAACTCTCCTATGTCGTCATCACCAGCGTCGACCGCGACGACCTGCGCGACGGCGGCGCAAAACATTTTGTCGATTGCATCCGGGCCGTGCGCGAACACTCGCCGCAAACGCGCATCGAGGTGCTGGTGCCCGATTTCCGCGGTCGCATGGACCGCGCCCTCGAGATCCTCGAGGGCGGCCCGCCCGACGTCATGAACCACAACCTCGAGACGGTGCCGCGCCTGTACAAGCAGGCGCGCCCGGGCTCCGACTACGCGCATTCGCTGCTGCTGCTGAAAAATTTCAAGGCACGCCACCCCGGCATCCCGACCAAGTCCGGACTGATGGTGGGCCTCGGTGAAACCGACGAGGAAATCGTCGCCGCCATGCGCGACATGCGCGAACACCAGGTTGACATGCTGACCATAGGCCAGTACCTGCAACCGTCCGCGCACCATCTGCCGGTGACGCGCTACGTGCACCCGGATGTGTTTGCAAGCTTCGAGCGCGAAGCAGCGGCGCTCGGGTTCATGCACGCTGCGGTGGGACCGATGGTGCGCTCCAGTTACCACGCCGACCGGCAGGCGCACGCGGCGGGCGTCGCCGGCACCGCAGCGTGAGCACGCGCCGTTTCGCCCTCAAGGCGGTCGCAGCCAGCCTCGGTGCGGCAGGCCTCGGCACGCTGGCGCCGGCCGCTGCGGCCGGCATCGAAATCGGCACGCCCGCACCCGAGCTCGACATCAGGTTGCTCAACGGCAAGCTGCTCAAGGGCAGGCAACTGCAGGGCAAGGTGGTGGTGCAGATGTACTGGGCGACCTGGTGCCCTTACTGCCGCGCCGCGCTGCCTGAAATGCAGCGTCTTTACGTGCAACTGCAGCCCAAGGGCCTGGAGATTCTCGCCCTGTCGATAGACGAGAGCGAAAAAACCGCGCGCGACTTCTGGAAAGGAAAGGCCTACAGTTTTCCGTCGGCCATGCGCAGCAATGAGTTTTTCGCGCATTACGGACGCATCGGCACCACGCCGACCTATGTCGTCATTGACCGCGGCGGCATTGTGCGCCATCGCATCAACGGCGCGCCCGAGCACGGCGTCCTGGAGCAAATGGTGACCAAACTGCTTTAGGAAAAGGTGACTTTTTTGTCACCTGAATCGCCAGGAAACGCCCGACCGGCGCCGATTTTCTAATATGAATTCAGTGAATTTTCACTGCTGCTGCGGACAACAGATCAGCCGGCTTGGAGTTCTTTTTCCAGCAACGCGTGCAAGGCCTCGAAGTCGGGCTCGCCAAGATACTGCTTGACGATGCGCCCGTCCCTGGCAATGACAAAAGTGGTCGGGGTCAGGCTGACATTGCCAAAGCGCTGCGCCAGTTCGCCGTTGACATCGAGCGCCACCTTGAACGGCAGCGCGTTCCTTTGGGCGTAATCGACGACATGGCTTGGCGGGTCGTAACGCATCGCCACCGCAATGGTTTCGAAGCCGCGCGGCGCGAACTTGCGGTAGGTGGCGGTGATCCTGGGCATTTCGCGCACGCACACGGCGCAGTCGGTCGCCCAGAAATTCACCAGCACCACCTTGCCGCGCAATTCACTGGTGGTGATGCGCTCGCCCTTGATGGTGTTGAACTGCACCTCGGGCGCCGTGCCAGGCTGTATCATGGTCAGCACAAACATAAGCGTGCCGATGACGGCAAGGGCGCCGATGAAGGCAAGCTGTTTCAGATTGATCATTTTTTTAACGGGGGAATTCATGCGCGCCATTCTCGGCCTTTTGGCCATGCTTGTCACTGTGAGCTTCACACTGCTGCCCGGCGCGGCCTCGGCGCTGTCGCTGGCCGAGCTCAGCAACAAGGACGCTGCCACGGGTTTGAAAGAGGCGCTGACCAGAGGTTCACAAATAGCAGTGCAAAAACTCGGCCTCGAGAACGGTTTTCTCGGCAACGACAAGGTGAAAATCCCGCTGCCCGAATCGCTGCAAAAGGTCGAGAGCCTGATGCGCAGCTTCGGCATGGGCAAGCAGGCCGACGAACTGCTGCTGCGCATGAACCGTGCGGCCGAGGCGGCCGTGCCCGAAGCGAAGGTGCTGCTGGTGAATGCGGTCAAACAGATGTCGGTCGAGGACGCCAAGGGCATTCTCAGCGGCGGCAACGATGCCGCGACCCAGTACTTCAAGCGCACCACCGCCGAGCCCATGAACGGGAAGTTCCTGCCCATCGTCAAGAAGGCGATGGAGAAGGTAAAACTTGCCGATGCCTACAACACCTACGCCGAGCGCGGTGCCAAGTTCGGTCTGGTCAAGGCCGAGGATGTGCGGATCGAAAACTACATCACGCGCAAGACCCTGGACGGCCTGTTCGTGATGATCGCCGAGGAAGAAAAAGCCATCCGCGCCGATCCGGTCGGGCAGACCTCGAACATGCTGAAAAAAGTCTTCGGCGCCATCGGCAAATAGGCGCCACGAGGCACCACGGCGCGGCCGGGGAACGCGCCTCAGTAAAACACCTGGGTGCGCGGCGCTTCACGCGATATCACGTCGAGCGCGCGCCGCATCACTTCGGCAACGCGCTGAAGGCCGGCCACCGACAACTGCGTCGGGCTGGCATAGAGTTCGGCAAAACTGCCCAACTGGCGCAAGTCGGCGATGGCAAAGCCCGCCGCCACCGCACTTTTCAAAATACGGTCATTGAACACCGCCAGCGCGGCGCAGGCGGCCTGCTGCTGCTCCCAATCCGGGTAGCGCGGCGGGTACATGGTGCAGACGAGGGTCGGCAGGCGCGTTGAGAGCGCCGCCCGTGCAAGAATTTCGACATGCCGCTCGAAGTCATCGGCGGCGCCGCTGAGGGTGGCCAGACCGGTGCGCCAGGCCACTGCGGGGCCCTCCAGCAGGCCGCTTGCGGCGATGGCATCATTGCCCTCGATATTGATGATGATGTGCGTCGCATCTTCGGGAATGGTGGTGGCCGCCGCGCCGGGCATGGCGATCTGCGCCGCCGATATCACCGACAACTTCCATGGAAAACGCGCGCCGGGCAGTACCGCGCCCTCGAGGCTGCCCTCGGGCAGGTCGGCGCGCACCGGCAGCAGGGAATCGCCCAGCAGCACGACGTGCGGCTGGGAGACTTCCTCCAGCTTCGGAAAATCACTCATGCCCGGACCTCAATGCGCCGCCTCCCAGTTCAGTCCGCTGCCGACATCCACGAGCAGCGGCACCTCCAGTTTCGCCACGCCGGTCATCAGCAGCGGCAGCCGGGTCCTGACGGTGGCGAGTTCGGCATCGGGAACCTCGAGCACCAGTTCGTCATGCACCTGCATGATGAGGCGCGTTTGCAGCCTGTCAAGGTCAAGCCAGTCCTGAACCGCGATCATCGCCAGCTTGATCAGGTCGGCCGCCGTGCCCTGCATCGGCGCATTGATGGCGGCACGCTCCGCGCCCTGTCGCCGTGCCGGGTTGGACGAGCGTATCTCCTGCAGCCACAGCTTGCGGCCAAGCACGGTCTCGACGTAGCCGGCGTCCCGCGCCTGCGCCCGCGTCTCGTCCATGTAGCGTTTTACGCCGGGATAGCGCGCGAAATAACTGTCGATGTACGCCTGCGCCGTGCTGCGGTCCAGATTGAGCTGTATCGCCAACCCGAACGCCGACATGCCGTAGATCAGGCCGAAGTTGATGGTCTTGGCGGCGCGGCGCTCGTCGGCGCCGACCTCGGCGATGTTGCGGTTGAAAATTTCCGCAGCGGTGGCACGGTGCACATCTTCACCGGCGGCAAAGGCCTTGAGCAGACCCGGGTCGCGCGACAAATGCGCCATGATGCGCAACTCGATCTGTGAATAATCCGCCGACACCAGCACATGTCCCGGCGGCGCGATGAAGGCCTCGCGAATGCGCCGGCCCTCGCCGGTGCGCACGGGAATATTCTGCAGGTTGGGATCGTTGGAGGCGAGACGTCCGGTCACCGCCGTGGCCTGGCCGTAATTGGTGTGTACGCGCCCGGTTCGCGCATTGACCATGCGCGGCAGCTTGTCGGTGTAGGTGGACTTGAGCTTGGTCAGGCCGCGGTACTCGAGCAGCGTCTTGGGCAGCGGGTAATCGAGTGCGAGTTTTTCCAGCACCTCCTCGTCGGTCGAGGGTGCGCCCGACGGCGTTTTTTTCACCACCGGCAGCTTCAACTGCTCGAAAAAAATCTCGCCGATCTGCTTGGGTGAATTGAGGTTGAAGGGCTGGCCGGCCTCGAGATGGGCTTTTTGCTCCAGCGCCATCATCCTGGCGCCAAGCTCGGCGCTCTGCTTTTCGAGCAGGCCCGAATCGATCAGCACGCCGTTGCGCTCCATGCGAAACAAAACCTCGCGCGCCGGCATCTCGATGTCCGCATAAACCCGCCGCAGGCGCTCGTCGGCGGCAAGCTGCGATGACAGCGTGCGGTGCAGGCGCAGCGTGATGTCGGCGTCCTCGGCCGCATACGCGGTGGCGCGCTCGAGATCGACCTGGTCGAAACCGATGCGCTGTGCACCCTTGCCGGTGACCTCGTCATAACTGATGGTCTTGACGCCGAGGTGGCGCGTGGCGAGCGAGTCCATGTCGTGGCGCAGGTGGCTCTCTAGCACATACGATTCGAGCAGCGTGTCATCGACGATGCCGCGCAGGCTGACGCCGTGGTTGGCAAACACATGCTGGTCGTACTTGAGGTTTTGGCCGAGCTTGCGCCGCGCCGGGTTTTCCAGCCAGGACTGCAGCAGCGCCAGCGCCCGCGCCACACCGACCTGCTCGGCGACACCCGGACCGCTGTGCGCGAGCGGCAGGTAGGCCGCGCGACCGGGTTCGACCGAAAACGACATGCCCACCAGTTGCGCCTGCATCGGGTCGAGCCCGGTTGTTTCGGTGTCAAGCGACACCACGTCCGCCGCCTCCAGCACCGCCAGCCAGCGCAGCACGTCGGCTTCGGTGAGCAGCGTGTCGTAATGGCGCGGCACATCTTCGGGAAAGACCTTTTCGGCCGGCGCCTCGCCCGCGATGGTGGCAATGGCGGGGGCCGCAGCGGACGCATCCACGCTGCCACCGTGCACTTCCTTCAGCCAGGTCCTGAAGCCATAGCGCTCGAACAAGGCGGCGAGCGTCTGCGCGTCCTGCTCCTTGGCCGCAAGCTCGTGTAAAGCGGCGGGCAGCGCGACGTCGCATTTGACCGTCAGCAGGTGGCGGCCCTTGGGCAGCCACTCCAGCGCCTGGCGCAGGTTCTCGCCGACCGCACCACCGATGTCGGCGGCATGCGCCATGACTTCGTCCAGGCTGCCGTACTGCGTCAGCCATTTCACCGCAGTCTTGGGGCCGACCTTGTGCACACCCGGAACGTTGTCCACCGTGTCGCCGATCAGCGAAAGGTAATCGACGATCAGGCGCGGTGGCACGCCGAACTTCTGTGTTACGGCGCCTTCGTCGAGGGTTTCGTTGGTCATGGTATTGACCAGTGTCACACTCGGGTTGACCAGTTGGGTCAGGTCCTTGTCGCCGGTGGACACGACGGTCTTGACGCCCTCGCGTGTGGCCATTTCACACAGCGTGCCGATCACGTCGTCGGCTTCCACGCCGTCTATCATCAGCAACGGCCAGCCGAGCGCACGCACCGCATCATGCAGCGGCGCGATCTGCACCACGAGGTCGTCGGGCATGGGCGCACGGTTGGCCTTGTACTGGGCATACAGATCATCGCGAAAGGTCTTGCCCTTGGCGTCAAAGACGCAGGCGAGGTAATCCGCCTTGTAGTCGTTTCTGAGGCGGCGTAGCATGTTGATCACGCCGTAGATTGCGCCCGTTGGCTCGCCATGTGCATTGCGCAGGTCGGGCATGGCATGAAAGGCCCGGTAGAGGTAGGACGACCCGTCAACCAGAAGCAGTGTTTTATCCAAGGCAGTGGGTCTGGTTAAATGTGAACAGGGCGAGGTTTGATTTTTTTGCAGGTGCGCGGCCCTGGGGGAAATGCGCCGCTACGCCGGCCCGGCACCGGGAATCCGCGCCGGCCCCGGCGCAGCGCCGGAACACCATCCGCAGGCCTGCGCGCCTCAACCGAGCAGCACAAACCAGGAACACCAGGAACACCAGGAACACGAGGAACACGAGAATGACCGAGAAAATCCCCAAAGCCGCCGCCACCGTCGCCGATACCAATGGCAGCATCGCCCGCGAAGCCTGGCATCTTTTCGGCATTATGGCAGAGTTTGTCGAGGCTACTGAACGCCTGAACCAGATCCGGCCGGCGGTCAGCATTTTCGGCAGCGCGCGTATCGCGCCCTCGCATCCGTACTACGAACTGGCCGAAAAAACGGCGCGCCTGCTCTCGGACGCGGGCTTTGCCGTGCTCTCCGGCGGCGGCCCCGGCATCATGGAAGCGTGCAACAAGGGCGCCCATTTCGGCCGTTCGCCCTCGGTCGGGCTCAATATCGAATTGCCGCGCGAGCAGTTTGCCAACACCTACCAGGACATCAGCCTGTCGTTCCGGCATTTTTTTGCGCGCAAGGTCAGCTTTGTCAAATTCGCCGTGGCCTATGTGGTGCTGCCAGGGGGCTTCGGCACCCTCGACGAGCTGACCGAGGCGCTGACGCTGGTGCAAACCGGCAAGACGCGCAAAATGCCCATCATTCTGGTATGCGAGCCGTTCTGGCGCGGCCTGCTCGACTGGGTGCGCGACCGCCTTGTTGCCGAGCACATGATCAACCCGGAAGACCTCGATCTGATCCAGGTCATCGATGATCCGGCGGCCATTGTGGAGACCATTTTCAAGCACTACGAAGCACGCAACTTCACGCCGTCTCACGCTGAACGCGAGACTTTCCTCAACCTCTAGCAGGGTGTGGAACGAGGGTGCGATGCCCCCTCGGGATTCCCCGAGGCAGAG
>CAYLPI010000080.1:0-11724 GCA_964385505.1 uncultured Bordetella sp.
GGATGACGCGTTCGACTTCACGCTCACGACCGATCAGCGGGTCGATTTTTCCGACCAGTGCCTGCGCGTTGAGATTCTGCGTGTAGGTCTCTAGCGCGCCACCGGATTGCTGGTCTTCGCCCTGCGGCTCCTGCTGCTCTTCGCCTTTTGCGCTTTGCGCCTGCGGCGCCTTGGTGATGCCGTGCGAAATGAAATTGACCACGTCAAGGCGCGTCACCCCTTGCTGGTGCAGGAAATAGACGGCATGCGAGTCCTTCTCGCCAAAAATCGCGACCAGCACATTGGCACCGGTCACTTCTTTCTTGCCGGAGGACTGGACGTGCAGGATGGCGCGCTGGATCACGCGCTGAAAGCCGAGCGTGGGCTGGGTGTCGATTTCTTCCGAGCCGGCCACCGTGGGGGTGTGCGTGGCGATGAAATCGGCGAGGGCCTTTTTCAATTCCTCGATGTTTGCGGCGCAGGCGCGCAGCACCTCGGCGGCGGTCGGGTTGTCCAGCAGCGCAAGCAGCAGGTGCTCGACGGTGATGAACTCATGGCGCTTCTGCCGCGCCTCGACGAAGGCCATGTGAAGGCTGACTTCCAGTTCCTGGGCGATCATAGTCTTGTATCCTGTGATGAAACGGGTGACCGCCGGAGGGGGAAGCCCGCCGGGACAATCATGGGGACAATCATGGGGACAATCATGTTTCCTCCATCACGCATTGCAGCGGATGTTGGTGCTTGCGGGCGAAAGCGGCAACCTGCTCGACTTTGGTGGTGGCGATGTCTTTCGGAAACACGCCGCATACGCCCATGCCCTCGCGATGAACCTTGAGCATGACCTGAGTAGACTGTTCTCGCGTCAGCGCGAAAAAAGACTGAAGGACAAGCACGACAAATTCCATGGGCGTGTAGTCGTCGTTCAAGAGAATGACCTTGAACATCGGTGGGGGCTTGAGCTTGCTTTTCTTCGCTTCAAGTACCGTGCCTTCACGTGATCGCGTCGCCATGAACGTATTGCCAAACCTTCCTGAACACTAAGCCAGAACCGTGTACCCGTCAATTTGCTTAGGGCGGGTTTTCCCGCGCTATTCTGCGCCAAGGGATGCACGACTACTTTAGCGGCAGTCCCCTGCCGGTGCAACGATCATTATGTGGGTATCCGGGCCCCGGAAAACAAGAGTTTGACACTTGACGGGCGCCATGAATTCACGGTAAAAACTCGATTGTGTCTGTTTATTCGGCATCACTGGCCGGTGTATTCGCACCTGCCCCGGTTGCTGAAGCGCGGACGCAGGTCCGGGAACGTCCCGGGGATTATTTTTCAAGGAAGGTGTGTTTCCATGGCGACAGGTACAGTGAAGTGGTTTAACGATGCCAAGGGGTTCGGTTTTATCACCCCCGACGACGGCGGCGAAGATCTTTTTGCGCATTTCTCGGCGATCCAGATGGGTGGCTTCAAGACCCTCAAGGAAGGCCAGAAGGTGAGCTTTGAGGTCACCCAAGGACCGAAGGGCAAACAGGCCTCAAACATTCAGGCCGCATAATCACCTTTGCCACGGGCGCCGCAGCGCCCGTGGCCGTTGCAGGGGCCGTGTGGCCCCGCCAAGGTCCGAGCGGCGACCAGAATCGCCGCACGAGCGTTGTCTTTCGTTTGTGTCCGCCTCTGCCGAGCGGTAGAGATCGCCAAAGGCATGGCGGCCGATCACCACCGGCAGGTTCCAGTGCGGCACAGTGCGCGGAACGTTGCTGCAGATGATCGGCTCGCGGAAAAGCGTGCCGTTAAGGATGCTGCGGATGGTGCCGTCGGGCGTTTTCCACATTTGCTTCAGCCCGAACTCTTTCATCCGGCCCTCGTCTGCCGTACGGGTGGTGCATTTGAGGGCAACACCGTACTCGCTGGTGGCGTGGGCTGCGGCTGTCGTTACCCTGTCGTCGGTGGCATCGCGATGCGCCATGCCCAGGTCGAAGTACGTAAGGTCGATGTCAAGGCGTGGAAGAATCAGGCGCTCGCGGATTTTCTTCCAGATGACGCGTGTCATTTCATCGCCGTCCATTTCGACGAGCGGAATTTCACCTTGATTTTGCTCACTGATACGCTCCTGATTGCAAACGGACATCGCGTGCGCCGGCGCGCCGGGGCCCCATGGCATGGGGGGATGTAAAATGCTGCAATTGCCGCGACGGCAATGTCGTGGAAATGCGTCTGCGCAGCCATTTTTTGGTAAGCCCATGCCTCGAGTCCTGCTGCTGAACAAACCCTTCGGTGCGCTATGCCAGTTTTCAGTTGAGCCGGGGCGCGCTTGTCTTGCCGATTTCGTCAAGGTGCCCGATGTGTATCCCGCCGGGCGTCTTGATGCCGATAGCGAAGGCCTGGTTGTGCTTACCGACGACGGCAGGTTGCAGCAGCGCATCAGCCACCCCCGGCACAAGCTGGCAAAGATCTACTGGGTACAGGTGGAAGGGGAGCCGTCGCAGGAGGCTGTCGCCATGCTGTGCGGCGGGATCGAACTCAGCGACGGGAAAACCCTGCCGTGCAAGGCCCGCCTTGTCGCCGAGCCCGACGGCCTCTGGCCGCGCCACCCGCCAATTCGTGCGCGCAAGGCCATCCCCGCAAGCTGGTTGGAAATGGTGCTGGTGGAGGGGCGCAACCGCCAGGTTCGCCGCATGACGGCCGCCGCTGGTCATCCGACGCTGCGCCTGATTCGGGCCGCCATCGGCCCGTGGCATCTGGATGGGCTGGTGCCGGGGCGCTGGCGCGAGGGCAGTGTCAACCAGTTGTAATGCCGGGCGTTATTCGGTCAGACACCCTTGCAAGGTGTCGCCCCAAACGACTAAACCCTTGATAAGGAAATAACATGAAAAAGCTGATTACCCTGATCGTCGCCGCTGCATTTGCCGCCAGCTCCGGCGCCGCGTTTGCCCAGGCTGCTGCTCCGGCAAAGGCTGCTCCCGCCGCCCCGGCTGCTGCCGCTCCCGCTGCCGCGCCGGCCGCCAAGGCTGGAGCGAAAGCCGAGAAAAAAGTTTCGAAAAAGAAAAGCAAAAAAAGCAAAAAAGCCAGCTAATTGATTTTTATGGAGAAAATCGGTAATCTTTGCCTCGGTTGCCGGTTTTTTTCTGTCATGAAGCTGTCAACCTGACCGTTGTTTCCGCGTTATTGTCAATGGCTGGGTCCTCCTGGTCAAAAAACCAAATCTATTAACTGCTACTGAGAGAGGGAAGACTATGAAAAAATTCATCGCCATGCTGATCGCTGCTGCTTTCACCGCCACCGCCGGCTTCGCTGTTGCCGCTGATGCGAAGAAAGACGAAAAGAAAGCAGAAATGAAGAAGGAAGCGCCCATGGCCAAAAAAGACGCGAAGAAAGACGACATGAAAAAAGACGAAATGAAAAAAGACGCCAAGAAGTAATTCTGGCATCTTGTTTCTGGAAAAGGCCGGGCTTGCCCGGCCTTTTTTATTGTTCCAACGTGCGGGGCCGGATCGAACTTGCCGTCAAGCGCAGGCGCTTTGTTTTGGCACGAGATTCGGGGTGCCGATCCAGCTTGAGCCGGCACCGCGTGATGGTTAAAGTTGCCGGTGTTTCTTGCCAAGGATGGTGTTGATGCATGCAGTCATTTTTCGCGCAGGCCAGAGAGTTTTTCTGGCGCTCGCACCGTTTTTCTTCTTCACTTGCGTGCTCGCCGCCGAGCATCCTGTCATCAGCCTGACTGCAGGAATGCACGTCATTCGCGCCGAGGTCGTCAACACCATGGCCTCGCGCTCGCAAGGCCTGATGTTTCGCAAGTCACTCGGACCCAACCAGGGCATGCTGTTCGTATTCGACATCAATGAGCGCCACTGCATGTGGATGAAGAACACGCTCATCCCGCTCTCGGTCGCTTTTATTGACGAGCAGGGTGCGATTCTAAACATTGAGGAAATGAAGCCGCAGACTGAGGACACGCATTGCGCCAGGAGCGCTGCGCGCTACGCCCTGGAAATGACCGCGGGCTGGTTTGGCAAGCGCGGCTTACAGCCGGGGCTGCGCTTGGGGGGGATGGAAAAAGCCCCAGGGCCAAAGTAAGGCGCATCGAGCCTGTACCGGGGCCTGGTGCCCTCAGTGACCCAGGTACAGTGCGCTATGCCCTCCCGCAGCCATGAAAAAGAGCATCGGGATTGACAGCATCAGATTGACCCGCGAAACCAGAAAGGCCGTCCGTCTGGCACGGCTTTTCTCGTCGTCCGTCGCGGGGACCATGCCGAGGATGATCTTCTGCTTGGGCCAGATCAGCGCCCACACGTTGACCAGCATGATGGTGCCCAGCCATGCGCCGATGCCGATGGCCAGATGCGACTTGGACAACGTGAACGCGCTTACAAAGTCCCTGCCGAGCAGGGCGGCGCCCGCCAGCCATGTGACGACCGCCGCCCAGCGGAACCACAGCAGGGCCAGCGGCGCAACGTGCTTCTGTATGCCTGCGGCGGTGCCATCCGCCTGTGCCGCCTTCAGGGCCTGGATTTGCACAAAGTTGAAGTAAAAAAGCAAACCAAGCCACATTACGCCCGCGAGGAAATGGATCCATCGTGCCAATGCCGGTACGTACTCCATGTCATCCTCCGAGGGCGAAGCGGACGGCACCATAAAGAACCAGGGTCAGGAGCAACCCCGAGATGATGGTTCCCCAGAGCGTTTCGAGCGGATTCATGGAGGCCTCCTTGGCGCGGTCTGATCAGATGTGAACCGGCAAAAAAGCAAAGCCCGCCGGCGGGGCGGCGGGCTTTGGACTGTTTTGCGTGGGATGCTTAAGCGAAATTAAGCAAAGTTTTTTGCTGCGAAGTCCCAGTTTGCGATATTCCAGAACGCCGTCACGTAATCGGGGCGGCGGTTGCGGTAATCGACGTAGTACGCGTGCTCCCAGACGTCGCAGGTCAGCAGAGGCTTGTCCGCAGTGGTGAGCGGCGTGGCGGCGTTGGACGTATTGACGATATCAACCGAGCCGTCGGCTTTTTTCACCAGCCAGGTCCAGCCCGAGCCAAAATTGCCGGCCGCTGATTTAGCGAAGGCTTCCTTGAACGCGGCAAACGAGGTCCATTTTTTGTTGATCGCATCGGCGAGCGGTCCGGAAGGTTCGCCGCCACCGCCCTTGCCGGCGGGTGCGAGCGAATGCCAGTAAAAGGTGTGGTTCCAGATTTGCGCCGAGTTATTGAAAATGCCCGCCGCCGATTTCTGGACGATCTGCTCCAGGGTGGCGTTTTCGAACTCGGTGCCCTTGATCAGGTTGTTGAGGTTGGTGACATAAGTCTGGTGGTGCTTGCCATAGTGGAACTCGAGGGTCTCTTTCGAGATGTGCGGCGCCAGGGCGTCCATGCCGTAGGGCAGCGCGGGAAGGGTGTGTTCCATGAGGTCGATCTCCAAACAGTAGGGGTTAGCGGAAGGGATTTTAGGCAAGAAACGCCGAAGCTGCAAACCGGGCCACGTCAGCGTGAGGGTTTTATCGGGTTCGCGGTGTGCACGGCAACCTTCGCGCCACCTTTTGCAAATTGCAGGCTGAGGATGTCACCGGCAGCGAGGGTGGCGCCATCGTTCACCAATTCACCCCGGTCATTGTGCACGATGCTGTAGCCGCGCGCCAGCACTGCCGCCGGGCCGAGGTGGCCGAGGCTGGTTTGCAGGCGTTCCAGCCTTGCCGTCAGCGCTTCAAGGCGGCGGGATGACACCGCTAGCAGGCGCGCGCGAAGGCCTTCGAGCAATTGCAGCAAGCGCTCCGGTTGGGGCAATCGCGCGGCGTTGCGCTGCAGCAGTTCGGACAGGCGCCAGCGGCGCATGGCCATGTCATGCGCTGTTGCGCGACCCAGCCGCGTGACGAGTTGCGCCAGATTGTTCTGTTGCGCGGCGATACGCTGGCCGGGGTGGGTAAGCCGCCTGGTCAGCAGGTCAAGGCGCTGCATCCTGTCCCTCAGGTTTCGCGCCAGGTGTCGCGACAGCGTTCCGGCGAGCGCCGCGATGTCGCGCAGCAGGTCTGCGCGCGAGGGGCTGACCAGTTCGGCGGCGGCCGTCGGCGTCGGCGCGCGGTGGTCGGCGGCGAAATCGGCGATGGTGAAATCGGTCTCATGACCGACACCGGTCACCACCGGCACGGGCGATGCGCAAATCGCCCGGGCGAGTTGTTCGTCGTTGAACGCCCACAAATCCTCGATCGATCCGCCACCGCGGGCGAGTATCAACACATCGCACTCTGCGCGCTCGCCGGCCTTGCGCAGCGCCCGCGTCAGTTCGGCCGCCGCCCCCTCGCCCTGCACGGCGGACGGGTAGATGATCACCGGGATTGAGGGATTGCGCCGGCGCAGCGTCGTCAGGACGTCGCGCAAGGCTGCCGCCGCGAGCGAGGTGAGGACACCGATCTGCCTCGGGTAGGCCGGCAGCTCGCGCTTGCGTGCTGCATCGAACAGGCCCTCCGCGGCGAGCTTGTCGCGCAAGCGCAGGAAGGCTTCGTATAACGCCCCCTGACCGGCGCGCCGCATCGTCTCTATGTTGAGCTGGAAATCGCCGCGCGCCTCATACATGGTCACCAGCGCGCGGGCCTCGACCTGCATGCCATCACGCGGTTGCCATTCGAGATTTGAGGAGCGGTTGCGAAACATCACGCAACGCACCTGCGCTGACTGGTCTTTCAGCGAAAAATACCAGTGTCCCGACCTTGCCTGCATCAGGTTGGAAATTTCGCCGGCTATCCAGAGTAGTGGATAGCGGTGCTCGAGCAGGTCTCGAACGTCGCGGATGAGGGCGGAAACGCTGAGAATTTCAACGGGGGAGGGGGCGGAAAGCCGCGCCGATTCTGGCTCTGCAGGCATGCGCGCAGTCTACACTATCCACAACGTGACCGGGGTGTGCTGGGGCGATACGCTTTCTCCTATGGCTCCCTAGGGGGAATTTTTTAACTATATGATTATAAAACAATAAATGACGCGTATAAAATTTGGGCAATCTAGGCAAAGCCCTTATTTGACGCCATTTCCGGGCCGTATAGACCGACCTATGCACAATGTTATCCACAGCATGTGTGGATAACCTTTTTGCTTGCCAATGCACAGTGTCTATGCGTGCGCCGCAACAAGCTCGAAGAAAAATTTTCAGCAGTTTGTGCCAAGGCATTGATACGTAGACACAGACCAATTCGCCGCCTTGCTCAAAAGCTGCATGCAGGCTAAAGTGTCGCCGATCAAATCAAGCGGAAAGTACATCTGGCATGTGGGCAATCATTCAGGCAGCAGGTTGGCCGATTTATCCCCTGTTGCTGGCTTCCGTCATTGCGGTCGCCCTCATCATCGAGCGTCTGGTCATGCTGCGCAGGAGCAAAATTGTTCCGGCAGGGCTGCTCGACAAGGTGTTCGCAGCCTACCGCCAGCAGGGCGTCACGCCCGACCTGCTGGCCAAGCTGGCGCAGGACTCTCCGCTTGGACAGGTGCTCTCCGCCGGTTTGCGCAACCACAAGAGCTCGCGCTATGTCATGAAGGAGTCCATCGAAGAGGCGGGGCGCGGGGTCTCCCACGAACTGGAGCGCTTTCTCACCACGCTTGGCACCATCGCATCCATGAGCCCGTTGATGGGCTTGTTCGGGACGGTGGTCGGGATGATCGAAATCTTCGGTTCCAATTCGCCGACCGGGACCAATCCGACGCAGCTTGCCAACGGGATTTCCATCGCTTTGTACAACACCGGTTTCGGCCTGGTGATTGCCATTCCAAGCATGGTTTTCTTCCGCCACTTCCGCGGCCTCGTCGACGGTTTCGTGGTCGAAATGGAATTGCAGGCGGCCAAGCTTGTGGACATGGTTCACGGCGAGCGACTGGATAGCGGCGACCAGGCGAATAAATGAATTTCGGTCGCGGCAGGGTCAAGGAAGACCCCGAGATCAACCTGATTCCGCTGATCGACGTGCTGCTGGTGATCATCATCTTTCTGATGCTCACCACGACTTACTCGCGTTTTGCCGAGTTGCAGATCAATCTGCCGACTGCGGATGCGGAAAAGCAGGCCGACCGTGCCAACGAGATCAGCATCGTCGTTAGCGCCGCCGGCCAGTATTTCATCGGCAAGACGCCGGTTGCTGCGCGCGATGCCGCCGGCCTTTCCGCGGAGATGCGCCGTGTCGGGGCAAGCCTCAAGGACCCCGTGGTGATCATCAATGCCGACGCGGCCAGCACGCACCAGTCGGTCATTACGGTGATGCAGGCGGCGCAGCAGGCCGGTTACGGCCAGATTTCCTTCGCCACCCAGACCGGCAAGTAAGCGCTCCACGGCGATGTTCTCAGCCGCCGGGTTGCTCTCCGTGATCGCGCGCCACTGGAGCAGGCGCGACGCCGTGTCGCTTGCGCTTTTCCCCCTGAGCCTGCTGTTTCGCCTGCTCGTGGCAGTGCGCCGCAATGCATTTCGTGCCGGCCTGTTGCACGCGACGCGACTGCCGGTGCCGGTAATCGTGGTTGGCAATCTCACCGTCGGCGGCAGCGGCAAGACGCCGCTGGTCATCGCTCTTGCCGCCGCGTTGGCCGGGCGCGGCATGCGTCCGGGCATAGTCAGTCGCGGTTATGGCGGTGCCGCCGCATCGCCGCAGGCGGTGCGCGCCGACGGCGACCCGGGACAAATTGGTGACGAAGCCCTGCTGCTGGCGCGCAAAAGCGCTTGTCCGGTGTGGGTCGGGCGCGATCGCGCGGCAGCCGGGGCCGCCTTGCTTGGCGCCCATCCGGACTGCACTGTGCTGCTGCTCGATGACGGCTTGCAGCACTATGCGCTGGAACGCGATTGCGAGATCGCCGTCGAGGACGGGCGCGGCCACGGTAACGGCTTCATGCTGCCGGCCGGGCCGCTGCGCGAGCCGGCCGGCAGGATGGTTGACGCCCGCGTCATCAATGGCGCGCAGCAGGACATTGCTCCCGGTAGCGGTGGTAGTCAGCGCTTTGCGATGCGGCTCCGGACGCGCAGACTGTATCGCCTCGACGAGCCCGGACACGACGTCGATCCGGCTGTGCTGTCGGGCTTGCGCCTGCACGCGGTTGCCGGCATAGGCAACCCGGCCCGGTTTTTCGAGCAGCTTGCCGCGGCGGGGCTCAGCGTCGTGCCGCACGCGTTTCCAGACCACCATGCCTTTGCCGCCGCGGATTTGCGCTTCGACGATTGCGACGCCGTGCTGATGACCGAGAAGGATGCGGTAAAATGCGAACGTTTCGGGCGCACGGATCTATACGCGCTTGAGGCGGAAGCCGACATCGATCCGGCCCTGATCGAACTGATACTGAAGCGACTCAATGGACGCACGCCTGCTTGAAATCCTGGTTTGCCCCTTGTGCAAAGGCCCGCTGGTCTTTCGCAAAGCCGAGCAGGAGCTCGTGTGCAAGGGCGATCGGCTCGCCTTTGTCATTCGCGACGGCATACCAGTGATGCTTGAGGGCGAGGCGCGCAAGCTCGATCCGCTCGAAGAAATCGATTAAAGCAGCGCCCATGCAGGCCCCGTTTCGCGTCGTCATTCCCGCGCGCTTTGCCTCGAGCCGCCTGCCGGGCAAGCCGCTGGCCGATATCGCCGGCAAGCCCATGGTGGTGCATGTGGCCGAGAGGGCGAGGGCGAGCGGTGCGGACGCGGTGGTCATCGCCACAGACCATCCGGATATCATCGCGGCGGCACGTGCACACGGCATTGATGCGCTGCTGACCCGTGCCGATCACGCCACCGGCACGGACCGAATCGCCGAAGTGGTTGCCCACCTCGGGCTCGCGGACGAGGCTATCGTTGTAAACGTGCAGGGCGATGAACCGCTGCTGCCGCCGGCACTGGTGGCGCAGGTCGCGCAATTGCTGCACCGGCGCGAGCACGCAGCGATCGCCACCGCCTGCCATGCCATCCACGATGCCGCCGAGGTGTTCAGCCCGCACGTGGTCAAGGTGACCTTCGATCATCTTGGCTACGCCCATTATTTCAGCCGCGCACCCATACCGTTCTGGCGCGACGGATTCGCCAACGGCAACACCGCGCTTCCCCGGGGCGGTGAGCCTGCGTATTACCGGCACATCGGCCTGTACGCCTATCGCGCGGGCTTTTTGCGCAAGTTCGGCGGCCTCGCGCCAGCGCCGGCCGAAGTGCTCGAGTCGCTGGAGCAATTGCGCGCCATGTGGCACGGCTACCGCATCGCTGTTGCGGTGTGCGCCGAGGCCCCGCCGCCCGGCGTGGATACCCTCGAAGACCTTGAGCATATCCGCCGCCTCGTCGGCGCGGCGGGCTGACGGTACGGTTTGACCGCGGCAGCCGGAACCGGTAAGTTCGATACCTTAACGATTCGGCCCCCTCGATAAGGCCGGACGCAACGACAAGGATCCACTCATGCGGCTCATCCTGCTCGGGCCACCGGGAGCTGGGAAGGGAACCCAGGCCAGTTATATCAAGGAGAAGTTCGGCATTCCGCAAATATCCACCGGGGACATGCTGCGCGCCGCAGTCAAGGCCGGAACGCCGCTTGGAATTGCCGCCAAAAAGGTCATGGACTCCGGCGGTCTTGTCTCCGACGACATCATCATCGGTCTTGTCAAAGACCGGCTGAAACAGTCCGATTGCGACCAGGGCTACCTGTTCGACGGTTTCCCGCGCACCATTCCCCAGGCCGATGCCATGAAGGAGGCCGGCGTCGGCCTCGATTTCGTGCTCGAGATCGACGTCCCTGACGAGGAAATCATCCTGCGCATGAGCGGTCGTCGTGTGCATGCAGCCAGCGGCCGCACGTATCACGTCAAGTTCAATCCGCCCAAGGTCCCCGGCAAGGACGACCTTACCGGCGAAGACCTGATCCAGCGCGACGACGACCGCGAAGAGACGGTCAAGAAGCGGTTGGAGGTTTATCACGACCTGACGCGTCCGCTGGTGGACTATTACTCCAGATGGGCGGCGGCCGGCGAAGCGCAGGCGCCAAAGTACCGCAAGATTGCCGGCACCGGCGCGGTCGAGGAAATCCAGCGTCGCGCGTTCGGCGCACTGGTGTGAGCGGTGTGAGCGGTGTGAGCGGCGTGAGCGGGGTGAGCGGTGTGACTGCGGCGCCGCAGCGGTCCCCCAACCGCCGGGTGACACTGACCCAATACCTGATCGAGCAGCAGCGCGAGAAAGGCGCGGTTTCCGCCGACCAGCGCTTGCTCATCGAGGTTGTCACGCGTGCCTGCAAGATGATTGGCAACGCTGTTTCAAAAGGCGCGCTGGGCGGCGTGCTCGGCGGTGCCGGCAGCGACAACATCCAGGGTGAGGCGCAGAAAAAGCTCGATGTGATCTCCAATGAGGTGCTGCTCGAGGCCAATGAATGGGGGGGTCACCTCGCTGCGATGGCCTCCGAGGAAATGGAGCACCCGCATCCGATTCCAAGCCGCTATCCGCGCGGCGAGTTCCTGTTGCTGTTCGATCCGCTCGACGGTTCGTCCAATATCGACGTCAATGTCTCCATCGGTACGATTTTTTCGGTGCTGCGCTGCCCCGACGGTGTGATCGACCCGGATGAAAAAGCCTTTTTGCAACCGGGGCGCGAGCAGGTCGCGGCGGGTTTTGCAGTGTACGGTCCCTCGACCATGCTGGTGCTGACCGTGGGCCACGGCGTTGCGGTGTTCACGCTCGATCGCGAGCTCGGCAGTTTCGTGCTGACCGAGTCGGACGTACGGATCGCGGATGAAACGCAGGAGTTCGCCATCAACATGTCGAACATGCGGCACTGGGAGCCGCCGGTGAAGCGGTATATCGA
>CAYLPI010000080.1:11734-16528 GCA_964385505.1 uncultured Bordetella sp.
CGCCGGCAGGACGGGTGCGCGCGAGAAGGATTTCAACATGCGCTGGGTCGCCTCGATGGTGGCGGACATGTTCCGCATCCTCAGCCGCGGCGGCGTGTTCATGTATCCGCGCGATGCGAAAAATCCGCTTGGCCGCCTGCGCCTGCTGTACGAGGCAAATCCGATGGCCTTTATCGTCGAGCAGGCCGGGGGCAAGGCCACTGACGGCGTAACGCGCATCCTTGATCTGCAGCCGACCAGCCTGCACCAGAGGGTCGGCGTGGTGTTGGGTTCCCGCAGTGAGGTCGAGCGTCTGGCGGCCTACCATGTCGAAGCGGGTCACCCCGCCTAGCCCATGCGCCCGCGCAACGGCTTGTACGCGCAATCGGGCGGAATGACCGCGGTCATCAACGCCTCTGCTGCGGGGGTGATCGAGACCGCGCGCAAGCGCAAGGCCGACATCGGGAAAATATATGCCGCCCGCAACGGCATCGTCGGCGCGCTGACCGAGGACCTGATCGACACCTCAAGGGAATCGGCGAGGTCCGTCGCCGCGCTAAAACATACGCCCGGCGGCGCCTTTGGCTCCTGCCGCTACAAGCTCAAGGGTTTCGACGAAAACCGCGCCCAGTATGAACGCCTGATCGAAGTCTTCCGCGCCCACGACATCGGTTATTTTTTCTATAACGGCGGCAATGATTCGGCCGACACCTGCTACAAGGTGTCGCAGATTTCGAAAAAACTCGGTTACCCGGTCGCCTGCATCCACGTGCCCAAGACCGTCGACAACGACCTCGCGGTGACCGACAACAGCCCCGGTTTCGGTTCGGTCGCAAAATATGTCGCGACCTCGATGCGCGAGGCCGCCTTCGATGTGGCGTCGATGGCGCAGTCCTCGTCAAAAATATTCGTGCTCGAAGTCATGGGGCGGCACGCCGGATGGATTACCGCGGCGGTGGGACTTGCGGCCGATGCGAGGCATGACATCCCGCTGCTGTTGCTGTTTCCGGAAGTGGCATTTGACGAGGCGCGTTTTCTGGCGCGGGTGGAGGCGCTGGTCGGCTCCCATGGTTATTGCTGCATCGGCGTTTCGGAGGGGTTGCGCAATACCGACGGCAGTTTTTTTTCCGAGACCGGGCTCAGGGATGCATTCGGGCACGCGCAACTGGGCGGCGCCGGTGAACTCGTCGCCAAACTGATCCGCCGCAAGTGCGGTTTCAAATACCACTGGGCCCTGGCCGATTACCTGCAGCGCTCGGCGCGTCACATTGCCTCGAAGACCGACCTTGAGCAGTCTTACGCCGTCGGCAGGGCGGCGGTGGAATATGCCCTGTCGGGCATGAATGCGGTGATGCCCGCCATACGCCGGGCGAGTGGCCGGCCGTACCGATGGACTATTGCGCCGGCGCCGCTTGCGCGTGTCGCCAACAGGGAAAAAATGCTTCCGGCAGGTTATATCAGCGCGGACGGTTTCGGCATTACACGGCGGGCGCGGGAATATCTCGGGCCGCTGGTGATGGGCGAAGCGCCACCACCGTTTCGCGACGGCCTGCCCGATTATGCCTGGCTTAAAAACATGCCGGTGCCGAGGCGGCTGGACGCGTTCGAGGTTTGAGGGTTTGAGCTGCATGTCCGGTTGCTGAATCGCATCTGGTCTTTCCGGCCCAGGGTCGCGCCGGGGGATGCATCAAGCTGGTCCGGACCCGTAATGCGTGCTTGGGGGGGAGACATGGATAACACGTCGGGGCAGGGCAAGGCGGCTACGATTCCGGACGAGATACGTGGCTGGAGCTGGGGCGCGTTTTTGCTCAACTGGATCTGGGGCCTGTTCAACCGCACCTGGATCGCACTTGCCGTGCTGCTGCCGGTAATCGGCTTTGTCGTCTGGATCATTCTGGGCATAAAAGGCAACGAATGGGCGTGGCGCAACAAGCGCTGGGACGATGTGGAACACTTCAAGCGGGTGCAGCGCAAGTGGGCCATCGCCGGCGTGGTGTTGCTGCTGGCGCCCATTGCCGCCATCTTGGTGGCGGTATTCGTGCTGGACATGGGCGCTGACACGTTCAAGGACGCGCCCACCGCGGCTGCGCCGGCCAAGGCCCCCGCGCCCGTCGCCAAGCCGCCTGCGCCTGGCGTGCCAAAGGCTGCGCCTGCCTCCGCTGCCCCAGGCCCTGTCGCAGCGTCGGATGTTGCGGCTGCGGCTGCGGTGGCGGGGGCCTAACCAGCATCCCTCCCCGCTGCTGCCCCGGCGCCAGTCCCCGCCTCAGCGCCAGTACCGACTCCAGCGGTTGCGCCGGATGCCAAGCCGGGGGCAGATGATGCGCCGCCGCGGACCGCTGCGCGCAAGCGACCCGCGTCCTCACCCAAGCCTTTCGCCGCGACGGTGGCCGCGGCTGCGTCGGCGCCTGTCGCTGCCGCCGAGCCCCGCCAATCGCCGCGCTTCAACGACATCATGTCGGCGGTGATTGCGGGCGACGAGGCGGGTGTGCGCGAAACCATTGCCTTCGGCATTTACGTCGACCGTCGCGACAGCAACGGCATGACGCCCCTGATGGCGGCGGCGGCGCGCCGCGAGTTGAACATGGCGCGGCTGCTGCTCGAGGCTGGCGCCGATCCGCGGCGGGTCGGTGACAACGGCCGCTCGGCGATGGGTTTTGCGCGCGAGAACGACGATGCCGGCATGGTTGCATTGCTGCGCCGTTACGGCGTGCCGGAGCGTTGATGTCTCCGGCGCAAAGCCAGATGCGTTGTCGCACGCCCAAGCGCGGGAAAGTGCGATGAATGAGACCGACGACGCTGTACCGGCCGACGGCGCGAATACGGCCGCTGTACACGCGGCGCGCCAGCTCACCACCCTGGTGTATGCGCTGCAGGCGGCCTCGTTCCTGGTCGGGATCACGCTTGTTGCCGCCGTGGTAATCAACTACATCAAACGAGATGAGATCGCCGGAACCTGGCTGGAATCGCATTTTCGCTGGCAGATGCGCACGTTCTGGTTTTGTCTGCTGTGGAGCGTGATCGGCCTGGTGCTGATGGTGGTCGTGGTCGGCTTTTTTGTCCTCGGCGCCACTGCGATCTGGCTGGTGTATCGCATAGCAAAAGGCTGGATCCGGCTTTCCGAGGGCAAGCCGATGTACGCCTGATGCGCGCCAGCCTGGCACTGCGGGAGGGGCGTGCACGCTGGTGCGTCAAGCCGGAGAGCAGAATGGCAATCCGGGACGACACCCGGCCGAATTCGGGCTATGCCGGCGGGGGTGCGGGCTGCTATAATTTTGCGCTTTCCGCATATTCGCAATCGGAATCTTTGTAATGAGCGGACTGGCGCGCGATCGACAAGAATCGGCCGCCACGGCAACAGGCAACAGCAACGCAACAGCAGCAAGGCAACAGCAGCAAGGCAACAGCAGCAAGGCAACAGCAGCAAGGCAACCGCAAGCAAGACGTCAAAAAAGCCATTCACAAAGTTTAGGGAGAAATTATGTCTGCAGGTCTCTGGTTCGCGCTCGCGTGCTCTGTTTTCGCGATCATTTACGGCGCGGTGTCCACCAAGTGGATACTCGCCCTGCCCACCGGCAACGACCGCATGCGCGAAATCGCCGCAGCGATTCAGGCCGGCGCCATGGCCTACCTTAACCGGCAGTACACCACCATCGCCATCGTCGGCGTGATCCTGTTCCTCGTTGTCGGCCTGGTGCCCGGCCTGGGCTGGCTCACCGCCTGGGGCTTCGCGCTCGGTGCCATCCTTTCCGGTGCCACCGGCTATATCGGCATGAACGTTTCGGTGCGCGCCAACGTGCGCACCGCCGAGGCCGCCCGCACCGGCCTCGATGAGGCCTTGCAGGTGGCCTTTCGCGGCGGTGCCATCACCGGCATGCTGGTCGTGGGCCTTGGCCTGCTGGGGGTCGCCGGCTACTACGCCATCCTCGTCGCCTCCGGCGCGCACGGCGCGCCGCTCGCCGATGTCATCAAGCCGCTGATCGGTTTCGGTTTCGGCGGTTCTCTCATCTCGATTTTCGCGCGACTTGGCGGCGGTATTTTCACCAAGGGCGCTGACGTCGGCGCCGACCTCGTCGGCAAGGTCGAGGCCGGCATTCCCGAGGACGATCCGCGCAACCCTGCCGTTATCGCCGACAACGTCGGTGACAACGTCGGTGACTGCGCCGGCATGGCCGCCGACCTGTTCGAGACCTATGCCGTGACCCTCATCGCCACCATGATCCTCGGCGCGCTGATGGTAAAGACCGAATCCTCCGCGGCGGTGATCTACCCGCTGGTGATCGGCGGCTTCTCCATCATTGCCTCGGTCATCGGCTGCATGTGCGTCAAGATCATTCCGGGCAAGAAAATCATGAGTGCGCTGTACCGCGGCCTGATCGTCGCCGGCGCGCTCTCGGCCGTCGCCTTCGTGCCGATCACCTACTGGATCATGGGTGACGTGGTGGCCAACGTGCCCTTTGACATGGGCGACGGCAAGCGCCTCATCACCGTGTGGCACCTGTGGGGTTCGGCCATGGTCGGCCTGGTGCTGACCGCGCTGATGGTTGTGATCACCGAGTACTACACGGCGACCGAGTTTGCCCCGGTGCGTCACGTGGCGCAGGCCTCGACCACGGGCCACGCCACCAACATAATCGCCGGTATCGGCATCTCGATGAAGTCCTGCGCCTGGCCGGTGCTCTCGGTCTGTGTCTCCATCCTGCTCGCCTACAAGCTGGGCGGTCTTTACGGCATCGCCATCGCCGCGACCTCAATGCTGTCGATGGCCGGCATCATCGTCGCGCTCGACGCCTACGGCCCGATCACCGACAACGCCGG
>CAYLPI010000081.1:0-1244 GCA_964385505.1 uncultured Bordetella sp.
GCTATTCCGTGCCCGGGGTGGGCCTGATCTCGCCGCCGCCGCACCACGACATTTATTCGATCGAGGATCTGGCGCAGCTAATCCACGATCTGAAGAACGTGGCCCCGCACGCCAGCATCAGTGTCAAGCTGGTCAGCGAAATCGGTGTGGGCACCATCGCCGCTGGTGTCGCCAAGTGCAAGAGCGACCATGTCGTGATTGCCGGGCATGACGGCGGCACCGGCGCATCGCCATGGTCCTCGATCAAACACGCGGGCAGCCCGTGGGAAATCGGGCTGGCCGAAACACAGCAGACGCTGGTGCTCAACCGCCTGCGCGGCCGCATCCGGGTGCAGGCCGACGGCCAGATGAAAACCGGACGCGACGTCATTATCGGCGCGCTGCTCGGCGCCGACGAAGTGGGCTTTGCCACGGCGCCCCTCGTCGCCGAAGGCTGCATCATGATGAGGAAGTGCCATCTCAACACCTGCCCGGTCGGCGTCGCGACGCAAGACCCGGTGCTGCGCCGGAAATTCCAGGGCAAGCCCGAACACGTCATCAATTTCTTTTTCTTTGTCGCCGAAGAGGCGCGCCTGATCATGGCGCAGCTCGGCGTGCGCAAGTACAGCGAACTCATCGGCCGCGCCGACCTGCTCGACATGAGAAAGGGTGTCGAGCACTGGAAGGCGCAGGGCCTCGATTTTTCGCGCGTCTTTTACCAGCCCGATGTCGAGGCCTCGGTCGCGCGGCGCAACGTCGAGGGCCAGGACCACGGTCTCGAAAAGGCGCTCGATCACCGCCTGATCGAACTGGCGCGACCGGCCATCGACCGCGGCGAACGCGTCACCATAGACATGCCGATACGCAACATCAACCGCACCGCCGGCACCATGCTCTCGGGCGAGATCGCGCGCATCCACGGCCATGCCGGCCTTGCCGATGACAGCATCCACATCCGCTTTGCCGGGACGGCGGGCCAGAGCTTCGGTGCCTTCCTCGCCAAGGGCGTGACCCTGGAGATCGTCGGCGAAACCAACGACTACACCGGCAAGGGCTTGTCCGGGGGTCGTATCAGCGTACAGCCTTCGCCGAAATTCCGCGGCAACCCGGTCGAGAACACGATCACCGGCAACACGGCACTCTATGGCGCCATTGCCGGAGAAGCCTATTTCCGCGGCGTCGCCGGCGAGCGCTTTGCCGTGCGCAACTCCGGTGCCAATGCGGTGGTCGAGGGCGTGGGCGACCACGGCTGCGAATACATGACC
>CAYLPI010000081.1:1254-3150 GCA_964385505.1 uncultured Bordetella sp.
CGGCGTGGTCGTCGTGTTGGGCGGCACCGGGCGCAACTTCGCCGCCGGCATGTCCGGCGGCATCGCCTTCGTGCTCGACCAGTCAGGCGAATTCGCCAAGCACTGCAACCAGGCCATGGTCGAGTTGGGGCCGGTGCTGGCCGAGGGCGAGCAACAGGCCAAGGTGTCGCGCGACGTCTGGCACCTCGGCGAAGCCGACGAGGTCACGCTGCGCCGCCTTATCGACAACCACGCCCGCTATACCGGCAGCCGCGGCGCGCGCGCGATCCTCGACAACTGGGCGCAGTTCCGCACGCGCTTCGTCAAGGTCTTCCCGCACGAGTACAAGCGCGCGCTGGGCGAAATCGCCGCCGCCGGCCGCAAGGCCGTGGCCTGAGCCTTAACCTCACGCTTGGTCGCGGCTGACCACTAATCGGATGATGAGACACAGAACATGGGCAAAGTAACCGGATTCCTCGAATACCAGCGGCTGCACGAAGCGGCCGAAGAACCCGTCGCGCGCAAAAAACACTACCACGAGTTCATCGTCCACCTTGCCGACGAAGAGGCCAAGGTGCAGGGCGCGCGCTGCATGGATTGCGGCATTCCGTTCTGCACCACCGGCTGCCCTGTCAACAACATCATTCCCGACTTCAACGACATGGTGTTCAGGCAGGACTGGAAGAACGCCATCGACACGCTGCACTCGACCAACAACTTCCCCGAGTTCACCGGCCGCATCTGCCCGGCGCCGTGCGAAGCGGCCTGTACGCTCAACATCAACGACGACGCCGTCGGCATCAAGTCGATCGAGCACGCCATCATCGACAAGGCCTGGCAGAACGGCTGGGTGCTGCCGCAACCCGCGAGCAACAAGACCGGCAGGAAAATCGCCATCGTCGGCTCCGGTCCCGCCGGCCTTGCCGCCGCGCAGCAACTCGCGCGCGTCGGCCACGATGTCGTGGTGTTCGAAAAGAACGACCGCATCGGCGGTCTCCTGCGCTACGGCATTCCCGACTTCAAGATGGAAAAATCGCACATCGACCGCCGCGTCGAGCAGATGCAGGCCGAGGGCGTCGAGTTTCGCGCCGGCGTGTTCGTTGGCAAAGGCGCCGGCAAGGACGCGTTGCCCGCCATTATCGGCAATGACAGCAAGGCGAGCGTCACGCCGGAACAATTGCGGGCTGAATTCGACGCCGTCATCATCGCCGGCGGCGCCGAGCTGCCGCGCGACCTGCCGGTGCCGGGGCGCGAGCTCGACGGCGTGTACTTCGCCATGCAATTTTTGCCGCAGCAAAACAAGGTCAACGCCGGCGACAAGCTTGCGGCGCAGACCATGGCCACCGGCAAGCACGTCGTCGTCATCGGTGGCGGTGACACCGGCTCTGATTGCGTCGGCACCAGCAACCGCCACGGCGCGGCCAGCGTGACGCAGTTCGAATTATTGCCGCAGCCGCCCGAGACCGAGAACAAGCCGCTGGTTTGGCCCTACTGGCCGACCAAGCTGCGCACCTCTTCTTCGCACGAAGAAGGCTGCGAGCGCGACTGGGCCGTCGCCACCAAGCGTTTTGAAGGCAAGGACGGCAAGCTCACCAGGCTCATCGCCGCGCGCGTCGAGTGGAAGGACGGCAAGATGCAGGAAGTGCCAGGCTCAGAGCACGAAATGAAAGCCGACCTGGTGCTGCTCGCCATGGGCTTTGTCAGCCCGGTGCAGACCGTGCTCGAATCCTTCGGCGTCGAAAAGGACGCCCGCGGCAATGCCAAAGCCACCACCGATGGTGACGGTTGCTATGCCACCTCGGTGCCAGGGGTCTTCGCCGCCGGTGACATGCGGCGCGGGCAGTCGCTGGTGGTCTGGGCGATCCGCGAAGGTCGGCAGTGTGCCAGGGCCGTCGACGAATTTCTTATGGGCAGATC
>CAYLPI010000081.1:3250-16459 GCA_964385505.1 uncultured Bordetella sp.
CAGTGCTTCGCGAAACCCCGCCCTCCGTCCGCGAAGGTCGGCAGTGTGCCAGGGCCGTCGACGAATTTCTTATGGGCAGATCGGATCTTCCGAGGTAACGGATCGCCCACCGATCGCCGGTAGGCGATCGGAGCGTCGGCCGGCGCGAAGCAGTGCTTCGCGAAACCCCGCCCTCCGTCCGCGAAGGTCGGCAGTGTGCCAGGGCGGTCGATGAATTCCTGATGGGTTCGTCAGACTTGCCGTGCTAGGGCTGCACGCTGGAAACGACCGCCTGGCGGGCATTTCCAGCCGGTCTGCGGTGAATCTAGCGGCCGCGGCCCTTACGCGGCAGCATCGCCGTCTGCGGCGCGCCGACGTGGCGGTGCACGCTCAGCGGCATCGCCCAGGCGCGTTTCTGCACTTCGTCAAGATACGGTTGCGCCTTGTCGTAGCCGCCGCGCAGGCGCGTAAATTCGGTGCGCACCGCCGGCATCAGCGATTCGACCTCCGCGCGCAGCGCCGCCTCATTGAGGCTCAGCAAGCGGCGGTTCTCGATGACCGGCCGGCCGTTGACGATAACGGTGTCGATGGCGCGGCCGCTGTCGGAGAACACCAGTTGGCGCAATGCGCTATTGAAGGGCACGTAGGCGATGTCGGCCAGATCGAGCAGCACCAGGTCGGCTTTGTGTCCGGGCTTGATCGCCCCGAGCACACCGGCGAGGCCTGCGGCGCGCGCGCCGCCCAGCGTTCCGGCGCGAAACGCATCCTTTGCCGTGACACCGGTGCTGCCCGGCGTGCTGACCGAGGTCAGCAAACAGAACAGCTTCATCACCTGCATCAGGCTTTGCACATCGCTGCAACTGCAGTTGTCGCAGCCGAGCGCGAGGTTCACGCCCTGGGCGCGGTAATCCATCACCGGCGCCACGCCGCTTTTCAACTTGAGGTTGCTCAGCATGTTGAGCACGACGTTGGTGCCGGTTTCGCCGATGAGCTCGATTTCATCGTGCTCCGGCCAGACGCCGTGGGCGATCGACACATTCGGCCCGAGCAGTCCGGTGGCCTGCAGCATGCGAATCGCCGAGCCGCCGTAATCCTTGAGGTATTCCTGCGCAAAAATGCGCTGGATGCGCGTTTCATAGACGTGGGTATACACCGGCAAGCCGCGTTTTTTTGATAACGCGGCCACCGCCTCGAGCAGTTCGGGCGAGCAGCGCTGCGGCGCCGACGGGCTGAGCGCCCATTGCAGCATGCCGCCCTTGTCGCCGACGCGCGCGATCTGGTCTTCAACGAATTCCATCTGCGGCCCCGGTGCCTCGACGTTATTGCCGATGGCGGCGTGCATGTCGGCCGGCGCGATGTCGCGAATCCACGGAATGGTGTCCATTTGCGATTTGTCGCGCACGGTCACCGAGAAAATCACGCGTATGCCCGCATCGGCATAGGCCTCGAGTATGGTGTCCAGCACCTCTTCGTTCGACGGCGCGAAATTGCTGAAGTCCTGTACCGTGGTGATGCCGTTGCGCAGGCAGTCGATGGCGCCGACCAGGGTGCGGGCGCGCACCTCGGCCAGGCTGCGGCGCGTGCCGAGGGGACTGGCCATCATGCTCCACGAATCGAGCGCGAGGTCTTCCATCATGCCGCGGGCAAGAATGTCGTTGGAGTGATAGTGCGAATTGATGAGGCCCGGAATGGCCAGCTTGCCGCCGGCCCCGATCACCTCGATCTCACCGGCGCCGGCATGCTGTTCCGCAGACAGATCGGGGCCGACGGCGACAATGCTGTCGCCGGCTATCAGGATGTCCTGCACCGGCGGCATGTCGGTGTCGCCATCGAGGTCGAGCACGCGGGCGCCGCGAATAAGGAGTTTTTTCATACCCGCATTCTATTCGTTTCGGTGGCGATTCTTCGTTGCTTAGCTGCGACGGGGGAGCGCGATCTGTGAGGGGGTGTTGCGCCCTTGGCTGTTTCCCGACCAGTTCCGACGTGTACTCGCTGACAAAACCGTAGCGCTCGGCGATCTGCGCCTTCAACCCGGCGGCGGTGATGACCTTGGCACAGACACCGAATTTTTTCTGTTTTTCGAAGTTTTCCGGGTTCTCTATTGCCCTGGTCGCGGCCTGGGTCAGGCGCGCAATACGGTCCGCCGGAACGCCGGGGCCGGTCTGCAGGTAAATGACTTCATTGCGGCTCGGAATCTCGTGACCTTTTCGAGCGGCGCCGACAATTCGAAACATTCAAAATAGAAAAGCCGCGCCGGGCGGCCATTTGCGGTATATTTTAGTGACATTTTTGTCACTATTACCAGCGGAGTCTGTTGCCATGCCCAAATCCCCCAGTGTCGCCCTGCGCGCCCAGGTGCGCGACAAGATCATCGAACGACTGCAGCAACTCGCGCTCACGCGCGAGGATGCGGCCGCGCTGCTCGGCCTTGCGCCGGCCCAGGTCAGCCGGTTGCGCGGCGGCAACGACGTCTTTACGCTCGATCGCCTCATCGATGCCGCGGCGGCGCTGGGCATCAGTGTGCGCCTGCATGCAACGCGGCCTTATAACGCGAGATAATCCGCACGCCGGCCAGGGCCGGCAAACTCGGCGAACCCTTGCGGCGACCCGCCCGCCCCTAAAAACCAAGGATGCACCATGACCCACGCACACGACCATGGCCACAGCCACGGCAACAGCCCGATTGATATTCACGCGCATTTTTATCCCAAAGAATTCCTCCAGGCCATCGCCAAGGCCGGCCCGGCCAGCGGCGCGACCTACAAGGAAATCCCCGGCAAAGGCCCGACGCTGATCGTTGACGAGATCACGCTACCGCCGCTGCTGCCGCAGTTCATCGACATGGACGCGCGGATCGAGGCCATGGCGCAGCAGGGCGTGGCGGTGCACGCGCTGTCGCTGTCGCTGCCAATGACCGACTGGGCGCAGCGTGCGTTTGCGCAGGAACTGTGCGAAATCTACAACGACGCCGCAGGCGCGGCCTGCATCAAGCACGCCGGCAAACTGATCAACTTTGCCACGCTGCCGATGAGCGAGCCCGACCTCGCGGTGCGCGAACTCGAACGCGTGGCCAAACTGCCCTCGACGCGGGCCGTGTACCTTGCCACGCAGATCTGCGGCCTCGACCTGTCGCACGAAAAATTCTTCCCGGTCTATGAGGCCATCGAAGCGAGCGGCCTGCCGGTCTTTTTGCACCCCAGCCATGTCATCGGCCACGAGCGCCTGTCCAGGTTCTACCTGCACAATCTGCTGGGCAATCCGTTTGAGACCGCCATCGCCGCCGGCCACCTGATATTCGGCGGCGTGCTCGACCGCTTTCCCAAACTGACCTGGGTGCTGCCGCACGCCGGCGGCGCCTTTCCCTACCTGATAGGCCGGCTGCAGCGCGGTTACGACAAACGCCGCGAGCCCTATGGCTGCGCCCTCGGCCCGATGGAATACCTGCGGCGCTTTTATTACGACACCATCACCTACGCCGACCAGCCGCTGCAATACCTCAAAGACCTCGTCGGCGCCGACCGCATCATGATGGGCAGCGACTACTGCTTTCCGATCGCCTACGAAAAGCCGGTCGAAGTCGTCACCGCCCACCCCGGCTTCAACGCCGAAGAACAGTCGCTGGTACTCGAGGGCAACGCGCGCCGGCTGCTCGGGCTTTGAACGGCGGTCCCGCCGACTAATCCACGCTCAGCTTGCCCGCCCGGATCACCGTGCGCCAGCGTTCGGTGTCCTCTTTCATATGCGCGGCCATTTCGTCCGGCGTGTTGCCCACCGCGTCGGCATTGAACTCGGCCAGGCGTTTGATGATCTCCGGCTGGCGCAATACCTGCGCGATGGTGGCCGACAGCTTTTGCGTGATCTCGAGCGGTGTCTTGGGCGGCGCCACGACGCCAAACCAGGTGGTGGACACCACACCGGGCACAATGTCGTTCATCGCCCGCACGCCCGGCAGCGCGGCGAGCGGCGCCTTGTTCGTCACCGCCAGCACGCGCAGCCGGCCGGAGCGGATGTGCTGCGCCGTCGCACCGATGTTGCCGAACATCACATCAACGCGGCCGGCGAGCAGATCGGTGATCGCCGGCGCGTCGCCCTTGTAGGGCACGTGGGTGAGGTTGACGCCCGCTCTCATCTTGAACAACTCGGCCGTGAGGTGGGCGGTGGAGCCGCTGCCCTGCGAGGCGTAGGTGAGCTTGTCCGGGTTGGCCTTTGCGTAGGCGATCAGTTCCTCGACCGTATTGACCGGCAGCGACGGATGCACCATCAGCACATTGGACACCGTGGAGAGCACCGACACCGGCATGAAGCGTGTCGAGTCGTAGGCGAGCTTGGGGTAAAGACTGATGTTGATGGTCAGCGTCGGCGGCGGCGCGGCGAGCAGCGTGTAACCGTCGGGCTCGGCGTTATAGACAAACTCCGCGCCGATATTGCCGGCCGCACCGACGCGGTTTTCTATGATCACCGGCTGGCCGAGGAGCTTGCTCATGGGCTCGGCCAACAAGCGTGGCATCAGGTCGGCACTGCCGCCGGCCGGATTGGGCACGATGATGCGAATGGTCTTTTGCGGCCAGGCCTGGGCCTGGGCGGGGGCGGTGGTGGTGAATAGGGCGCCGAGCGCGAGCAGTGCGGCGGCGAGGCTTGTTGCAGAAAATCGGCTGAACATTTCTTGCTCCTCCGGTTGGTGTGGTCGCGTGCGTGGCTTTGACGCGCGCGTACTTTTTCATGCTGTCTTAGTGTCTTAGTGTCTGAGTGTCTGAGTGTCTTGGTGTCTGAGTGTCCTGGTGTCCTGGTGTCTTACTGTTTTAATGTCTTACTGTCTTACTGTCTTACTGTCTTGCGCTTTCTTCCCCGTTGACGGGGGCGGGGCGGTGCTACTGAATGGTTTTCATCTGCTGTTACAGCGGAATCACCAGCAACGTCTCTATCGCCCGTGAGTCAAACACCACGTGCCGCTGCGCAAAGCGCGGGCCGGTGTCGCCCATCACCACGCGGTCGCGGCACTGCCCGCTTGAAAACACCTTCATCGAACCGTCGTGGTCCATGGTGCGCACGACAATGTAGTTGGAGCGCACCTCCAGCACGCCGCCGGTCTCGCCGATGATCTGCACGCCGCTGATGATGTGGCGGTAGTGGTGCGGCTCATAGACGTTGGCGATGCGCATCGATTTGATGCGGTCACGCAGTTGCGCCGGCGACTTGCAGTCGATCACGGCGAGGGGCAGGCCGCGGTCGGTGTTAAAGCGCGACTGCACCTTGTAGCCGCCGTCCGCGGTCAGCAGCGCGGCGATGTCCTCGACGCGGTTCTCGTCGATGGCGCGCGCCCATTCATAAATCAGGTTCTCGACGGCGCGATGGTGGGTGTCGAGCAGCGGATTGGTGTTCACGGGGCTGGCGGAGGTATCTGTCATGGCGTTCACAGCCCCATGTCCTGGCGATAGACGTTCCAGAAATTGCGCAGCGCACGCTCCGACAGCTTGCTGTCGCCGCCGCTCTCGAGGCCCTTGCCGCCCATCTCGAGGAAGGACATGCCGTCCTCGCCGTCGCCGATGGCGCGGTCTATCATTTCGCACACGGCGGCGTCCTCCACCGACACAATGCCGGCCGAGCCGGCAAGATTGGCCTGTGCCAGGCGCAGCGCGGTCATCGCGTCGGTATCGTCGGCGTAGCCAAAGTAGGTCCACACCAGGTCGGCCTCGTGCGGCCCGCGCGGAATGAGCTGGCGCGTGGCAAAGCTGTTGGAGATCTGGTGCATGACAAAACCCGGGTACAGCGTGAGTATTTGTATGCTGATGCCGTCGCCGAACTCATCGACGCGCTTCAGCAGGCTCATGTCCTCGAGCGTGAACTGGTCGTTGTGCGAGCGCAGCGCCGAGGCCGTTTCTTTGTAATCAGTGGAGGCTTTTTCGGTGCCGGCCTTGGTGTAAAAGTACACATGCCGCCCGGCCTTGTCGAGGATCATGCGCGACTCCTGCGACTGGCGCGACAATCCAAACGTGCCGTAAAAGGTATGCAGGATATTGGCGTGATAGGCATCGCGCGGGTTCTCGTGATACGACTTCCAGTTGGCCTTGATGCGCTGGGTGTCATAGCCGAGCACCTTCAGCGGCTTGCACAACACGCGGCGCATGCCCTCGCCAACCTCGCCGATCCATTCTTCAAACGGTTCGACGTCGGCCGAGAAGGTGGCGAACACCATGCCGTGAAAATTGGCGACGCGCAGCGTATGCAGGCCGTGCTCGGCCATATCGAAGTCGGCCGGCAGGCCGCCCTCGCCGCGAATGCCCTTGCGAAACGCCGCCGCGGTGAGCCCGCCCTTCAGGTCGAACACCCAGGCGTGATAGACGCAGTACAGCTCTTTCACCTTGCCAAAGGTCTCGCGCACCACCAGGTTGCCGCGATGGGCGCAGCGGTTGCGCATGGCGTGCAGACTGCCGTCCTCGGCACGCGTCAAGATCACCGGCATGTCGCCGATGAAGGTGTTCTTGAAATTGCCCGGCTCCGGCACCTCGGCTTCGAGCCCGAGGTAATGCCAGGCCTTGCCGCGAAAAATAGCGGCTTGTTCGCGCGCGTAAATGGCCGGGTCGTTGAGCACCCAGTACGGAACGCGGGTAAAGCCCTCGACCGGCCACGTGCGTGTGGCCGTACTCAATTGTGCAGAAACGATAGCCTCCTGGGTGATTTTTTTATCGAAGCGATTGTAATTGGACGCCGCGAAATCCTGTCATTCCGAGCGCAGCGAGCAATCTGCTGTTAAGGCAAAAGCAGATTCCTCGCTGCGCTCGGAATGACAAGGTGATTTGAGCCAGGTTCCTCACCCGCAGCGCAGCCATCGGCAGCGCGGACAAAGGTTAAAGCCTCGCCGTGGCTTTGTCCAACGCCAAATCGCCTACTTTGTTCCGCCAGCCGGTTTGCCAATCGTCCACAAATAAATCACCCGCTCACGATCGGTGGCCTTGATCTGCACCGTTTTCTCCGGCGGCCAGTCGCCCATGGTGTGCATGTGCGACACCACGCGCGATCCCGGCGCCAGCTCGCGCTGCAACTGCGGCCGCAGCTTGAGGTTGACCTCGGGCCACAAGAACAACATCACCACCGTGGCTTCGCGAAAATCGGTCTTGAACAAATCCTGGGTCAGAAACTTGATGCGGTCCTCGACGCCGGCCTTGCGCGCATTGGCGCGCGCCAGCGCCACCAGCTTGGGGTCGATCTCAACGCATACGCCGCGCGCCCCGCGCTCTTTTACCGCCGCAATGACAATGCGCCCGTCACCGCACCCGAGGTCATAGACGATGTCCCTGGCGCCGACCCTGGCAAGATTGAGCATGCCCACCACCACCTCGTCATTGGTCGGCTGATAGGGCACGTCGGGCGCGCGCTCGGGTTTGGCGAGTGGTGTTTGCGCATGCGCGAGCGGTGCGAGGCAGGCGGCGGCCAAGCCAAGCACCGCAACAAGGCGGCGGCAAGACAGGACGAAAGTGATGGGCAAGGTGTTCACGATGGCGGGGGTGTGCACGCGCGGTGCATCAGCAGTGGCAACAACCCGCACTGTACAACACCCGATGTGTCATATGACGATGGCTGGAAATGCCCGACTGGCGCTGGTTTCCAGCCATCCTTCGCGATTGGAGTCGTTATTATCTGGCGTTGAGTGCGTCGAGCAAGGACCGGGGTGATTGAATGCGCACGGCGCCGAATGTCTTGCCATAGCCGGCACCAAAGTGCGAACGATCACCGGTGACCAGCACATCACAGCCAAGGCGTATTGCGGCGGCGAGCACCGGACGGTCTTTTTCGGGCAGCCAGTCAAGTTCGCTGCGGGCAGACCCGGGCGCCTGCGCTACGCTGATATTCACTTGTGTGAGCAGCACATCCAACGCGGCAATCGCTTCGGGGCCTTTGCCAAGTAGATTCCGCCTGGCCTCTGTTGCAACGTAATCGTCGATCCAGAGGCTGTGTCCGGCGTGTCGCGCCAGGCGCAGCAGCTCACGCACGGCGCCGTCAGATTTTGCCGCCGAAAACAGAATGTTCGCATCCAGAAAAATGCGCATGGCGCAGACCCGCAGTGTCAGTTTGGGTTTGGTATCAGCGGCGTTTTATGGCGCTGCGTTTAGCCGGGCGCTTTGGCGCAGGCTCGTTTGCTACCAGCGCTGTCGCCAACTCTGCCTCGGCTGCGTCGAACTCACGCTCACGTGCCGCAGTGAACAACTCAATGGGCAGGGTAATGGTCGGGCGAAGCAACAGGCCTTCGGGTGTCGTTTCGGCAATCAGGCGGTCATCAGCCTTCAGCCCCATCGCCTCACGAAGCTTTGCCGGCAGCGTGACCACGCCCCGGCTGTTGATGATGACGGTTGCTTTCATATTTTGCAGTATAGCAGTAATACTGTATTTAGGAAAAGGCCGTACTCTCGATCCGTGGTATCCGCCCCATGGGCGGGGGTCAGCAGATCAATCATCCGGCCCGCGATGCCCGACATACTCCGCTTCCACCGCGTCATCTTCTTCCCACGCCATGCCGCCGCGCCCGGGTACGGTGCGCGTCGGCCCGGCGCGATACAGCGCGCACGACTTCGGTCCGTAGCAAAAGGTCTCGATGCGGTACTCGTGTTCGTTGCGCTTCCAACTGTCGGGGGTGAGCTCCACCGGCATGCGGCAGCCCCAGATGCAGCCGCGGCAAGTGCTCTCCCAGGTATTGGCGGCAAGACGGCGGTGGCCGCGCTCGCGATACACCGGCAGCCCGGGCGGTGCGTCCTGCCACGGCGGTGCGGGCGGACGCGGCGCAGCCGGGCGGTGCGTCATCTGCAATGCGCTGCTCTTGTAGAACATCACCGGTTCGATGCGCGCATCGGCCACCGGCACGGCGATGCCGGTGACCCGGTCACCGGCGCGAAAACCATGCTTCGCCTGCGCCGCGGGCCCGATGCCCACCGTGAACTCGCGCTCCTCGCCCTTTGCATCGCCGCGCATGAACAGCACATAGCCCATATACGCATGGCTGCGCTCGTCAAACGAACGCATCAGCCGGATGCGCGGCTGCACCCCCAGCACCTCACCGCTCCAGCGGATTTTGTCTGTCGTACTCATGCTTTTAAGCATAACAAATAACTGCAAAGCCGCGACAGCCCTGCCTTTCCAGCCATTCGAGCCGGCCGCAATGTGCGGCCACCTCACCCGTCCTGGCATTCCGGTGCGCGAAGCGAACCCGGAATCTGGGAGGTTTTCATGTATTTTGACGTTGTGCACAAACGTGCATACAATTTTTCCGCGCGGCTAACCACCCCGGCCGAACGCAGGGATTACGAGCAAGGTGACAGATGAAAAGTGAATACGATTTTTCCCGTGCAAAGCGTGGCCCGATCGCCACGGTGGCAAAGGGCAAGACCCGCATCACCCTCCGCGTGGACGACGAAATCCTCGACTGGTTCCGCCGTCGGGTTCACGCAGAGGGCGGCGGCAACTGCCAAACGGCCATCAATATTGCGCTAAAGGACCACATCACCCGCCAAGACGATGTCCCCGCCGACACCCTGCGCCAGGTGCTACGCGAAGAAATAGCCGCTTACTCAGTCAAACTTTCGCCGCGCAAGCGCGCGGTCTAAAAGCGCACTGACGGCGACGCCATTCGAAATGACCAAACCGCGAACACAACCTCAGACCTCTAAAACAGATTGGTCCCGCATCAAGGCAATGCGCGACGAAGATATCGACTTCTCCGACATTCCGAAAGTCACGGCCACAGACGTGGCGCGCGCTGTTACTCGCGTGTCCGGAAAAGTGGCGCTGTCTGGAAAACCACCGGCCAAGAGGCGCTAGCCGTCAAAGCGCCGGGTCATTCGCAGGAACCGGGCCGAAATATGAAAACCCCGGGAACAACCCGTCTTGCCGCAAAGTGCGTTACCAGTCTCAGTTCGCCCAATCCGGATAAGCCGGCACTCAATGAACAAATCCGTCATCGAGCGCGCGAGCAGTGGCTAAAAGAGAACGGCCCCGCGCTCGATGCCTACAACGACCACGTGAAAAAATACGGGGTGTTCAGCGACGGATTGCGCGGGTTCTAGACCTCTCCGGTCATCGCTTCAGGCGTGCACGCGCATGCGCAAACACCTCATCACCGGGAACCGGCTGCCCCTTGCCCTCAATCATTTCCCGGTGCCGGCGCTGCGCCTCTTCCAGCCAGGCGCGCTCAACGCCCGGATCAGCCGGCCCGTCGAGGTCGGCAATGAGGTCGCGTAATAGATCGGTCTTGTCTTCGACGCGCAATGAGCGAATCCGGACTTCTATTTCAGCGACAACGGTTCACATGACAGCGCCTTTTCTCCGACGCCTCAGCCCGCATACACCGGCTGGCGCGAGGCCTCGACGCCCGCCTTGAAGTAGGGATTGACCACCGAATCGCCGGATCACCAGATCCACCGAGCGTGAGAACAAGGCTTCAAGACCCTCCTTGAGCGCGAAGCAGGCGTTGGCATAGTCGGCCGGCGCCAGCGCCTTAAACTCGACCCAAAAGTCCAGGTCACCGGTCGCTATCTCAAAATCGTCGCGAAGCACCGGGCCGAACGCATCCAGCCGTCGCACATGCGTGCGGCGGCAAAGGGCGCACACGGCAAGCTGATGAAGGTCAAGCATCGCGTTCATGGCAATCTGCAGCCCCCATCGTTGCCGTTCAGCGGCGCGCGGCTTCATGCGCGTCCGCTGCGACGGATAGTTAGCCCGCTCGTTGCTCATAGTGACGAGGCCCATCGGTCCTCGTGCACAATGAGAATTGGCAATCCGTCACGCCGATAACGGATGGCCTGCTCAATCTTGGTCCCGAAGCTTCCATGCTTCCATTCCGGACTTCCAAGGCCGCCAACCACGAGGTACCGGAGCTTCTTTGTGACATTACCGCTTATTGCGCCGCCGCGCTGCTCAATTGCGACGACACACTTCTCGCGTGGAGCAAATACGAACTCGCCCGTGAGGCAGAAGCGCGCACCGGGAAACTCAACGCGATGGACGTCGTCGAACGCAAGACTTGTGACGTGAGTCGAAGCGGCAAGATCTTCAAGCGCGCCGCCGATCAGCTGTTGGAGCGTTTGCACAAGATGGGCGCGCTCGGCCTCTGTGATGATGCCGTCGGCAAGCGCAGCACGAACCCGCTGATAAACCACATCTGCAGGCCATTCCGCGGCGATGGCGTCGTTCTCGGTGAGCCAGGCGCTCAAGAACTGAACTTCCTCGTCCGCGAGCTTCCGATCGCAGAGAATGCCCTGTGCAATTCCGACGAGTGCGCCGAGAGAACGTTTCATCTCATTCGCGTATGCAGCACCTTGACGCGCGAAGAAGTTGGTCATGCGAGTACTTCTTGAGCGGCCTAACGTCGTTGCTAACCGGCGGCCCGTTTGCGGGTCGTCCGCGATAAGCGACTTGTTATACGTTGCGATTTATCGGAGAGGCGACCTGTTACATACTTGTGGAGAACGCTGGCTATCAACGTTTGATACGGAACCCCCTCCTCAAGCGCCTTGGCCTGAATATCGCCCAGATCAATAGAGGATAAACGGATGTTTACCCTGCGATCTTTGATCGCGGTGGCTCTTGCCGCTGCTTTGAGGTTTTGCAGTTCGCTCTTCGTTGCGACGGACTTGAGTTTGCCGCTTTCATATGCAGCCAATACTTTTCGTTCGTAGGCATCAAGTTTCGACATCTGGTTCACCTTTATGCACTAGTTCCCTTGTTGCCTTTCGGCTGGGAATTACGGTTTTAAGAAAGTAATGGTCGTCTTCGTCCACGTAAGGCACCAGGTACGCGTAGTTTTCGACTGCCACAATCATGACTTTCTGGCGTGGATACCGAGCTCGGTTAGGATGATCCACCGTATCAAGTAGCCCGCCCGATTCGACAGACACAACGACATTTTCAAAAGATATTCCGCGTGCCGCCTTGAGCGACTCATTTTTCTCTGGGTTCCAGCGGAATGGCTTCATCCACCAATTTTAAGCGTCTGTGTGCCTTTTGTCACCATTGATGGCGATGGCAAGCTACGTATAACGTCCGAGCTAAGCGGCGCGCCGCTTTGTGGCGCGTCCGCTTGAGCGCGATGTTAGGCCTGTCGCAGAGCGCGCGACGCCAACAAGTGAACTCAACGCAGCATTGACAGCTTCATTCGTGGGAAAAATCTTAGCCAATTCCGGTGTCAAAAAGACGAGGTTGCTCCCCTTCTTGAATTCATCAAAGTGCTTACCGCGCACACCTTTTCCCAGGTCTTCACGCCGGTATTCGGCGCGCATATCTTCAGCCTTCTTCATAGGTTTTCCTTTCATGTCGTGTAGCTCGGCGTGCACTGATAATGCGATATTTTCCACGCCGGTGAGTAAAGATAACCGCCAGAACTCGCGCCATGCGCGACAAGCCAAACATAAGCCACCGTTCCTCGCCGACCGAATGGTCGGGATCTGCGAACGTATACGCAATAGGATCGCCAAAGACAGAGGCCGCCTCTTCGAAGCTGACTTTGTGCTTCTTGAGGTTAATTGTGGCCTTAACTGGATCGTTATCAAACTCCATGCGCCATTATTCCACGACGCGAGAATCTTGAGGCCCAACGTAGCGCTCACCCGCGCGCACCGCAGGTGCGCGTCGGGTGCAGCAGCAGGTTATGCCTCATAGTTCCGAGGGTGGGAAATACGGCCCGCCCCAAGAGCAAGCAACTTTGGCAATTTCGATTCCTTGGAAAAATTCCCGTCCGTCGTAAGGAACACGTCGTTGCCGTTTCGTATGTGACACCACATACCTTGGACATCGCACATTTGATTGGCCCATTTCTTCGCCGCAGGTGAATCCAGACCCACAGCAGCGATATCCACACGCTGTGAGTTTCCGAATAAAGCCGCTTCGATTTCGGCGGCGAGCCTTCTCGTTTCATCGCTATCCCAAACGCACCTATCCCAGAAGGTGAGATTCAAGATCAGCAGCGGGTTTAGCCTCGGAAGATGCGCGATACCGGCCGATTCTAGAAGCTCCTCGAACTTGTCGTACCGATTAGGGCGCACTCCTCTTTCCCACATTTCCGACGCTCCGATATTTACGACGAAGCACTGGTTCTGCTCGTCGTGAACAATCGTTTCCACCTTCTTTCCGATCTCTGTCCGATTTACTAGGTGGATGATGCAATTGTGGTCGAGCGTCACTTTCATGAGGCCTAACGTTGGCGCTGCCCGGCGCGCAACTCCTGCGCCGCAGGCGCGGCCTGTAGTT
>CAYLPI010000082.1:0-16003 GCA_964385505.1 uncultured Bordetella sp.
GGTGGCCAGGACAGGCGCGGCATGAGTCGTGACGAACGGCAGCAACTGCGCCGCGACATCGGCGATCACGGTCGCGATATCTACGGCGGCCAGCAAGGCGGTTTTCGACCCGGCCAGGGCCGGCCGCAGCGGCGCTGACCGGCCGTCACCGTAGCCGCGCGCGATGAAGAACCTTCTGCTACGCATTGCCTACTGGGCGCTGATGATAGGCCTCGGTGTGTTCGTGTTTTCGCACACCGGCCGCGCCAGCGCCGCGGGCATGGGGTTTGACGAAGCGCGACATCTGCTGAACCGCGCGGGTTTTGGTGCCAGTCCGGGGGAAATTGCCCAGTACGCACAGTTGCCGCGCGAGCAGGCGGTGGAACGCCTGTTGCGCCCGTCACACACCGCGGCGCTACAGCCGGCCCCGGCCTGGGTGAACGAGGCCATGACACCGCCGCGCGAATTGCGCGCCGCCGGCGAAGAGGCGCGCAAGGCCTTCCAGCAGGAACAGGTGCGGCGTGGCTTTGAGCTGCGCGGCTGGTGGCTGGCCGGCATGGTTGCGACGCCCTCGCCGCTGCTCGAGCGCATGACGCTGTTCTGGCACAACCACTTTGTGTCCAGCCAGCAAAAGGTGCGCTATGTGCAGTTGATGTACCGGCAGAACCTGATGCTGCGCCAGCATGCGCTGGGCAATTTTTCCGCCTTGTTGCATGCCGCCTCCAAGGACCCGGCCATGATCGTGTATCTCGATTCGGCCAGCAACCGCAAAGGGCAGCCGAACGAGAATTTTGCGCGGGAGGTGATGGAGTTGTTCACCCTCGGCGAGGGTCAGTATGGTGAGACCGATGTACGCGAGGCGGCACGCGCCTTCACCGGCTGGTCGATAGAACCGGATACCGGGACCTACCGCTGGCGCCCTTTTTTGCATGACGAGGGCACCAAGACCGTGCTCGGCCGCTCGGGTAACTTTGACGGCGATGCGGTGCTCGACATTTTGCTGGCGCGGCCGGCCACCGCGGAGTTCATCACGCGCAAATTGTGGCGCGAGTTTGTTTCGCCCGATCCGGATGAGCGCGAGGTAGGGCGCATTGCCTCGCGCTTTCGCGACAGCGGCTATGACATCCGCACCGCACTGCGCTGGCTGCTGCTGTCGCCGTCGTTCTGGTCGGCCGAGGCGCGCGGCAGCCTGATCAAGTCCCCGGTTGATCTGGTCGTCGGTACGCTGCGCAGCTTTCAGTTCGAGACCGGCGATGCGTTGCCCTTTGCCTTGGTCACTGCGGGCCTCGGGCAAAACCTGTTCGCGCCGCCCAATGTCAAGGGCTGGCCGGGCGGCGAAGCGTGGATCAATTCAAGTTCGCTGCTGGCGCGCAAACAGTTTCTGGAGCGGCTGTTCCGCGCCGAGGAAATGCCCTTGATGGCGGGCGCTGCAGATTCAAGGATGCGGGATTTTTCCAGGGTCAAGGGCCAGGGGCAACTCGGGCCGCAAGGGCGTGAACGCTTTGCCCGCGCGCTGACCGATATCCGTTTCGACAGCACGGCCTGGTTCAGGGACCTCGGTGATTACGCACCCCTCGCGCGCCGGGCGGTGCTGGCGACCGAACCTGCCAACGAAGCGCGTGCGCTGCCGGCGGGTGCCCTCGGCAGGGAATGGCTGCGCCAGCTGGTGCTCGACCCGGCGTATCAGCTGAAATAGGGGAAGGCCATGCAGCGACGCGACTTTCTGGGACTGGCGGGCGCATCCGTGGTGAGCTCGTGGCTGCCGGAAGCACGGGCGGCAGCAGCCGATGCCTATCGCAACCTGCTGGTGCTGGTTGAGCTCAAGGGGGGCAATGACGGACTGAACACGGTCGTGCCCTACACCGACGGCAATTATTACCGACTGCGTCCGCGCATTGCCATCAAGCGCGACGAGGTGTTGCAGTTGTCCGACCGCGCCGGGCTGCATCCGTCGCTCGCCGCACTGATGCCTTTGTGGCAACAACGCGAACTGGCGGTGATACAAGGCCTCGGCTATCCCAAGCCCAATCAATCGCATTTTCGCTCCATCGAAATCTGGGAAACCGCCTCCAACAGCGAGCAATACCTGCATGAGGGCTGGCTGGCGCGCGCATTCGCCGGCAACCCGGTGCCCCGGGGTTTTGTCGCCGATGGCGTGGTGGTCGGCAGTCAGGAAATGGGCCCGTTCGCCGGCGGCGCACGCGCGGTGGCGCTGGCCAATACCGAGCAGTTCATGCGCCAGGCGCGGCTCGCCACGCCCTCGACCAAACGCGGCAATGCCGCGCTGTCGCATATCCTCAAGGTCGAAGGCGAGATCGTGCAGGCGGCGGGCAACCTCGGCAGCGGGGTGAGCCTGCGCACCGAATTCCCCGCCGGCGGATTCGGCAATGCGCTGCGCACCGCCTCGCAGGTCATCGCCAGCCAGGCCGGCGTGGCTGCGGTGCGCGTGACGCTGAACGGCTTTGATACCCACCAGAACCAGCCCGGCCAGCAGGCAAACCTGCTGAAACAACTGGCTGAGGGCCTCGCCGCGTTCAAGTCCGCCTTGATCGAGCTCGAGCGCTGGAACTCGGCGCTGGTGATGACTTATGCCGAGTTCGGCCGGCGCGCCGCCGAGAACAACTCCAACGGCACCGACCACGGCACCGCCAATGTCCATTTCGCCATGGGCGGACAGGTCAGGGGCGGGCTGTACGGGCACGCCCCGGCACTCGAGCGGCTCGACAACGGCAATCTCGCCCATACGCTGGATTTTCGCAGCCTGTATGCCACGGTTCTTGAAAAATGGTGGGGTGGTGACGCGAAAGCCACGCTGGGCGGGCGTTTCCAGCCGATTGACCTGCTCAGGGCCTGAGTCTCAGCTAGCCCGGACAAGGCGCGTCGGGCGGCAATGACGCGTTATAATCTGTGCTGGATTGACCGCAACCCACCACGCAAAGAGCGCCCGCCATGAACCGCAATTACGAGTCCGAGATCACCGTTTTCATGCGCGACCTGCTGCAAAAAAAGCCACAGATCGTGGAAGAGCAAAAAAAGGGGCGGGCCATGTGGTGGGACAAAAAAGCCGATGTTGACGCCACGCGCCGTGATGAAGCGTCCACGGTCAAGCAGCAGGCCTACGTCTATCAGAACAAGGTCTGACCCATCAGAACCGGGTCTGCCACCGGCCTGAGCGGGGGCGCTGCTGCGATGCGCGCCGCCACGTTGGTGTTGTTGCTGGCGGTGACGCTGGGCATTGGCGCCTGTACCGCCTTGTCGCTTGTCAGCACCGGCATCAACGTCGTCAGCGCGCTCTCCGGTCATGCCGATGACGCCAACGTCAAGCAGGTCGCCGAGCTCGAGGCGAGGCGCGACTGGCAAGGCATGCTCAAGGTCGCCACCGACAATATCAAGCGCGACCCAAACAACCACGATTGGTGGCTGATCGCCGGATTCTCCCACTCGCAAATGGCGCAGCACGCGCAGGCCATACCCTTCTACCAGACCGTCATACGGTTGCGTCCGGACGACATCTATAGTTGGAACCTGCTGGCGCAGTCGTATCGTTCGCTAAACGAGCCGGAGCGGGCGATACGCACGCTGGAGCAGGCCCTGCTGATCAAATCGGACTCGGCTACAAGTTATTTTCTGCTGGGCGAAAGCTTTCGTGACATCAATCTGTACGATCGCGCCGCACCCAACTACGCCAGTGCCGCCGGTATTGCGCCGGGCATGGCCGAGGCCTGGTACGGCCTCGGCGTCAGCTATGCGCGGCTCGGCCGCCGCATCGAATTGCCGTTGATCGTCGAGCGCCTGCGCAGGCTCAATCCGGCGCTGGCGGCGCAACTGGAGCAGCTTTCGGCGCCACGCTGATCCGCATTGCCGGGCCCCGACCGGGCTTGCGGTACTCGGCTACACTGCTCCTATCAGTTCGATCAAGCGCGCACGCAAACAGGTGATGCCCAAACCCGTGACAGACAAGACGGCGACCGACAAGGCGAAGCGCGACCCGCAGCGCACCAAGGCGCGCATATTGGCCGCGGCCACCACCGAATTCGCCCGCAACGGCCTCGGCGGCGCGCGCGTGGACCGGATCGCGGCGCGCGCCCGCAGCAACGAGCGCATGCTCTATTACTACTTCGACAGCAAGGACAAGCTGTTTGTCGCGGTGCTCGAAGAGGCTTACCTCGCGTTCTGGCGTGCCGAGGCCAAACTCACGCTCGACCATCTCGACCCCGTGGCGGGTATCAGCCGGCTGGTGGAGTTCATCTGGACCTACTACGTCGCGCATCCTGCGTTCATCCGGCTGCTCAACACGGAAAACCAGCATCAGGCCAAATTCCTGAAAAAGTCCCGCCGCCTTGCTGACCTGGTGTCGCCTGCGCTGGGCATGCTGCGTAACTTGCTGGTGCGCGGGCAGGAGTGCGGGGTGTTCAGGAGCGGCCTTGATCCGGGTCAGATCTACATCATGATCGCGGCGCTGGGCTATTTTTACCTGTCCAACCGCTATACCCTGTCGACGGTGCTCGGCCGCGACCTGATGTCGCCGGTGGCGCAGGCGGACCATCTGGCGCATATCACGGAGGTGGTGCTCAATCACCTGCTCAAGCGCGGCGAGTAGCCGCACCGATAACTTAAGGAGAGGTAAAGACATGGGCATGCTGGTGGAGGGAAAATGGACGGAGCAGCGGCCGCAACCGGTCGCCGGGCGTTTCCTGCGCCCGGAAAGTCAGTTTCGCGGCAGCATCAGCGCCGACGGGGCATCGGGATTCAAGGCTGAAGCCGGGCGTTATCACCTTTACGTTGCCTACAATTGCCCCTGGGCGCATCGCGCCATCATCCTGCGCAAGCTCAAAGGCCTGGAGCAGATGATTTCGATGGCCTCTGCCATGCCCAATGACAGGCGCGAGGGCTGGCGCTTCGGTACAGGCTTTCCGGGCAGTACGGCTGATGCGGTGAACGGCGTCACCTGGCTGCACGAGGTGTACACGCTGGCCAAGGCGGATTATTCGGGTCTCGTGACCGTGCCAACGCTGTGGGATACGAAGACGCGCACCATCGTCAACAACGAATCATCCGAGATCATCCGCATGCTCAACCACGCCTTCGACGGCATCGGTGCGCTCGCCGGCGATTACTATCCGGAGGCGCTGCGCGGTGAGATCGACGAGATCAACGAATTTGTTTATACGCATATCAACAACGGTGTATACCGCACCGGATTCGCCACCACGCAACAGGCCTACGAGGACGCGGTGGACAAGGTGTTCACGGCGCTCGACGTGCTCGAGCAAAGGCTGTCGTCGCAGCGTTACCTGGTGGGCAATACGCTGACCGAGGCGGACTGGCGGCTGTTTGTCACGCTGGTACGCTTTGATGCCGCCTACCACCATGTGTTCAAGTGCACTTTGCGACCGATTGCGAGCTATCACAACCTGCAGAACTACCTGCTCGACCTGTACCAGGTGCCGGGTATCGCCGAAACCGTAAAGCTCGATCACATCGTCACCGGCTACTACAGCATTGACCGGGTCAATCCCAACGGCATCGTGCCGCGTGTTGCCGGGCTGGATTTCATGGCCAAACACGATCGCGTCCGCTTCGCGACTGCCGGTACCGGGACTGCGTTACGGGATTGAACTGCGCCGCGGCGTCCCTGCGACCGGTCAGCCGCCTGTCCGGATTGATGCCTAGATCGCCACCCGCGTGCCCAGTTCGATCACGCGTTCCGGGCGCAGCTTGAAATACTCGGCCGTTGCGGGGGCGTTGCGCTGCATCCAGCGGAATAGTTCGCGCCGCCAGGTAAACAATCCGGGCCGCAGCGATCTTGCCAGCGTCGATTTGCCGAGGAAGAACGTGGTGTCCATGTCCTCGAACTCGAGGCCGTGACGGGAGAACAACAGCATGCCCCTGGGCACGTCGATTTCATCCATGAAGCCGAAATGCAGTGCAGTCTGGTAAACACGGCCGCGTTCGATGACGTTGACCTCGGTACGTCCGGAATCGGGCACATGCGCCAGTTCGCTGGTGACCACGGTAAGGAAAACGATGCGCTCGTGCAGCACTTTGTAGTGCTTGAGATTGTGCAGCAGCGCCGTCGGGATGGTGTTCGGGTCAGGCGACATGTACACCGCGGTGCCCCGGACGCGCGGGATGTCGGCGCCAAACATCCGGCAAAAGTCCTTTACCGGCACCGCGCCCTGCGCATCGTGGGCGGTTAACACTGTTTCGGCGCGTTTCCAGGTGGTCAGCAGCGTAAACAAAATCAAGCCACAGAGCAGGGGAAACCAGCCGCCGTCGAGTATCTTGGTTGCGTTCGAAGCGAAAAACACCAGCTCGACGAGGCCGATGAGCCCGAGCGTTGCCAGCAACATCGGGTTGGGCCGTTTCGGCAGCAGGCAGATGACGATGCCGACAAGAACCGTCGTGAGGACCATGGTGCCCGATACCGCGATGCCGTAAGCCGACGCAATGGCGCTGGAGGTTTTGAACTCGAGGACCAGCATGATCACCAGTGCCAGCATGGTCCAATTCACCTGCGCGATGTAAATCTGGCCGCGCTCCATGCTCGAGGTGTGTAGTGTCGGAATGCGCGGCAGATAGCCGAGCCGGGTGGCTTGCTGCGTCAACGAGAACGCGCCGGAGATCGTCGCCTGCGAGGCGATGATGGTCGCCGCCGTGGCGAGCGCCACCAGCGGCAACAGCAGCTCCGGCGTGGCGAGCAGGTAAAACGGATTCTTGATGGCCTCGGCGTCGCGCAACGCCAGCGCCCCCTGACCGAAGTAATTGATCATGATGGAGGGGAAAACCAGTCCGGCCCAGGCGAGGCGGATCGGTATCGGTCCGAAATGCCCCATGTCGGCGTACAGCGCTTCGCCGCCGGTGATGGCGAGGAATACCGCGCCGAGGACAATGAAGGTAAGGCCGGGTGAATGCACGGCAAAGCCCAGGGCATGGCGCGGATCGAGCGCCGCCAGCACCGCCGGCGTCTGGCCGATCGAGATGCCGCCAAGGATCGCTAGGCTGATAAACCAGACGATGGCAATCGGACCGAACAACTTGCCGACGGAGCCGGTGCCTTGGCGCTGGATGACAAACAAGGCGATGAGTATGCCTACGGTGACGGGAACGACCAGATGTTCCAGCGCGGGTGTCGCAACGGAAAGGCCCTCAACCGCCGAGAGTACTGAAATCGCCGGGGTGATGACGGCATCGCCGTAAAACAGCGACGCACCGACAATACCGAGAAGCGCAACCGTTTTTGCCAGGCGGGGCCGATGGCGCGTCATGCGCTCGGCGCGGCCGAGCAGGGCGAGGATGCCGCCTTCGCCGCCGTTGTCGTAGCGCAGCATGATGCCGACATATTTGATGCTGACGATCAGCATCAGCGACCAGAACATCATCGATAGCACCGCGAGGACGTTGGCTTCGTTCAACGGCAATCCGTGGGAACCGTTGAAGGCTTCCTTGAAGGCATACAGCGGACTGGTGCCGATGTCGCCGTAGACAATGCCCATCGCGGTCATTGTCAGCAATCCAAGCGATGATTTGGACGTTGCGGGGCCCGTTCCCGTGGAGTGGGGTGGGGTTTTTACGCGGACAGGAAGAGACTTCGGCACGGAGGCGTTGTAGCAGGTTTCCACAAAAACGGAGACAGCACTGTACGCCTAACTATTGTGCGTTGCAACAATAACATTAGCATCGCCTAATACCTAATGCTTTCAACGTATTATGAGGAATTAACAGCGATAACGCATGATCCGGAATGACGCAAGCTGCGGCGCCGGGCCGACTTTGTCATAGCGGCTTCACATCCATGACAGGGGCTCAGACCAGGCTGCGCTGCTTCTTCAGATCCGGCAGGCAGTACGCCAACCATTGCCGCGTCAGTTTCTCCTGCAGCGAATTCTGCTTCAGACGTTCAGACAGCGCCGAAAAGTCAACGCAGTCGAGATCCTGATCCTGATTGAAGCAGGAGAACACATAACTGATCTTGCCGGTTTTGGGATCACGCTGCGCTTGCAGGCATTGTGCGCAAATCTCTTTCATCATGCATTGCATCGGCGAGTTGATCGATCCGATGGCGAAATGATGGGGTTTGAGATGGGGCTTGAGCACGTCGTGACGGGCGCGCCCGACCGCGGCCATCATGCGGTCCGAACCGATGGCGATAAGGCGGTCGGCCTCGCACATCGCAATCGCCGGCTCGCCCAACCGGCCGGATGCATAGGCTTCCATCGCTTGCACAATGTTGCCGACGAAGGTCTTGTCCTGCGGCCGGCCGGGGGTGAACCCGGGCAATTCATCGCAGCACCAGACGATGACATCCGCCGCAGCTTCGATGTCGCCGACCTTGTAGCGATCAATGTTCTTCTTGTAGCCGGCGAAATACAGGACTTTGGACTGTTGCTGGCGAAACGCCTGGCCAATCGAAAACAGCACCGCGTTGCCAAGTCCGCCGCCAACCAGGATTACGGTTTCATCGGCAACGATATGCGTAGGCGTACCGGTAGGGCCCATCAGCACCACCGGTTCGCCGGGTTTGAGCATGGCGCACAGATCGGCCGAGCCACCCATTTCGAGGACGATGGTCGACATGAGGCCTTTTTCCGGGTCGGTCCAGGCGCCGGTCAGAGCGAGCCCCTCCATTTGCAAGCGGGTGCCGTGACAGACCGGGGACAGCGTCTCGAAATTTTGCAGGCGGTAAAACTGCCCCGGTTTGAACTTGCGGGCAGCCAGGGGCGCCCGGACAACCACCTCGACAATCGTCGGGGTCAGGCGCTCGACGCGCTCGACGGTGGCGAGCAGGTCGCCTGCCAGCGCGGCAAAAAACGCGCGGTTGCCGGTCTTGCTCACCGGCGCCTGCTTGCCGAGAACCCGCGTGACCACCGGATAGCCTTGCTTGGCGCTACCCATGGCTTTGACGACATTGCCGAAGTAAGACGGGTGCAGATCGCCGAAAAAGGACACGAAGCGCCCGTCTGTGATGCGCGACAGCAGCACGTCGGCACGGTCCGGCTTGGAAATCGAAAACTGCGGCTTCAGCGGCTGTCCGTCTTCGTCGCAGGCCTTGAAATATTTGCCGTCGGTGCCAAACTGCTGCGGATGTTCGCGCGCCAGAACGGTATTGGGCGAGGTACCGGCGGCGACAAAAATAGTCTTGGCCGCCAGATGGACCTCGCCGGCGCTGACCCATTTGCCGTTCTCGCCCATCGCCTGGCGCGTGAAGTTGATGCCCGTGGCCGCGGCGTAGTCGTCAAGGTCCACGGACAGCGGGGTGAGGGCCTCGGCAAAGCGGATGCCTTCTTCCAGTGCCTTTTCGACTTCCTCGTGATTGAGGGTGTAGGAAGGGCTGTCCACCATGCGGCGGCGGTAGGCGATGGTGGCGCCGCCCCAGGATTGCAGCAGTTCGATGATGCGCGGCTCGCGCGCCTTTGCGGTGGCCAATGCGCGCTCCTTGCGTATGGCGCGCGCATGCGCAAGAAATTCTTCTGCAATCTCGCGCTCCTCAGGGCTCCATTGTTCGCGCACAGCATCCTCGCCTTTGTCGCGCGCCAGTATCTCGTAGCGTTGCAGGAATTTTTCCGCCTGTATCGGGTAGTAAGCAAGCGACTCGGTGGCGGTGTCGATGGCCGTCAGTCCGCCGCCGATGACGACCACCGGCAGGCGCACCTGCATGTTGGCTATGGAGTCGGGCTTGGCGGCACCGGTCAGTTGCAGCGCCATCAAAAAGTCGGAGGCGGTGCGCACGCCGCGTGCAAGCCCGTTGGGGATGTCCAGTACCGTCGGTTTGCCGGCGCCCATGGCGAGGGCGATGTGATCAAAGCCCAGCTCGAAGGCGTCCTCGGAGGTCAGCGTGCCGCCGAAGCGCACGCCACCGAACAGCGCGAATTCGGCGCGGCGCTCGAGCAACAGGCGGATGATTTTGAGGAAATTCTTGTCCCAGCGCACGGTGATGCCGTATTCCGCAACACCGCCGAATCCGGCCATGGTGCGTTCGCCCAGGGCTTCATACAGGGTGTTTACGTCGTGCACCGGATCAAACGCGATGCGGCTGCCATCGGTCATGACCCCGGACAATTGCGGCGGAAGTGGTTCGATCTTGAGGCCGTCGATACCGACCACCGCATGGCCGTCATTCATCAGATGATGCGACAGTGCAAAACCGGCCGGCCCCATGCCGGCGACGAGGACACGGTAGCCGGTGTCCTGGCGCGGCAGCGGACGGTGGAAATTGAGCGGGTTCCAGCGTGTCAGCAGCGAGTAGATTTCAAAGCCCCAGGGCAGTTCCAGCACATCCTTGAGCGTGCGTGTCTCGGCCTGCGGGATGTTGACCGGTTCCTGCTTCTGGTAAATGCACGACTTCATGCAGTCGTTGCAGATGCGGTGGCCGGTGGCCGCGGCAAGCGGATTATCGACGGTGATCACGGCCAGCGCCGACACCGCATTGCCGGCAATCTTCAGGGTGTGGAATTCGGAAATCTTTTCTTCCAGCGGACAGCCGGCGAGGGTGATGCCGAACGGACTTTTCTTGAACGCCGATTTGCCGTCCGCGCCGGGCTTTTCCTTGAGGCCGGTGGAGCAGGAGTCCTTGCCCTGGGTGTGGCACAAGATGCAGTAGTTGGCCTCGGATAGGGCGCCAGCAAGGTCGGTACCTTTGTCGGTAAGGGCGAAGCCCTCGCGACGCCGGATGTGTTCCGGTTTGATGGTGAAGGTCGTGACGCCGTCGATCACCTGCATTTGCGCATGCGGCACGAGATTTTGCGGGTCGAGCTTGGCGGCGGTCTTGAACAGCACGCCGGCGTGATTGTGTTCGCGACCGGCGGGTGTCAGCAAAGCCCAGGCGGCGTAGCGCAGCGCGAGGTCTATGCCCGCTTCGTTGCCAGCTTCGTCCTGCATCCAGACCTCGACCTGCCCGGCGTAGGCAAGCTCGGTGAAAGGCCGGCCGAACAGTGTTGCCAGTGCCGCTTCAAGGGCGTGACCGTCAAAGCCTGCGGCGGCATCGGCCTTGTACTTTGCAACCGCCTTGCGCTGCACGAACTGGCGCTTGACGGTGTAGATCGGCCCCAGCGTGTGATGGCGGCCGGAGAGTGCGGCAACCTCCGCGCTGATGCCGAACAACTCGCCGATGAAATCGTCAAGGTGGGGGCCGACCGCGATAATCAGCGTCGATTCGTCTAATTTAGCCAGGGCCGCAGGTGCGAGGCGTGCGGCGGTGAGGCCTTCGGCCAGACCGGCATCGGCGTCCCGCAGGAAGGACAAAAACGCCGCATCAATGCGCTGCAGCCCCTCACGGTGATACAAATCGGCAAAAGCGAGACCGTGGGCAAGCGATAGAGTGGGCATCAATGGCGTCCTGTTTACCCCGGGGTCCGGCACGCCGGGACGCCGGGGAGACTAGATATTTTGCCGAGCCGGGCAACGCCCGGCCAGCGGCATGACGGGTGTTACCGTTCCAGCAGGCCGAGCTTGTCCGTCACGTCGGCCCACTTTTCCGCATCCGGCAGCGGCGCTTTGGTATCGGTGATGGTGGGCCACAGCTTTGAGAGCTCGGCGTTGAGCGCGGTGAATTTTTCCTGGCCGGCGGGAACATCTTCTTCGGCAAAAATGGCATTCACCGGGCACTCGGGTATGCACACCGCGCAGTCGATGCACTCGTCCGGGTCAATGATCAGGAAGTTCGGGCCTTCCTTGAAGCAGTCGACGGGACAGACGTCGACGCAGTCGGTGTGCTTGCACTTGATGCAGCTTTCGGTAACAACGTGGGTCATGGGATCCTCTGGCTAGACCGGGCTAGTTAAGCGTTTGCTTAACGGCGGCATGGGTTGCAATTGCGTCGGCAATTATAGCGAAATACCAGGCTTCAATCCAGTCCGGCAGTCGCCGTGCAGTTGTAACCAAACGGTTAAAATCAAGCATTAACCCTTTGCTTGCTAGGGATTAAAGCGAGCGCCGCGTGAAAGCGGCGCGGGCACGAGCGCTTCCGGTTCAATCGATCTTGCTCTCGTCCTTGTACATGACGTGGTGGCGCTTTTCGCGCACCCATTCGTCGATCTGCTCGACCGACATGTAATTGTCCATGTTGAAGCGGTCCCAGTTCATGATCTGCGGCAGGGTCTTTTTCCAGCGCTTGTAGGGAGCCTTGGCTGGCGGGCCGAACAGGAAAATGTCGATGACGGCGAGATCGCCGGGAATGCCCAGCAGCGGCTTGAGCGCTTGTTGCGCTGCTTCCTGGCCGATGGCGGTGACCCACCAGACGTTGTAGCCCAGTGCTGCGGCGGCAAGATGGGCGGACATGGTCGAGGCCGCCACCGATTGCAGCAGGATGCGCTCGGCGTTCTCGTGGTACTGCCGGTCCAGTTCCGAGTCATCCATCAGCACCGGGAATGCCCTGGTCCAGCGAAAGTCCGAGGCGACGACGATGAAGCCCGGTGCGTCTTCGAGCCCGCGGTAATTGGGCGTGGGAAATTTCATCTTGAGCTTGGCACGCAGGCGCTGCTCCTCGACAAAGTAATCGGCGATGGCTTTTTTGGTCTCGGGCTTGGTGACGACGATGTAATGCCAGGGCTGGGCGTTGGCGCCGGAGGGGCCGTGGCGCGCCGCATCAAGGATCAGTTCGTAGTGCTCGCGTGGCACGACGTAGGAGGGATCAAACTGGCGTGTGGTCATGCGGTTGCGCACCACGTCCATCAGCGCGTTGTAGCGGTCCAGCTGGTTCAAGTCACTCATGGCGTCCTCCTCCGGACTGGTTTTTTTTCAGATCAGTTCGCCGCGCCTCAGTTTGTAGCGCTGAATCTTGCCGTTTTCAGTGCGCGGCAGCGTTGCGACGAACTCTATCGCACGCGGGTATTTGTAGGGGGCGATGGTGGTTTTGACCAGTTCCTGCAGCGCTTTGGCCGTGGCATCATCCGCGGCGTGATACTGACGCAAGACCACATAGGCCTTGACGATTTGTCCGCGTGCGTCGTCGGCGACACCGACCACACCGCACTCGGCCACCGCGGGGTGGGTCAGCAGCACGTCCTCGACCTCCGGGCCGGCGATGTTGTAGCCGGCGCTGATGATCATGTCGTCAGTGCGCGACTGGTACCAGAAGTAGCCGTCCTCGTCCATCAGATAGGCATCGCCGGTAAGGTTCCAGCCGTTTTGCACATAGCTCGCCTGACGCGCATCGTCGAGGTAGCGGCAGCCGGTGGGGCCCTTGATGGCGAGGCGCCCCATGCTGCCCGGTGGCAGCGGCGCGCCGTCGTCGCCCAGAACGCAGGCGCGGTAGCCCGGAACGACGCGGCCGGTCGCACCCGGCCTGATCTCGCCGGGCTTGCAGGCGATGAAAGCGTGCAATAACTCGGTCGAGCCGAGGCATTCGGTCATCTCGATGCCGCTGGCCTCGCGCCAGGCGGTGCGTGTGTCGGCCGGCAGCATTTCGCCCGAGGACACACAAATGCGCAGCGACGACACGTCATGTGCCGCGGCAAGCGGGGCCATCTTGCGATAAAACGTCGGCGCGGTGAAGCAGATACTGGCCTTGAAGTGTGCGATGCCCTGCAACAGGGTTTCGGGTGTCCATTGCTCGAGCAGCACGCCGGCGGCGCCGATACGCAGCGGAAACAGCAACAGCCCGCCGAGGCCGAAGGTGAAGGCCAGCGGCGGCGTGCCGATGAAAACGTCCTGCGGTTCCGGCGCGATGACCTGGCGCGACAACACATCGCAAATCGCCAGCACGTCACGGTGAAAATGCATGGTGCCCTTGGGTACGCCGGTGGTGCCCGAGGTGAAGGCGATCAGCGCCACATCATCGGCGGCGCTGTCAACGTTGTCGAAGTCGGCGGGCTTGGCCCCGGCAAGCCGTTCGAGACTGTCCGGATGGGCGGGCGGGGCTTTGAAATAAAGCACGCGCTGCAGGTCGCCGCAAGCGGCGAGGGTGAATTGCATTTCCTCCGCCAGCGCGTGGTCGCAGATGGCGGCCGAAATTTTTGCCTTGCGCACAATGGCTGACAGCTCACGCTCGCGCAGCAATGGCATGGTGGTGACGGCAATGCAGCCGGCCTTGAGCACGCCGAGCCAGCTTGCGGCGAGGTCGGGATTATTGCCGCTGCGCAGCAGTACGCGGCTGCCGCTGGCAAGCCCGAGGTCCTCGACCAGCACGCGCGCAATGCGATTGGCGCGCGCCTGCAACTGGGCGTAACTGAGGCGCTCGTTTGCGCCGATGAGTGCGGTGGCGGCGCCGTGCCCGCGCGCGACATGCACATCGACGAACGCGGCGGCACAGTTGAGGCGGTCCGGGTAGAGCAGCTCGGGCAGTTCGAACAGCATTTCCGGCCACTGCGCCCGCGGCGGCAGATTGTCGCGCGCAAAGCTGTCTCGGTAGCCCGATGGCAGCAGGGGATGGGTCACAGCGGGCTCAGCGCGTCGCCGGCGGCGTCCACGGCGGCGCGACGAGGCGGCGCTTGCCGTCGCTGGCGAGGCGTACGCCCGGCTCGTCCAGTTCGGTGCGGTCCCACAACTGGCAGGTTACCTGCTTGTGTTTCTGGTCGAGGCCTTCGCAATAATTGGTGTACTCGCACAAGCGCACGTCCCGGCCGAGCCCGAGCGCGGTCTTCAGCGCCCAGTCCGGATCGGCCAGGCTTTGCCGCGCGGTGCCGACAATATCGCAATCTTCGCGCGCCAGCATCGCCTCGGCCATGTCGAAATTGTGCACGCCGCCGGTGCAAACCACGGGCGTTTGCATGCCGGCGGCGCGAATGGCGCGGCGAATGCTTGCGGTTGGCGCGATATTGCGGCCGAAGGGCCCGAACTCATCGGACAGGTATTGCGGCATGCACTCATAGCCGCTGCGGCCGGTGTAGGGATAGGCCGACGAACCGACGCCGGGCTGCTTGGCGTCGTCGAACTTGCCGCCGCGCGACGTCGAGATGAAATCCATGCCGGCCCGGGCAAACTCGACGCCGAACCAGGTTGCGTCCTCGACCGTGTTGCCGCCGGCTATGCATTCGTCGGCGAGAAAGCGGCAGCCGACAGGATACGCATCACCGACCGTCTGCCTGACGGCCCGGTATACTTCGAGCGGCAGTCTGACGCGATTAGCGCGTTCGCCGCCATAGCCGTCGTCGCGGGTATTGGTCGCCGACAAAAACGAGGCCATCGTATAGGCATGGGCGTAGTGCAGTTCGACACCGTCGAAGCCGGCGTCGCGCGCGCGCAGTGCCGCGGCGCAGAACAGCGCCGGAAGGGTCTGCGGCAGGTCGCGAATGTGCGGCAATTCGACGTCGGTCACGCGTTCGCGCGCGCCAAACTGCAGGGCCTCCCACTCGCGCGCATCTAGCACCGCTTGCAGTTTGTCGGCGGGCAGGCCGGCGAGGTGTTGGCGGATCGCCTCTTCGGTCCAGTCGGTTGCGTTGAGCAGGCTGCGGTGGCGCGGCGTGATGCGCAAAAAACGCTGGAAGTACTTGTCCGGTTCCGGTCGCCGGCGAATGCTGAGGAAGTCGATGATCTGGATGAACACCCTGGTATGGCCGTCGCTCGCGCGGTGGACGGTGTCAGCCAGTTGGCGCAGTCCGTCAACGTAGCGGTCGTGACTGATGCGCAGCAAGGGGCCGGACGGCACATCGCGGATGCCGGTCGCCTCGATGACAATGGCGCCGGGACGCCCGCGCGCGAAGCGCTCATACCATTGCAACACATCGGTGGTGACGATGCCGTCTTCGTTCGAGCGCCACGGCACCATGGCCGGCACCCAGGTACGCTGCCCCAGTTGCACCGTACCAACGCGCACCGGGCTGAACAAGCGCGACGCCGCAGCTTGCGCCACTGTCGGCGCCTGCCCCGGATCGGGATGGAACTTGATGCGTTGCGGGGGTTTCCACATGAAATCGGGACGCCGGTAAGGGTGAAATGTTCGCCTGGATCGGGGCGGCTGCAGAATTACTTCAAGCTTAAAGTAAATATTTCCAGGCGGCAATGCGCATCTGCCGGCGCGGCTCCGGCACCGTTCAATCGCGGCGCGCATAGAGCATAAAGCTTAAAGCATGAAGAATAACAACACGGC
>CAYLPI010000083.1:0-15997 GCA_964385505.1 uncultured Bordetella sp.
GCCCGAGGCAATCCACAAGCTGCTGTCCAAAATGGCCGAAGGCCACGACTACGTCAGCAGCATCCGGCTGCAGCGCCGGGACAGCGCCTTCAGGCGCATCGCCTCACGCGCCATGAACGGCCTGCGCGAGCGCATCACCCGCATCCAGATGACCGACCAGGGCTGCATGCTTCGCGCCTACAGCCGGGACATCGTTGCCGCGATCAACAACTCGCACGAGGTCAATACCTACATCCCGGCGCTAGCCTATTCGTTTGCGCACAACCCGGCCGAGGTCGAGGTCGAGCACGAGGAGCGCAGGGCCGGCGAGTCAAAGTACTCGCTCTACAGCCTGATCCGGCTCAATTTCGACCTCGTAACCGGCTTCTCGCTGGCCCCGCTGCAAATGTTTTCGCTGATCGGTATCACCATCTCGCTGCTGTCCTTCGCCTTTGTCGTGGTGCTGGCGGTGCGCCGCGTCATGGTCGGACCGGAGGCTGAAGGCGTTTTCACGCTGTTCGGCATCGCGTTTTTCCTGATCGGGATCACGCTGTTCGGCATCGGGCTGCTCGGAGAATATGTAGGACGCATCTACCAGCAGGTGCGGCAACGCCCGCGCTACCTGGTGCAGGCCATCCTGGAAAAGAAGGATGCGCAGTAAAGCCGTCGTCTTTGCGTACCACGACGTCGGTGTGCGCTGCCTCAAAGTCCTGCTTGAGCAAGGCGTCGACGTCGCACTGGTGCTCACCCATCAGGACAACCAGGCCGAGCACATCTGGTTCGCCAGTGTCGCCGAACTGGCCCGCACGCAGGGCATTGAGGTCATCACACCGGAGGACCCGAACACGCCGGAATGCCTTGCCCGCATTGCCGCCATCGCGCCCGATTTCCTGTTTTCGTTTTACTATCGGCTGATGCTCAGGCCGGCGCTGCTGGCCACGGCGCGCCGCGGCGCCTTCAACATGCACGGCTCGTTGCTGCCCAAGTACCGCGGCCGCGTACCGGTGAACTGGGCGGTGCTGCACGGTGAAACCGAAACCGGTGCGACGCTGCATGAAATGACGGCCAAGCCCGACGCCGGCAGGATTGTCGGCCAGGAAGCCGTCACCATCACCCCCGATGACCAGGCCGCCGAGGTGTTCCGCAAGGTCACTGCGGCCGCCGAATCCGTGCTGCGACGCTGCCTGCCGGCGCTGCTCAATGGCAGCGCCGTACTGCGCGAGCAGGAATTGTCGCAAGGGGGATATTTTGGCGGCCGAAAACCGGCGGACGGGCGCATCAGCTGGATTCGTACGGCGCGGGAAATACACAATCTGGTGCGCGCGGTCGCCCCGCCCTACCCGGGCGCTTATACTGAACTTTGCGGCAGGCCGCTGTTCATTTATCGCACCCGGCTGGAGGCCGGCGGCGGCATGTGCGGTTCGGCCCCCGGGTTTTATGCCAGCGACGCCGGCGTTGATGCCGTGTGCGCCGATGGACGCGTTCTTGCACTGCTTGAAATGCAATACGAGGACAAGCCTTTCACCCCCGCGGACTTTCTGGCACGCTTCGGCGCGCGGCCTGTTCCGCTCCCTTTGAGCTGAAACCATGAAAAAAATCCTGATCCTCGGCGTAAACGGCTTTATCGGCCACCACCTGTCCAAACGCATCATCGAGACCACCGACTGGGAAGTCTATGGCATGGACATGCAGACCGAGCGCGTCACCGACCTGCTGGCGGAAAAACGCTTTCACTTTTTCGAGGGCGACATCACCATCAATCACGAGTGGATCGAGTACCACATCCGCAAATGCGACGTGGTGCTGCCGCTGGTTGCCATTGCCACGCCGGCCACTTACGTCAAGGAACCGCTGCGCGTGTTTGAGCTCGACTTCGAGGCCAACCTGCCCATCGTGCGCGCCTGCGTCAAGCGTAAGAAGCGGCTGATCTTCCCGTCCACCTCCGAGGTGTACGGCATGAGTCGCGACAAGGCCTTTGATCCGGAAATGTCGGAACTGGTGCTCGGGCCTATCAACAAGCCGCGCTGGATCTACTCCTGCTCGAAGCAACTTATGGACCGCGTCATTCACGCCTACGGCATGGAACAGGGCCTCGACTACACGCTGTTCCGCCCCTTCAACTGGATAGGCGCCGGGCTCGATTCGATCAACACCGCCAAGGAGGGCAGCTCGCGTGTCATCACGCAATTCCTCGGCCACATCGTACGCGGCGAGCCGATCAAACTGGTCGATGGCGGACGCCAGAAGCGCGCTTTCACCTATATCGATGACGGCATCGACGCGCTGATGAAGATCATCGCCAACAAGAACGGCGTGGCGAGCAGCCAGATCTACAACATCGGCAATCCGCGCAACAATTTTTCGGTCAGGGAGCTGGCGGAAATGATGATCAATCTCGCACTGAAATACCCCGAGTACCAGCCCAGCGCGCGCAAGGTGAAAATGGTCGTCACCACCGCTGAAAAATATTACGGCAAGGGCTACCAGGACGTGCAGAACCGCGTACCCAAGATCACCAACACCATGAACGACCTGTCATGGAAGCCACGGGTCAACATGCCGCAGGCGCTGAAGAACATATTCGACGCCTACCGCGGACACGTGGCAGAAGCGCGGCACCTGGTTGATTGATCAGCGCCGCGACGGCCTGATCCAGCCTTGAAACTCGCCCTCAAGATCGATGTCGACACTTACCGCGGCACGCGCGAGGGCGTGCCGCGCCTGCTCGATCTCCTGAAAAAGCACGGCGCCGGGGCGACCTTCCTGTTCAGCCTAGGGCCGGACCATACCGGCCGCGCGATCAAGCGCGTGCTGCGCCCGGGCTTCTTGAAAAAGGTGTCGCGCACCTCGGTGCTCGAACATTACGGTATCAAGACACTGCTCTACGGCACGCTGCTGCCCGGACCGGACATCGGCCGCGTCTGCGCCAGGTTGATGCGGCAGGTGCGCGATGACGGGCATGAAGTCGGCATCCACACCTGGGATCATGTCAGATGGCAGGATTCAGTCGCCGACGCCGGCGCACAATGGACGCTGGCCGAAATGCAGCGCGCCTGCGCGCGCTTTGAGGAGATTTTTGGCGAACCGGCAAAAGTGCATGGTGCGGCCGGCTGGCAAATGAACAAGCATGCGCTGCGGCTGACGCAAAGCCTCGGGTTCACCTACTGCTCCGACAGCCGCGGCAGCGGGCCTTTTGTTCCGATTTGCGACGCCGAGGTCATCGCCTGTCCGCAGTTGCCGACCACTCTGCCCACGCTTGACGAACTGATCGGACTCGAGGGCATCACCCCGGCATCGGTTGCACAGCACCTGCTGGGCCTGACAGCCACGCCGCCGGCCACCGGGCATGTTTACACACTGCACGCGGAACTCGAGGGTGGCAAACTGGCTCACGCCTTCGATGCTTTGCTCGAAGGATGGAAAGCACAGGGATATCAACTTGTTGCCATGCGCGAATTGCACCAGAGCCTGAACCTCAAAACCCTGCCCCGGAATGTGATCGAGTACGCCGAAATCGCCGGTCGCTCCGGCGCACTGACGCGACAAGGACGGGAATTTCTGCCGGCTTAGGCATTGTCTCGATTTTACGCTTGCAAAGCTCGGTGATTTTGTGAAGAATGATCCTTGTCGCAGTAATGCTGAAAAATTAAAAACACTTTAATGCCGAATCAAGTAGTTAAAGATTTCTCCCTGCAAGGCACCGGCGGCCCGTTCAAACTGTCCGCTCTCAAAAGCAAGTATCTCGTTGTCTATTTCTATCCCAAGGACAACACTCCCGGGTGCACCACCGAGGGCATGCAGTTCGGCCAGTTGTACAAGGATTTTCAGAAGACCGGCTGCGAACTGGTCGGCGTGTCGCGCGACAGCGTCAAGTCACACACCAACTTCAAGACCAGGCAAGCCTTCCCGTTTGAACTCCTGTCGGACGAGGACGAGGCGGTCTGCACCCAGTTTGCGGTGATCAAAATGAAGAACATGTACGGCAAGCAGGTGCGCGGCATCGTGCGCAGCACCTTCGTGCTGGACGACAAGCGCGCCATACTCCGGGAGTGGCGCGGCCTGAAGGTTCCCGGCCACGCCCAGGAGGTATTGGACTTTGTTAAAACACTCTGAGTCGTCCTACCCGACCGCAGACGCTGATTTGTCCCTCACACCCACCTCCTCCCGAAAACCGCGCGCCGGCAAGCGCGTCCAGACGAAACTCTTCGTCCTCGATACCAATGTATTGATGCATGACCCGACGAGCCTGTTCAGGTTCGAGGAGCACGACATCTTCCTGCCGATGATGACGCTGGAAGAACTCGACAGCAATAAAAAAGGCATGTCCGAGGTCGCGCGCAACGCCCGCCAGGCCAGCCGCTTCCTCGACGAGATTGTCAGCGGCTCCGGTGACAAGATCAAATCGGGCATCCCGCTCAGGCGCAGTCGCACCGACACCGCCACCGGCCACCTGTTCCTGCAAACCGAGGCCATCAGCGGGCACTTGCCCGCCAACCTGCCCATAGGCAAGGCCGACAATCAGATCATCGGCGTCGTGATGTACCTTCAGCAGAAGATTCCGCAGCGCCAGGTCATCCTGGTGTCCAAGGACATCAACATGCGCATCAAGGCGCACGCGCTCGGGCTCGCCGCCGAGGACTATTTCAACGACAAGGTACTCGAAGACACCGATCTCCTGTACTCCGGCGTGCGCGCGCTGGCGGACGATTTCTGGGAATTGCACGGCAAGGACATGGAGTCCTGGAAAAAGGACGGCCGCACCTTTTACCGCGTCAGGGGCCCCCTTTGCTCACAGCTCCTGGTCAACGAATTCATCTATCAGGATGGTGAGCAGCCGCTGCACGCCGTGGTGCGCGAGGTTGCCGGCAAAACCGCTGTGCTTGAAACCGTCCGCGACTTTACCTACGCGAAGAATGCCGTGTGGGGCATCAACATGCGCAATCGCGAGCAGAACTTCGCGATGAACCTGCTGATGGACCCTGAGATCGATTTTGTCACCCTGCTCGGCCAGGCCGGCACCGGCAAGACGCTGATGACGCTGGCGGCTGGACTGATGCAGACGCTCGAGGACAAGCTCTATACCGAAATCATCATGACACGGGTCACCGTCCCGGTCGGCGAGGACATCGGCTTCCTGCCCGGCACCGAGGAGGAGAAAATGACCCCCTGGATGGGCGCGCTGGAAGACAACCTTGACGTGCTCAACAAGACCGACGACGAGGCCGGCGAATGGGGCCGCGCTGCGACGCGCGACCTGATTCGCTCGCGCATCAAGATCAAGTCGCTCAATTTCATGCGCGGCCGGACATTTCTCAACAAGTTCCTGATCATCGACGAGGCGCAGAACCTGACGCCCAAGCAGATGAAAACACTCATCACCCGCGCCGGCCCCGGCACCAAGGTGGTGTGCCTGGGCAATATCGCGCAAATCGACACGCCCTACCTCACCGAGGGTTCATCCGGCCTGACCTATGTTGTCGACCGCTTCAAGGGCTGGGCTCACTCGGGGCATGTCACGCTGCAGCGGGGCGAGCGCTCGCGGCTCGCCGACCAGGCGGCCGAAGTACTTTGATCGGCATCAGCACCTGCCTGCAACCGCAGGCAGGTATAGCCGTCTTATTCTTCTGAAATCATTCCATTGGGGTCAAAGGGACACACGATGAATTTCACATTACGTCTGCTGGTCGTTCTGTCTGCACTGGTGTCTTTCACCGCCCTGGCACAGCAAACCCCGCCCCAGGACTACGAGCCCAAAGTGGGGCAGTCCGGCAAGGACGTCATCTGGGTCCCCACACCGGATGACGTGGTCGAGCGCATGCTGCGCATGGCCAAAGTCACGGCTGCTGATTATGTCGTCGACCTGGGTGCTGGTGACGGCAAGATCGCCATTGCCGCGGCAAAGCTGTTCAAGGCACGCACTCTGGGCGTCGAGTACAATCCAGAGTTCGCGCGCTTCGCCCAGAGCAACGTGATCAAGGCCGGCGTCGCCGACAGGGCGAAGGTCATTGAAGGCGACATTTTCGTCACCGACTTTACCGAGGCGAATGTCGTCACCATGTATTTGCTGCCGCATCTCAATCTCAAACTGCGTCCTCAGCTGCTGGCCATGCGTCCGGGTACCCGCATCGTCACCCATTCGTTCAATATGGATGACTGGGAGCCCGATGATCATTCGTCGGTGAATGGGCGCGACGTCTACCTGTACATCATTCCGGCCACGGTCATGGGCCAATGGACCACGGAAGCGCAAACCGGGAAAACCAGGGAAAACTTTGAGTTGTCGTTCATGCAGCGCTACCAGAAGCTGGAGGGGGGTGCGCAGTTCGGCACACTGCGCGCAGGGCTGCGCGATGCCCGGCTTAACGGCAACGACATCCGCTTTTCATTCATGGACCAGCAGGGGATGCGGCGCGATTACACCGGAAAGATCAGCGGCCCCCGCATGCAGGGAACCTTTGTCACCGACAGCGGGAAAAAGGGCCGCTGGAGCGCGGCCAGGCGCTAACACGCCCTAGAAGCTGTCGTTGGAAATGTAGTTGGCGAAGCGGGTGTGCTGGCCGAGGAAGGTCAGCATCACCGTTCCGGTCGGGCCGTTACGCTGCTTGCCGATGATCAACTCGGCCTCCCCTTTCTTGCCGTCGACCTTGTTGTAAACCTCGTCGCGGTAAATGAACAGGATCACGTCGGCGTCCTGCTCGATCGCGCCCGACTCACGCAGGTCGGACATCACCGGGCGCTTGTCGGTGCGGCTCTCCAGGCTGCGGTTGAGCTGCGACAGCGCCACCACAGGGACCTGCAACTCCTTGGCCAGCGCCTTCAGCGAGCGCGAAATCTCCGATATCTCCGTCGCACGGTTCTCCCCCTGGCTCGACGAGGACATCAACTGCAGGTAATCGACGATGATCAGGTGCAGGCCGCCGTACTGGCGGTGCAACCGTCGCGCACGGGCGCGCAGTTCGAGCGTGTTCAACGCGGGCGTTTCGTCGATATGGATGGGCGCGTCCTGCAATTTGCCGACGGCAGTCACGAACTCCGACCAATCCTCGTCGGTGAGGCCCCTGCCGGTGCGAAGTTTCATCTGGTCTACACGGCTGATGGAACCGAGCATGCGCAACGCCAGTTGCGGGCCCGACATCTCCATGCTGAACACCCCGACCGGCAGGCCGTTGTGCACCCCGACATGTTCGGCGATATTGAGCGCCAGCGCGGTCTTGCCCATGCTGGGGCGTCCGGCGATGATGACAAGGTCGCCCTTCTGGAAGCCCGATGTTTTTTCGTCAAGATCGGCAAAGCCGGTGGGCACTCCGGTAATGCCGGAAAGATTGCCGTTCTGATGGAGTTCATCGACATACTTTTGCACCGCCGGCGCCAGTACGGACATCGGCACGAAACCCTGCTTGCCGCGCGATCCGGTCTGGTTGATCTGGAAAATTTTTGACTCGGCCTCATCAAGCAGTTGTCCGACGTCCTTGCCCATCGGCGACAAGGCCGTGTCGGCGATCTCATTGGCCGTCGCAATCAGCCGCCGCATGATGGACCGCTCGCGCACGATCTCGGCGTAGCGGCGGATGTTGTGCGCGGACGGCGTGTTGCGCGCCAGTTCGCTCAGATAGGCGATGCCGCCGACACGCTCGCGGTCGTCGCTGGCATCGATCGAATCGGATACCGTCAGTACATCGGCGGGCTTGCTGCGCTCCACCAGCCGCGCGATATGGAAGTAAATCCGTCTGTGCTCATCGCGGTAAAAGTCGTCCGGCGTCACCACATCGGCGATTTTGTCAAAAGCCTGGTTATCCAGCAGCAGGCCGCCCAGGACCGACTGCTCGGCCTCGATCGAGTGGGGCGGAACCCTCAGGTTGAGAAGTTGCGAATCCTGCGTCGGTTGGGTGTTGTTCTGTGCCATCGAAGTGTACCGCCTTGAACGAAGCAAATCTTACCACCTACGCCGGGCGCAAATGCGACTCACCGGAGCGCATTGCAAGCGCACCCTGCAACCGGGACGGACAAATGAAAAAGGGCCTTGCGGCCCTTTTTCATCAATGCAGAACGCTTACGCCGCTTGCTCGCCCAGCACCGAAATCGTGATGTTGACCACCACATCGGAATTGAGCGCGATCGCGACCTGGTGGTCGCCGATCATCTTCAGCGGGCCCTGCGGCAGGCGCACGGCCGAACGCTCAACTTCGAAGCCCTGCGCCTTGAGTGCATCAACGATGTCGTGGTTGGTGACAGAGCCGAACAGCCGCCCGTCAACACCGGCCTTTTGCGTGACTTGTACCATCAGACCGTCGAGCTTGGCGCCCTGCTCCTGCGCCGCAGCCAGAGCCGCTTTTTCGGCGGCCTCAAGTTCGGCGCGCTTTTTCTCGAACTCGGCCATGTTGGCCGGGGTCGCGCGGCGTGCCTTGCCCTGCGGGATCAGAAAGTTGCGTGCGTAGCCGTCCTTGACCTTGACGATGTCGCCGAGGCCGCCAAGGTTGACCACTTTTTCCATCAGAATGATTTGCATGGCCGCTCCTCAGTGCAGATCGGTGTAAGGCAGCAGCGCGAGGAACCGCGCACGCTTGATTGCCGTGGACAGCTGGCGCTGGTAACCGGTGCGGGTGCCGGTGATGCGCGCCGGGATGATTTTGCCGTTTTCGGCGATGAAATCCTTCAGGAGATCGACATCCTTGTGGTCGATCCAGTCGATTTTCTCTGCCGTGAAACGGCAGAACTTGCGGCGCTTGAACAGTGCACCGCCTTTTTTGTCCTTCTTCAGATCCTTGCCTTTACCTTTGCCTTTGCCGAAACGGCCGCCTGTGCGTGGGGGCATGATTTACTCTCCTTCTGCGAATTCAATGTGGGTTACGTGCAGCACCGGTTGCGTGCTCTTGATGCTTTTGCTGGCAAGAAATCCGTCTATGGTCAGGCTGCGCTCAAGGCTTGCGCCGGAGAGAAGCTTCGCATCGGCCTCGAAAGCCACCGCGGAGAGTTCACACTCCACGCGACGCATGTGTCCTGCTTCCATGCGCTCCGACTCGTGCCTGATGCGAAAATTCAAGACTGGTATGCCTGCCGGCGTGTGCCGCAAGGCGTCGAGTTCGACGATCCTGCCGGACAACAGCAACCGGTTGCTGGACAAATTTTCAGGCGCTCGCCTGGGCCGGGGCTTCGGCGGGCTTCGCCTCTGCACGGGCCTCGGGTGCAAGCACCGAACGCGATTTCTCTTCCTTCATCATCGGCGACGGGGTCGTGACCGGGCCCTTCATCTGCACGATCAGATTGCGCAGGACGGCGTCGTTGAATTTGAAGGAATGCTCGAGCTCGGTCAGCGTCTCGGCGTCGCACTCAATGTTCATGAGCACGTAATGCGCCTTGTGCATCTTGGCGATCGGGTAAGCCATCTGGCGGCGACCCCAGTCCTCGAGGCGGTGGATCGCCCCTTTGCGCTGCGTGATCGTGGCGCGATAGCGCTCGATCATCGCCGGCACCTGCTCGCTCTGGTCCGGATGGACGATGAATACCACTTCGTAATGACGCATGCATTCTCCTTAAGGGTTGGTGGACACGCCGCGAGAGGGGGCGAGGCCCCCCGGCCATGCGGTGCCGGTGGAGCAAGGAATCACGCAAGCCCGAAAGCGAGCGTGGAAAGCCTTGTATTATAAGCTGAAAAGCCGGTTAACGGCAAGATTCACTGTTGCCGGAGGACAGCGACCAAGCCCACCATAAAAGCCCTTTTAATCAGCAGTTAAGCTTCATATTTTGGCATGCGGCCCAGCGCCGGTGCGCTTTGCCAGTCGCGCGACAGTCGTGCGAATCGCCTTGCCCAATCACGGCGCTGTGCGCAGAATGCGGAGCTGATGCGCAAACCGAAAAACACTGCCGCCGGCGCCGTAGCGCGGGCCCCCGCTGCCGCGCATCCGCCCGAGGATATTCCCTCCGGCCTGTCCGCAGAACTGCTCAAGGAACTGCACATCCTGACCCGCGATGGCAGGATGAACCAGGATAGCCGCCGCAAGCTCAAACAGATCCAGCACTTATGCCAGTTCATCGAGCCGCTGCTGCAGGAACTGCGGCAGGACCGGACGGCAATCAGCATGGTTGATCACGGCGCGGGCAAGTCGTATCTCGGCTTCATGCTGGCCGAGCTTTTTTTCCGGCAACAGGGCGGTGGCGCGCATATCTACAGCATCGAAACCCGTGGCGATCTGGTGGACAAGTCGCAGCAACTGGCGCAACGGCTGGGCCTCGCCTGCATGTCGTTTTTGCAGCTTACGGTCGCCGAGTCGATCCGCTCTGATGCGCTGCCCGGCACGGTGGACATCGTCACCGCCTTGCACGCGTGTGACACCGCCACCGATGATGCCATTCATTTCGCACTGAACAAACAGGCACGCTTCATCGTCGTCGTTCCCTGCTGCCAGGCCGAAGTCGCCGCGGTGCTGCGCCGTAACAAAAGCACCGACAACGCCGCCAGTGCACTTGCCGAGTTGTGGCGCCATCCGCTGCACACACGCGAGTTCGGCAGCCAGGTCACCAACGTATTGCGCTGCCTGCAACTGGAAGCACACGGCTACCAGGTCACGGTAACCGAGCTTGTCGGCTGGGAGCATTCAATGAAAAACGAGCTGATCATCGCACGCAAAAAAGACCTGCCGCGCGAGCGGGCGGCACGACGCCTCGAGACCGTGCTGGGCGAACTCGGCCTGGAAGAAATGCAGGGGCGGTTTTTTGCACCTGACACCACCGCTGCGAAGACCTCAGCGTGAATATCTGGGTGGATGCGGACGCCTGCCCAGTGGTGGTAAAGGAAATTCTGTATCGCGCCTCAGAGCGCCTTTGCATACGGACAACGCTGGTCGCCAACAGGCTGCTGAGCGTCCCTCGCTCGCCGTGGATTCACGCGCTGCGGGTGCCGCAGGGTTTTGACGTCGCCGACAAGCGCATCGCCGAGCTGACCGCGGCCGGCGACCTCGTGATCACGGCGGACATTCCGCTCGCCGCGGATGTGCTCGAGCGCGGCGGACATGCACTCGATCCGCGCGGAGAGTTCTATACTGCGGATAACATCCGGGATCGCCTGTCCTTGCGCGGCTTCATGGAGGACTTGCGCGCGAGCGGCGTCGATACCAGCGGCCCCAAGCCGTTCAGCCCGGCCGACGGCAAGGCTTTCGCCGGCGCACTGGATCGTTTTTTGTCGCGCCCGTCCAACCCGGCCTGAGCAGCACCATGAAATTCTTCGCGGAGAAAGCCTGATGCGCCTGCAAGTGCTGCTGTTTGTCCTGCTCGGTACATGCCTTGGCAAGGCCGTCGCACAAAACAGCTTTGAGCACAGCAACTACAAGCCGCTGCCGCTCGCCCAGATCCTGGCGGCGGCCGTCCCCCCAAAAGAAACGCGGCTGTTCGGGCACGACCGCCTGTACCGCATCAACGCCCATTACACCGGTGACACCAGGCTGCTGGATTTTCCGCGTCATCCGCTGATTCCAGCCTGGCTGAACAGCCGCTCGCTCGAGGGCATGAGCCCGAAGGGGCTGTCCAAGGAATGGCGCATCGAAAGCGAGGGCAGCAGCATCTGGGCGCCGGTGGTGATGGTGGTCAGCCCGGACAAGGGCGAGGGTTTCGCGATCCGGCGCAAATCAGTGGTGTACCTGCACCAGATCGGCAACCTCGACGGACGCCCCTATTTTCTGGCCATTGTCGGCAGCGCGCAGAGCCGTTAGCTGAAAACCCTTGCCAGACGCGCTTCTTCAGGCATATTCCACGGGGAAAGCCGCTGGGCGGTCATTTTCAGACAAGGCGCCTGCAAACGAGCGCCCAGCGCGGGTTTTGCGCTCAATCCCTGGCTGAAGCCATGCGCCGGCGGCGCGATTCAAACAGGCAGACGCCACTCGCCACCGACACGTTGAGGCTTTCCACCGATCCGCTCATGGGGATGTTGACCAGCGCGTCGCAGGTCTCCCTGGTCAGCCGGCGCAGGCCCTGGCCCTCTGCCCCCAACACCCAGGCCACGGCGACCGGCATCTTGGCGACGTAAAGGTCATGTTCGGCCGCGGAATCGGCGCCGACGACCCAGATGGCGCGCTCCTTGAGCTCGCGCAACGTGCGCGCGAGGTTGGTCACCATGATATAGGGCATCGTTTCGGCAGCGCCACTCGCCACCTTGATCACCGTTGCCGACAGGCCGGCGGCGTTGTCCTTTGGCGCCACTACTGCGTGTGCACCGGCGGCGTCGGCCACGCGCAGGCATGCGCCCAGATTGTGCGGATCAGTGACACCGTCCAGCACCAGCACCAGTGCGGGATCGGTCGCCGCGTCAAGTATGTCGTCGAGCGAGTGCGACAAGGCCTGCACCAGGACATTGGCGGCTACGCCCTGATGGCGCTGGCCTCCGACCATGCCGTCAAGGCGTTTGCTGTCGACCGACATGACGCGAATACCCTTGGACTCGGCCAGTGCGCGCAAGTCCTTGCCGCGGACATCCTGCCGGCCGGCGTCGAGGAATACCTCGGTCACAGTCGCGGCGTTGCTGCGTATGCGCGCCGTGACCGAATGAAAACCGTAAATGATGCGGTTCATCGCCGCGGCTCGCGCTTTTGCGCCGCCTTTTTGACCGGCATCCCCCCCTCTGCCGCGAGGTTGAATTCAATTCGTGACGAATCCATGTCCACCCGCACCACCTTCACCCTGACACGGTCTCCGAGGCGGTAACGCCGGCCGGTGCGCTCACCGAGCATCAGGTGTTTGGTCGCATCGAATTTGAAATAATCACTGCCAAGCTCGGACACATGCACCAAACCCTCGACGAACACATCGTCAAGTGCCACAAAAATGCCGAAGCTGGTTACGGCGCTGATGGTGCCGTCATATTCCTCGTTGACCCTGTCCTGCATGAAATAGCACTTGAGCCAGTTCATCACATCGCGCGTCGCCTCATCGGCGCGGCGCTCGGTCTGCGAGCAAAGCGCGCCGAGTTCCTTCCAGTTGCCCGGCTTGTACTGCTGCCCCGCCACCACCGCCTTTATCGCACGGTGCACCAGCAGGTCGGGATAGCGCCGTATCGGCGAGGTGAAATGCGTGTAGGCCTCGTAAGCGAGTCCGAAGTGGCCCAGGTTCTCGGGGCTGTACTGCGCCTGTTTCAGCGACCGAAGCAACACGGTCTGCAGCAGTTGCACGTCCGGCCGGCCCTTCAACTTGAGCAGCAGGGCCGCATAGTCTTTCGCGTGCGGCTCTTCACCGCCACCAAGGGACAGGCCGAACTCCTTCAGAAACTCGCGCAAGGCGGCGAGTTTTTCCGGCGTCGGCCCTTCGTGCACACGGTAAAGCGCCGTGTGCTCATGCGTCTTCAGAAACTCCGACGCGCAGACGTTGGCCGCAAGCATGCACTCTTCGATGAGGCGGTGGGCGTCATTCCTGACCACAGGGAAAATACGCTTGATCTTGCCTTTGGCGTCAAACTCGATCTCGGTTTCCACTGTTTCAAAATCGATTGCGCCGCGCTTGGAACGCGCCAACAACAACACGCGAAACAACGCGTCCAATGCCTGCAGCCGCGGCAGCAAGGCCTTGAGCGGCGCCGTTTTGACCGCAGCGGGGTTTTCGAGTGCTGCGGCGACTTGGGTGTAGGTCAGACGGGCATGGGAGCGGAACACAGCGTCGTAGAAGCGGTAGCCCTTGACCTCCCCCTGCGCCGTGACGGTGGCGTCACACACCACCGCCAGGCGGTCCACATCCGGGTTGAGCGAGCACAGCCCGTTGGACAGTTTTTCGGGCAGCATGGGAATGACACGCCGCGGAAAATACACCGAGTTGCCACGCTCGCGCGCCTCGACATCAAGGTCGTCCCCCTGGCGCACATAGTGACTGACATCGGCGATGGCGACGATAAGCCGGAAGTTCTTGCCGTCCTTTTCGCAAAAAACCGCATCGTCAAAATCTTTGGCGGTCTCGCCGTCTATGGTCACCAGCGCAAGTTCGCGCAGATCGACCCGGCCCTTGACGTCACCCGCCTGCACCGTGTCTGGCAGGCGCGCGGCCTGCCGCTCAGCCTTGGCCGAGAATTCATGCGGCAAGTCGTGCTTGCGCAGGGCAATCTCTATCTCCATGCCAGGATCGGTATACCCGCCCAGAACCTCGACGATCTTGCCTATGGGCTGGGTGTGGCGGTTGGGCTGGCTGACCAGTTCCACCACGACGACCTGCCCGGGCACTGCACCGTTGATATCGGCCGCGGGGACCAAAATGTCCTGGCTGACGCGCCGGTCGGAGGCGGCGACAAACAGCACCTTGTGTTCAACGTGCAGGCGACCGACCAGGCGCAATTGTGCGCGCTCGGTAACCTCGACCACGCTCGCCTCACGCCGGCCACGACGGTCGCTTCCCTGCTCGCGCACCATGACACGGTCCCCGTGCAGCACACCGTCCATTTCCTTCTGGCTGAGATACAAATCCTGCCCGCCGTCATCGGGGACGACAAAGCCGAACCCGTCCGGATGGCCGATGACCCGCCCGGCAATCAGATCGAGCTTCTTCGCGACAAGTATCGCGCCCTTGCGATTGCGCAGCACCTGCCCGGCCCGTTCCATCGCGGCCACGCGTTTTGAAAGCGCGTCGTACTGATCCTTGGTGATCCCCAGCAGCTTGACCAGTTGGGGGTCATCCACGGGCACGCCTTCACCTGCAAGCGTATCGAGGATGAATTCCCGGCTGGGAATCGGGGATTCGTATTTGGCGGCCTCACGTTCGAAATGTGGATCGCGCGAACGCGTGGTTTTACTGTTTTTCGTTGACAAAAAAGGGTTTTCCTTTAAAATGCGCCGCTTGAAGCCCAGGTGGCGGAATTGGTAGACGCACCAGGTTCAGGTCCTGGCGGTGGCAACACTGTGGGGGTTCGAGTCCCTTCTTGGGCACCAGATTCAAGCTTGAACCGCGCTCCGCCGCGCGGTCGTTTCAGCCCTGAAGACTACACCTTCTTCAGGTCCTCGGCCTTCATCAGGTCATAGCTCTCAAACGGTTGGTGGATCCACGGATTATCGGTCAGATAAGTGACATGGTAATCGGGATGGAATCGCGATATCGCCTTCCACCACAACACCGCTGTTTTCATCTCCCTGATATGCGGATGCGCCTTGAGCAGGTGCGCTTTGACGGCAACGAGAGTCACGCCGGAGTCGACGAGATCGTCCACTACCAGAACTTTCTCACCCAGCCGCCGGCTGGTCATGGCAATGTGCTGCGAGATCGTTATCTCACCACGTACCGTGCCCTGCTCTTCGACATAAGACTGCGTGAAAAGGATCGCCAGCGGCAGCTTGAACACGCGCGAAAAAATGTCGCCGATGCGCAGGCCACCACGCGCGATGCAGACAATCTGGTCGAACTCCCAGCCTGAGTCGTGTACCAGCTTCGCCAGCCGCTCAATGTCTTTGTGGTAATCGTCCCACGAGACGTGCAGATCAGCCATGGGCCTTGTATCCGGACTAGGGGTTATTTGAATGGATGCCGCAGCACGATGGTTTCATCGCGATCCGGCCCGGTTGAAATCATGTCCACGGGAACACCGCAAATCTTCTCGATGCGTTCCAGATATGCGCGCGCATTGGTGGGAAGTTCCTCTCGCTGCTTGACACCCACTGTACTGCTGCTCCAACCGGACAGGGTTTCGTACACCGGCTCGCATCGCTCCATCGCTTCGGCTCCGGGCGGCGGCATGTCGGTCAATTTGCCGTCAATGATGTAACCGGTGCATATCCTGAGTTCGTCGAAGCCGTCGAGGACGTCAAGCTTGGTGATGCACAAGCCGGATACGCCGTTGATCTGCATCGAGCGCTTGAGTGCCGCAGCGTCAAACCAGCCACAGCGGCGCGGCCGGCCGGTGACCGAGCCGAATTCATTTCCGCGCTTGCGCAGGCGTTCGCCGATGTCATCGCCAAGCTCGGTTGGAAACGGCCCCGACCCGACTCGTGTGGTGTAGGCCTTGGTGATGCCAAGAACGTAGTGCAGCATGCCCGGGCCCACGCCGGCTCCAGCCGCCGCCGCA
>CAYLPI010000084.1:0-1385 GCA_964385505.1 uncultured Bordetella sp.
CCTGCGGGCCCTGGCCGTAGTCGGCCATGCGCACCATCAACTGCGTGTGACCCTGCGGTTGCATGCTGCCGCCCATCAGGCCGAAGCTCATCAGGGCCTCGCCGTTTTTGGTGACAAAGCCGGGGATGATGGTATGGAAGGGGCGCTTGCGCGGTGCGACTTCGTTCGGGTGGCCCGGTGTCAGCACCAGTCCCGAGCCGCGGTTCTGCAAACTTATGCCGGCGCCGGGCACCACCACGCCCGAGCCAAAGCCGGAAAAATTTGACTGGATCATCGATACCATCATGCCGCTTGCGTCGGCGGCGGTGAGGTAAATGGTGCCGCCGCCAGGCGGTTTGCCGTAGCCGAAATTTTGCGCGCGCTTCATGTCGATGAGTCCGGCGCGGCCCTTGAGGTAGTCGGCATCGAGCAGTGCTGCGGCGCTGACGTCCATGAACTTCGGGTCGGCGACAAAGCGGTTGGCATCGGCGAAGGCCAGTTTCACCGCCTCGATCTGCAGGTGCACGCTGTCGGCCGAATCGACCGGATGGGACGCGACATCAAAGTGCTGCAGTATGCCCAGCGCAATCAGGCAGACGATGCCCTGGCCGTTGGGCGGGATTTCGTGGATGGTCAGGTCGCGGTAGTCCTGGCTGATGGGCTTGACCCAATCAAGGGTGTGTGCGGCGAGGTCTTCGCGCGTCATCACGCCGCCGGTAGCCGCCGAGTGCGAAGCGATCATTTCCGCCAGCTCGCCTTCGTAAAAAGCCTTGCCTTTGGTGGCGGCGATTTTCGCGAGTGTTTTTCCCAGTTCCGGAAACACGAATTTCTCGCCGGCCATCGGTGCACGGCCGTCGGGCATGAAGGCCTGGGCGAAGCCCGGTTGCACCTTGAGTTCGGGCACCTGAAAGGCCCAGCGCGAGGCGACAAAGGGCGACACCAGATAGCCCTCGGTGGCATAACGAATAGCCGGCTCGAACAGTTTTTCGAAGGGTAGCTTGCCAAAGCGGCTGGACATCTCGACCCAGGCCGATACGGCGCCCGGTACGCTGATGGAGTTGGGGCCGCGTGAGGGAATGGCCTTCTGGCCCTTGAAGTATTCCGGCGTCCAGCCGGCGGGCGAGCGGCCGGAGGCGTTGAGGCCGTGCAGCTTCTTGCCGTCCCAGATCAGTGCAAAGGCGTCGCTGCCGGCGCCGTTGGAGATGGGCTCTACGACCGTCAGCGTGATGGCGGTGGTGAGCGCGGCATCGACCGCGTTGCCGCCGGCGGCGAGCGCGGACAGGCCGGCCATAGAGGCGAGCGGCTGCGAAGTCGAGACGACGTTTTTGGCGAGCGTCGGGCGGCGCAGCGTGAGATAGGGATTGTCGAACGAGGGGATGGCCATGTGTTTCCTGTTTCCTGTTTCC
>CAYLPI010000084.1:1485-15973 GCA_964385505.1 uncultured Bordetella sp.
GTTTCCTGTTGCCTAGGATTGCTGTGATTGGTGGAGGGCCTGATCGATATCCCAGAGGATGTCGTCCAGGGTTTCGAGCCCGACCGAGATGCGGATCATGTCGGGCATGACGCCGGCCTTGGTTTGCTCGTCCTCGCTCAACTGACGGTGCGTGGTCGATGCCGGGTGAATGATCAGCGTGCGCGCGTCGCCGATGTTGGCGAGGTGGCTCATGAAGGTGGCGGCTTCGATGAATTTTTCGCCGGCCACTCTGGCGTCGCCTTTGACGCCCGCTTTTATCCCAAAGGTCATCAGGCCGCTGGCGCCCTTGGCAAGGTATTTCTGCGCCAGAGAATGGTACTTGTTGCCCGGCAGGCCGGGATAGTTGACCCAGCTCACCAGCGGATGGGCTTCAAGAAATTGCGCCACGGCGAGCGCATTGCTGCAATGCCGGTCCATGCGCACATGCAGCGTCTCCAATCCTTGCAGCAGCATCCAGGCATTAAAGGGCGACAGCGTGGCACCGAAGGTGCGCATGGTTTCCATGCGTGCCTTCATGGTGAAGCCGAAGTCGCCGAAGGTCTCGTAAAAGCGCACGCCGTGGTAACCGCGCGACGGTTCGGTCATATCCGGGAATTTGCCGTTGTCCCACGGAAATTTTCCCGACTCGACAATGACCCCGCCCATGCTGGTGCCGTGGCCGCCGATGTATTTGGTGGCCGAGTGCACGACGATGTCGGCACCGAATTCGATGGGGCGGCAGAGGTAGGGTGAGGCGACGGTGTTGTCGATAACGAGCGGCACGCCGGCCTCGTGCGCAATATCTGCGATGGCCGCGATGTCGGCCACGTTCATCAGCGGGTTGCCTATGGTCTCGGCGTAAAGGACCTTGGTCTTTTTGGTGATGGCGCGACGGAAATTCTCCGGGTCGTCCGGATTGACGAATGTAGTGTTGATGCCGAGCTTGCGGAAACTGACCTCGAACAGCGAGTAGGTGCCGCCGTACAGCGTCGATGCAGAGACGATTTCATCGCCCTGCTGGCACAGCGCCAGCAGCGCCGTCATCTCGGCTGCCTGGCCGGTGGCGGCGGCCAGCGCGGCGCGGCCGCCTTCGAGCGCCGCCATGCGCTCCTCAAACACCGCTGTAGTCGGATTGGACAGCCGCGTATAGACGTTGCCGAAAGTCTGCAGGTTAAAGAGGCTCGCCGCGTGCTCGGCCGAATCGAAAACAAAGGACGTGGTCTGGTACAGCGGCACCGCGCGGGCGCCGGTGGCCGGGTCGGGTACCTGGCCGGCGTGCAGCGTCAGCGTTTCGATGCCGAATTTGCGGTCAGCCACGGGATTTTTCCGATTGATCCGGTTTCATGCCGCGGCGGTAGATGAGGTGATAGACCAGTGCCACCAGCACGCTGCCGCCGAGGACGTTGCCGGCGATGACCACGGCGAGGTTGATCAGCATGTGGCTCGCGTCTATCGCGGCGGCGCCCGGCAGGTCCAGCGGCGCGCCGGCTTGTTGCAGCATGGCGAGCGGGAAAAAGTACATGTTGGCGATGCTGTGCTCGAAGCCCGCGGCAACGAAGGCGGAAACCGGGAATATCACGGCGATGAACTTGTCGGTGACGCTGCGGCAGGCGAAGGACATCCATACCGCCATGCAAACCAGAATGTTGCACAGTACGCCGCGAAAAAACGCCTCGGTCAGCGGCAGCGCCGCCTTGGCCGCGGCGATTTTCACCGCCTGGGCGGCGACCCCGCCGCCGTTCATGCCAAGGTGACCCGACAGGTACACCAGCAGCGCAAGTCCGGCGGCGCCGGCAAAATTCGCCAGGCAGACGAGCGTCCAGTTTTTCAGCACCTCCGCGGTGGAGAGCTTGCCCTCGGCCCAGGCCATGGCCAGCAGGTTGTTGCCGGTGAACAATTCCGCGCCGGCCACCACCACCAGCAGCAGGCCGAGCGAAAAGCATATGCCGCCGAGCACGCGGCTGGCGGCAAATCCCAGCGTCGTGTCGCTGGTGACCAGCGTGAAATACAGCGAGCCCAGGCCGATGAAGGCGCCGGCGAGCATGCCCAGCATCACGACCGCCAGCACCGGCTGGCGCGCCTTGGCGACACCGATGTTCTCGATGCGCTCGGCAATCTCGCGCGGCGAGTAGGCGTCCAGTGTGACGCTGTCACTCATTGCCGGGAAGCGTTTGTCGCGGGCGGCGGCATCATCGCCGGCCGCCTGGCGGAGATCACGCCGGTATTGACGCCGCACCAGTTGAGGCCGCCGAACAAGCGCCCGTGTTCTATTTTCACGCAGCGGTCCATCACGCTGTCCATGCCAGAGGCGCGCACTTTGGCATCGGCCTCGAGGTTGAGCACACCGATTTGCTGCCACAACACCCTGGCGCCGATGGCGATGGCGTCTTCTGCGATGGGCATGATGTCGGATGCCTTGCGAAAGCAGTCGACCATGTCGATCGTGACTGCGATTTTTTCCGGGATATCGCGCAGCGACTTGTACGATTTCTGGCCGAGAATTTCCGCGTAACGCGGATTGACCGGGATCACCGTGTAGCCGTGCTCGAGCATGTATTTCGCGGCGAAGTAGCTGGGACGGAACCAGTCGCCCGACAGCCCCACCACGGCGATGGTGCGGCTTTGCCCGAGGATGCGGCGCAGCGTGGGGATGTCTGACATAATTATCGGCGACGCAGAATGGGGCGGTGCAGTTCGAGACCCGTTTTCAATACGCCAATAATAACGCATAGCCGGGACCCGACCCGAAGCCATGCCAACCCTGAATGAGCCCAATCCCTTATGGCAAACGAACTCAAGCCCCGCACCGGTGGGCAACTCATTGTCGATGCGCTGCGCGTGCACGGTGTCGATACCGCCTTTTGCGTGCCCGGTGAGAGTTATCTGGCGGTGCTCGATGCGCTCTACGATGCGCGCGAGGACATCAAGCTGGTGGTGGCTCGCCAGGACGGCGGCGCGTCTTACATGGCCGAGGCCTGGGCCAAGACCACCGGCCGGCCGGGTGTTTGTTTTGTCACGCGCGGCCCGGGTGCGACCAATGCATCCATAGGCGTGCACACCGCATTCCAGGATTCAACGCCGATGATTTTGTTCATCGGCCAGGTCGGCAATGATTTTGTCGAACGCGAAGCCTTCCAGGAAATGGACTACCGCCGCATGTTCGGTGAAATGGCCAAGTGGGTGGCGCAGATCGACCGCGCCGAGCGCATTCCCGAATACGTCAACCACGCCTTCCAGGTCGCCACCTCCGGCCGCCCCGGTCCGGTGGTGCTGGCGCTGCCCGAGGACATGCTGATCCAGACCGCCGTGGTGGCCGATACCGCGCGTTACCAGGTGGTGCAGGCTTCGCCGGCGCCGGCCGACATGGCGCGCCTGCGCTCGGCGCTGCAGGGGGCCAAACGCCCCTTGCTGATGCTCGGCGGCACGGTATGGACGAGCGCGGCCTGCGCCGACATCGCGCGCTTTGCCGAGGCTGCGGGCCTGCCGGTGAGCTGCGCTTTTCGCTTCCAGGATTTGTACGACAACCGCCGCGAGCACTATGTCGGCGATGTCGGCATCGGCCCCAACCCCAAGCTGGCGCAGCGCGTGCGCGACGCCGACCTGTTGCTGGTGGTGGGGCCGCGTCTGGGCGAGATGACCACGGGCGGCTACACGCTGATCGAAGCGCCCTGCCCGAAGCAGCGCCTGATTCACGTCCATGCCGGTGCCGAGGAACTGGGGCGTGTGTACCAGGGCGAGTTGCTGATCAACTCGGGCATGCCGCAGTTCGCCGCCGCCGCGGCGCAACTCAAGATCGACGGCAGCCCCTGGAAAGACTGGCTGGCCGGCGCGCGCGCCGATTACCTCGCATGGAACGACGAGCCCGCGGCCATTCCGGGCAAGATGCAGATGGGAGACGCCATCGTCTGGTTGCGCGATCGCCTGCCGGCTGACAGCATCCTCACCACCGGTGCCGGTAATTTCAGCGGCTTTGTGCAGCGCTACTACCGTTTTACCGGCCTGCGCACGCAGGTGGCGCCGACCAACGGCTCCATGGGTTACGGCGTGCCGGCCGGCGTGGCGGCGAAGATCGCGCATCCGGATCGCGTCGTCGTATCGTTTAACGGCGACGGCGATTTTTTGATGAACGGCCAGGAAATCGCCACTGCGGTGCAGTTTGGCGCCAACGTGATTTTTGTCGTCGTCAACAACAGCATGTACGGCACCATTCGCATGCACCAGGAGCGCGAGTACCCGGCACGCGTGCACGGCACCGCCCTCGTCAACCCGGACTTCGCCGCATTCGCACGCGCCTTCGGCCTGCATGGTGAAACGGTCGATGCAACGGCAGACTTCGCGCCGGCCTTTGAGCGCGCACTGGCGGCAGGCAAGCCGGCGCTGATTGAAGTGAGAATCGATCCGCAGGCGATTACCACGACAACGACGCTGGATGCGATCCGCAGCAAGGCCAAGCAGACGCGTTGAGTGGCGGTCAAGACACGGCGCTGTCATCCCGAGTGAAACGAGGGATCTGCTTTTCGTTTTCAGCCAAAGCAGATTCCTCGGGCTATACCCTTGGAATGACAACTCGTTTTTAAGCGGATCCTAAGCCGCAGATTTAGTGGTGCAATATCTTCGACAAGAACTGCACCGCGCGCTCCGAGCGCGGCTTGCCGAAAAAGTCGTCCTTTTGCGCGTCCTCGACGATTTCGCCGCGGTCCATGAATATCACGCGGTTGGCAACGGTGCGGGCAAAGCCCATCTCATGCGTGACGCACATCATGGTCATGCCGTCCTTGGCGAGGCCGACCATCACGTCGAGCACCTCGTTGATCATTTCCGGGTCGAGCGCCGAGGTCGGCTCGTCGAACAGCATGGCAATGGGGTCCATCGACAGCGCGCGGGCGATGGCGACGCGCTGCTGCTGGCCGCCCGACAACTGGCCGGGAAATTTGTCCTTTTGCGCGATCAGGCCGACGCGGTCGAGGTATTTGAGGCCGCGTTCATTGGCTTCGTCCTGCGCACGGCCCAGCACCTTGACCTGGGCGAGGCTGAGGTTCTCGCGTATCGACAGGTGCGGGAACAACTCGAAGTTCTGGAACACCATGCCGATGCGCGCGCGCAGTTTGGGCAGGTTGGTCTTCGGATCACCGACCGACACGCCATCGACGGTGATTTCGCCCTTCTGGAAGGGTTCGAGCGCGTTGACGCACTTGATCAGCGTCGATTTGCCCGATCCGGACGGGCCGCACACCACGACCACCTCGCCCTTGGCGACGCTGGTGGTGCAATTGGTCAGCACCTGGAAGCTGCCGTACCACTTGCTTATATCTTTTATCTCAATCATGGCTGCCGTCCTCGACGAATCGGAATTGGGGGATACACAAGGGGGCGTCGCCCCCTTGTTCCATTACCATGTCTTTGATTTCAATCATGACGTTTTCCTTGAGTGCGTAACTTTTGGCGAATCATCGAATCTGCGATTCAGCGAACAATTGCAATCCGGTTCTGCAGGCGCTTGACCAGAATCGACAGGCTGTAGCAGATGACGAAATAGACGAGGGCGACAAACAGGTACATCTCGACCAGGCGGCCGTCGCGCTGCGCCACCTTGGATGCGGCGCCGACAAAGTCGGTGATCGACAGCACATAGACGAGGGACACGTCCTGAAAGAGGATGATGGTCTGCGTCAGCAGCACCGGCAGCATGTTGCGAAAGGCCTGCGGCAGCACGATGGACTGCATGGTCTGCCAGTAGTTGAGGCCGAGCGCATAGCCGGCCGAGACCTGGCCGCGCGGAATCGACTGGATACCGGCGCGCATGATTTCGCAGTAGTAACAGGCCTCGAACAAAATGAAAGTGATCAGCGACGAGGTGAAGGCGCCGACCTTGATCGGCGTCGGCGATCCGATGATCCAGGCGCCGATGTAGGGCACCAGAAAGTAGAACCAGAAGATAACCAGCAGGAGCGGTACCGAGCGCAGCAGGTTGACATAGGTGCCTGCGGCAAAGGACAGCGGCTTGATCGACGACAGGCGCATCATCGCCAACAGCGTGCCGAATATGATGCCCCCGACCATGGCCAGTGCCGTCAGGTACACGGTGAAGGCCATGCCGTCGAAAAAAAGGTACTTCCAGGAGCGCTGGATGACGTCGAAATCGAAATTGGCGAACATGCTCGTCGTCTCCCGTCAGTGGCCGGCAAGCGGCGTGGAGGGGGCGGAGCCGAGCATGCCCGGGACGGCGATTTTCTTTTCCAGCACGCGCATCAGCAGTACGACGATGACGTTGACAAAGAGGTAGATCAGCGTCGCGGCGGTAAAGGCCTCGAACACCTGGAAGGTGAACTCCTGCATGGCGCGCGTGCGCGCGGTCAGCTCCATCAAGCCTATGGTCAGCGCCACCGAGCTGTTCTTGATGATGTTCATGAACTCCGAGGTCAGCGGCGGCAGCACGATGCGATACGCCATCGGCAGCAGCACGAAGCGGTAGGTCTGCGGCAGCGTCAGCCCGAGCGCGGTGCCGGCCATGCGCTGGCCCTTGGAGAGGGACCCGATACCGGCCTTGACCTGCTCGGCAACGCGTGCCGAGGTGAAAAAGCCGAGGCACAGCACCGCGGTGATGAAAGACGCATTGGGCATTTGCTTGAGCGCGGTACCGAGGGCCTTGGGCAGCAGCTCGGGCAGCACGAAGTACCACAGAAACATCTGCACCAGCAGCGGAATGTTGCGGAACAACTCGACGTAGGCGTCACCGAGGCGCACCAGCCACACATTGGGTGTGGTGCGTATGGTGCCGATGATGGAACCGAGCAGGAGCGCGATCACCCAGGCGGCGAGGGCGGTGGCCATGGTCCAGGCGAGGCCGTTGACCAGCGTGGACATATAGGAACCCGTCGCGTCGGGTGCCAGTTCCCAGAATATCTTCCAGTTCCAGTTGTAATTCACGGTTTCTCCCTGTACCGGGTGCCCGCCCCCGGCGTGCTGCTGCTGCCCTGAAAACAAAACGGGGGGATGCGTACTGCATCCCCCCGTTCAAACGGCGTTATGGCATCGGTGACCGATGTCTTCCGCTGTCCCTGTCCTGCTTAGTAGGCCGCCGGATCGCCCGAATCGGTCGGCTTGGCGATCACCTTTTTAAGCTGGTCGCTCATCGGCAGGTTCAGGTTGACGTTTTTCGGCGGGATCGGCGACTGGAACCACTTGCTGTAGATCTTGTTGATCTCGCCGGACTTGAACAGCGCCATCACGGCGCCATCGGCGACCTTCTTGAACGCCGGGTCGTCCTTGCGCACCATGATGCCGTAGGGCTCGACCGACAGCGCCTCGTTGGAGACCATGAAGTCGCCGGGGGTCTTGGCGCTGGCAACGAGGCCGTAGAGCAGGATGTCGTCCATGGCGAAGGCGACGGCGCGGTCGGTTTCAACCATCAGGAATGCCTCGGCGTGGTCCTTGGCGGCCATGATGTTGATCCCGAGGCTGCGTGCGGCGTTGAGCTCGGTGACCTGCTTCAGGTTGGTGGTGCCCGAAGTGGAGACCAGCGCCTTGCCCTTGAGGTCGTTGAACGCGGCGATCTTGCTGGCTTTCTTCGCCATGACGCGGTTGGCCGTGACGAAGGTGGTGACCACATAGGAGATCTGCTTCTGGCGGTCGAGGTTGTTGGTGGTCGAGCCGCATTCCATATCGACGGTGCCGTTGGCGAGCAGCGGAATGCGCGTGGCCGAGGTCACCGGTGTCAGCACCACCTTGAGGCTGGGCATTTTCAGTTCGGCTTTGACGGCATCGACGATTTTCATGCACAAGTCCATCGAGTAGCCGATGGGCTGCTGCTTGTCGTCAAGGTAGGAAAAAGGAATCGACGAATCGCGGTGGCCGACGGCGATGGTGCCGCTGTCCTTGATCTTTTTCAGGGTACCGGTGAGGTCCTGGGCGTTGACGCCGGCGCTGGCGCCAAGAATCAGGCCGGCGCCGGTAATCAGGCCGGCAAACAACTTGAATGTGCGTTTCATGTAAAAACTCCTCGGGTTGACTGGATGGTTAGGTAGTCGGTCCAGCGGCGTCGCCCTCTCCTCGGGCGGTCGCTGCGTCATAAACCTGACTTATTGATTCTACTCAGCTAATCGGTCTTTGTCCAAATGCCGCCCGGACAACTTTTGCGGGGCGGTTTGTGCACACCAGAGCGGACAATGGCCGCGCTCCGGTTTACGGGCAAGAACGGAAGCCATTTGCATTCCCTCTGGCTTCAAGGAGGCGGGCAGGGGCGCCTGCGAGGCAGCCCGAATGGCCCGGCGCAGCCTGAACGCTCCAGTCCGGTGCGGGCGACGGGGCGTGTGCGCGAAACGGGGTCGGTTCAATCGCCCATCGCCATGCCTTCGCGCCGCGGGTCGGCGCCGCCTTCCAGCCCGTCCGGGGTGATGCTGATGCCGTGCACGCCGCTCGCCGCATCGCCTGTTTGTACCTCGTGGCCCATGGCGCGTAACTGCGGCGCGAGGCGTGCGATGGCGCTGCCGCGCTCCAGTTCGGTGGCGCGGTTGCGGCTGCCCATGTTGGGCAGCGCGGTGGCCTGCTGCATGTCACGCTTCCAGTCGAGTACGCCGACCAGGGTCTTGGCGACGTAGTTGATGATGGCGTTGCCGCCGGGTGAGCCGACCACCATGCGCAAGCCCCCGTCCCTGCCGAATACCAGCGTCGGCGCCATCGACGAGCGCGGCCGCTTGCCGCCTTCGACGCGGTTGGCGATGGGGCGGCCGTTGTCAGCCGGCAGGAAAGAGAAGTCGGTCATCTGGTTGTTGAGCAAAAAGCCGCGCACCATGATGCGGCTGCCGAATGCCGACTCTATGGTGGTGGTCATGGCAAGGGCATTGCCCTCGGCATCGACCACCGACAAGTGGCTGGTGGCGGCGAGTTCCGAGGTCTCGTCCGGTGCCAGCGCCGTGGCACCTGCAGGCTGCCCCGGCAGCGCGCGGCCCATGCTCGCATCATTGCGGATCAGTGCACTGCGCCTGGCGAGGTAGTCGCCGTCGAGCATGCCGGCCACCGGCACGGCGACAAAATCCGGGTCGGCGACATAGGCATCGCGGTCGGCGTAGGCGAGGCGGCCGGCCTCGGCAAAAAGATGCACCGCCGCGAGCGAATCAGCGCCGATGCCGCGCAGGTCAAAACGCTCCAGTGTGCCAAGCAATGACAGCACGGCAATGGCGCCCGAGGAGGGCGGCGGCATGCCGCACAGCGTGTACTCGCGATAGCGGCCGCACAAGGCCGTCCGCACCTTCGCCTGATAGCCGGCGATGTCGGCTTCGCTGATGTCACCCGGGCGCGGGTGACTGCGTACCGCGCTGACGATGTCGCGCGCCACCTCGCCCTGGTAAAACGCGTCGGCGCCGCGCGCCGCCACCCCGCGCAGCACTTGCGCCAGCGCCGGGTTGCGCAACAGCGTGCCGGCGGCAAGCGCTGCCCCGGCCGCATCAAAAAAATACGCACGCGCCGCGGCATCCGATTTGAGAAAAGGGTCGCCGGCGATTTGCAGCGCCAGCCGCGGCGAAATGGCAAAGCCCTTTTCCGCCAGTTCGATCGCCGGCTGAAACAGGCGCGCCCAGGGCAGGCGGCCGTGCCGGCGGTGCGCGAGTTCGAGCATGCGCAACAGCCCCGGCACGCCGACCGATTTGCCGTTGTTGATGGCTGCGCCAAAGCCGATGGGTTTGCCGCCGGCATCAAGGAAGCGGTCCGGGCGCGCGGCGCCGGGCGCCGTCTCGCGACCGTCGTAGGCGGCCAGTGCTTTTGTCGCCGCCTCAAAATGCACGATAAAGGCGCCGCCGCCAATGCCCGAGGATTGCGGCTCGACGAGGTTTAGCACGAGCTGCGTCGCAATCGCCGCATCGACCGCACTGCCCCCTTCGCGCAACACCGCGTAACCGGCGCGCGTGGCATGCGGATTAGCGCTGACCACCATAAAGCGTTTGGCCCGCACCAGCGCGCGTTCGGTGTAGCCGGAGGCGATTTCCGGCGCGGACTCGGCCTGGGACGGCGTCCGGGATTGGGCTGCAGCGGTCGTAACGACGACGAGCAGGGACAGGCCAAGGGCGAGCAAACGAAAGGGCATGCGCGCGATTCTATCTGCAACCTGGGTGCCGGGGGGGCGCTGGTTTTTGCGCAGGCATAGGCTGGAAACGACCGCCTGGCGCGGGTTTCCAGCGTATTACCTGGATCAGCAGCCCCAAATGCTGATCTGAAATCAGGCCCAAACGAACTCGAAGTTTTCGTGCTCGCGCTGCCAGGTCGAGAACGATCGTGTCACCGTCAGGTGCCAGGTCTGCTTGTCCAGTGGTCGGCGCGGCGTGGCAAAAGCCTCGGGCGTGAGCAGGGCGGCGCAACCGCCCTTGTCGGGGTCGCGCACCGACTGGTAGCGAATCATGCCCACGCCGGCAGCGCGCGCCGCCTGCGCCAGTTGCTGCGTCGCGCGGTAGTCGTCGGGCGCAGCCCAGCGCTTTGCCTGCGTCGAAAAGGGTTTGCGCCGCAGGTCGATGGCCGTGGTGTCGGTCTTCAGCTTGAACAGCGTATGCGGCACAGAGCCAAGGTCGGCAAGGCCCGGGCTGTCCATCAAAAAGCGCCAGCGCCAGTAGCCCACTTCGGCGCAGGCGGTGCGCCGCTCCTCGGCGCCATAAAACACCCCGGCGTCGGTAACAGCCCGAAAGCGCGACCCCGACCCGGTGGGCGGGTAGCGAAATGGCGTGAACAGCAGGTAGTCGATGCCTTTGGCGGCGGCGGGCAAGGCCGGCTTGCTGCGCTCAAGAATGGTCTCCAGCAACTCCTGCTCGGCGCGGCCGTCCACCAGGCGCATGGTCGAGACGACATGCTGCGCTTCGACTGCGCGCCACAGCGGCAGCGCGCAGGGCGCTGCCCTAGATGCGACCGCGCGCGGTGTCCAGGTAGTGGAGGACACGCACCAGCCCTTCGGCACTGGGCAGCAATTCGATCGGCTTTCTGCCCAGCGCCAGATTGGGGCTGTTGAGCCACGCCCGCGCCTTGTCGTCAGAGCCGACAATCGAATTGAGCGAGCGGAACACGCGCACCAAGAGCGCCGCCATCTCCCATTCCTTGCGCGCCGGGTCGAGCAGGTACTTGCCGCCAAACAGGCGCGAGGCGGTCGGGCGGCTCACGCCCAGCGTATCGGCCACCTGGCCCTGGTTGATGGCCAGCAGCCCGGCCGCCCGCACCACCGCCTTGCTCAGCACGGCGCGCTCGGCGCTGGCGGCCGGGGCGGCGGAATCGGGTGCGGGTTTGCGGCGGGTGGACATGGAAAGGGCTGATTCAGGCAGGAAAGGTTAATATGCTTTAGAAATAATATACTATTTATATTTCTTTGGAAACAATCCACGCGACATGCCAAATTGGCCGCAACTGGAAGGGGGGCCGGCGATGAAGAAAATTCCAAAGCAGGTGTTGGCGAACTGCGAATGGGAGCAGGACGATTACAGCCTGCAGGTGGAAAATCTGCCCAAGGCAGCGCCCGCGCTGGGGCAGCAGGACCTGGAACGGTGATGCCGCCTGAGAGCGATGGCGACACGCTATGACGCGCAGGGAGCCGAGGCCGAGTTTGAGCCCGGCTCGCGCGATCGGGTGCTGCGCAACCGACTGGGTATCCGCTTGGTTCGTGAGATGGCACGCAGGGAATCCGAAGCCCTGCTTGCCGCGACGCAAAGCGTCATTGATGTCACCCGAGTCGATCAGCGTTTCACTGCGGACGACATCCGTCGTATGCACCGTACCTGGCTGGGGGAAATTTTCGTCTGGGCGGGCGAATACCGCCAGGTCAACATGGCGAAGGACGGTTTCATGTTCGCTGCAGCCGAGCAGGTGCCCCGATTGATGCGCGAACTGGAACTGGGGGCGTTACGAGAATTCACGCCTTGCCGGACGGAGGACGCGGAGGAACAGGCGCGTGCGCTGTCCGTGGTGCATGCGGAACTGATCCTGGTCCATCCCTTCCGGGACGGGAATGGGCGCTGCGTACGCATGCTGGCAACGCTGATGGGATTGCAGGCAGGTTTGCCGGCGCTGGATTTTGGCGGCGTTCAGGGCGAGAAAAAGCGTCGCTATATCACGGCGGTGCATGCCGCAATGGATCGGGTCTACGAACCGATGACTGGGGTGTTCCGCGGCGTGATTGCGCGGACCCTGCGCAGGCAGGCTAGCGCTTGATGCGTCGGGGGCTGACGGGCGGGGTAGCCGTGGCCGGAGCTGGGGCTTTGGATTTGCCGGGCACCGGATCCCGGAAGGGGGCGTGGATGCCTTCGATGGCCGAAGAACTGGACACGGAAGTGAAGACAGTACTCTGGCGAACCGCGGGGTGGCGCAGGTAGGGATTGGTGGAGGAAAGCTTTGAACCCATGCAAGAATCATAGCAGTTCCGCCAGGGGATTACGCCGGAGAACCGCCACATCACCGCCATTGCCGGACACTTGACGTTGCGCCCGTCGCAGCGTCAGTCGCTTGAACAGCTTGACCGGGTGGCGGAGATTGCACCGCCGCGCAAGGGCGCCGACGTGACTGCGGCGCTGGCGGCGATAATGGGTAAATGAACGTATCGCGGTCTGTTCAGACTCAACGTGTTGGCCGGTGCGGTTTTCGAAAACCCGGGCTTGCGCGAAAGTGATAGCTCACGGACATCAGCTATGCCTTCGATGTCGCGCTGGTGCACCAACGACAAAAAACGTTTATATCGATGCCTTCGTAGCCGATTGTGTGGATGGCCATTGACTACTTCTCATCGAGATAAGCAGTCATTTTTGCAGACACTCTTTGGGCATATCGACTGGAAACGACCGCCTGGCGCGGGTTTCCAGCGTATTGCGCTATGAATCAGTCAGCCAGCGCCGCCTCGGTAATGGCCTCGGCGGTGAGCGGCATGTTGCGCACGCGCACGCCCAGCGCGTCAAACACGGCGTTGGCGATGGCGGCGGCGACCGGGCCGTGGGTGGCTTCGCCGGCGCCGACGCATTTTTCTTCGGTGCGGTTGATCAGTTCGATTTCGATTTTCGGTACTTCGGAAAAGCGCAGGATGGGATAGGTTTCCCAGGTGTTGCTCTCGATGCGCGTGCGGTCGAACTTGACCGCTTCCTTGAGCACCCAGCTCACGGTCTGGATGGCGCCGCCCTCGATCTGGTTGCGCACGCCGTCGGGGTTGATGACGAGGCCCACATCGACGGCGATCCAGAGTTTTTCGACGCGCACTTCGCGGCCGGCGTCGATTTCGGCGAACACTGCGCAATAGGCGCTGCTGTTCTTGTATTTGTTGAAGCCCATGCCCATGCCGCGGCCTTCGGCTTTTGTTCGCGTCGCCCAGCCGGCCATTGCGGCGGCTTTTTCCAGCACCGCGCGGCCGCGCGGGTCGTCGAGGTGGCGCAGCCTGTATTCGAGCGGATCAACGCCGAGTTCGAGCGCGATTTCGTCGAGAAAAGACTCGATGGCAAAGACGTTGCAGTGACCGCCGAGCGAGCGCAGCGCCGAGGTGCGCACCGGCATGGTGAGCAGGCGGTGGTTGATGGCCTCGAAGCGCTCGAAGTTGTAGAGCGGAATGGCGTTGCGCTCGGAACCGCCACCCGCGGCCAGCGCGGCATTGATGGCGATCAGGCGCTCAAAGGGTTTTTCCAGGTGCGAGGCGGCGAGCATGGCCGGGTTCTTGGCGCGGCCGGGGCGGGTGCCGTGGCCGTTGGACCAGATTTCGTGACGCCAGGTGCTGATGCGCCCGTCGGCGGCAACCTCGGCCTTGAGTTCCACGTGCATGGCGGCGCCAAAGGGCGCCCAGCCCAATTCGTCTTCGCGTGTCCATTGCATTTGCACCGGCTTGCCGGGCACGGCGCGCGCGAGCAACACGGCGTCGTAGGCCGCATCGTCAGCGGCATTGTGGCCGTAGCAGCCCGAGCCCTCGACGTGTTGCACGATGATGCTCTTCTGCGGCATGGCGAGCACCATCGCAAGGTCGGTGCGCAGGTTATAAATGCCCTGGCTGTGCGTCCACACCTCTACCGTGTCGGCGTTCCATCTTGCGATGGCGCACGAAGGGCCGATGGAGGCATGGGCGAGAAAGGGCCGCGTGTAGGCCGCGGCGAAACTTTTTGCCACAGGCTTGGCAGCATCGGCTTTTTTCTCGCCGACCAGCGTGGTGTCGAGCGGCTGCGATTTGAGAAAGGCCGTCATGTCGGGCATGTCGGGCAGTGATGGCGTTTCGCGCCAGCGCGCGGCAGCAATGAGCTTTTTCAGCGCCTTGACGACGATGTCCTCGCGTTCGGCGATGACGCCGAGAAAGCGTCCGTCGCGCACTGCGGCAACCACACCGGGTATGGCTTGCACCGCGGCGAGATCGACTTCGAGTAACGCGGCGCCGGGCGAGGGCGGGCGCGCGACGCGGCCGTAGAGCATGCCCGGCAGCACCATGTCGTGGACAAAACGCGGCTTGCCGGTCACTTTGTCCGGAATGTCCAGGCGCTGCACCGCGCTGCCGACGATGTGG
>CAYLPI010000085.1:0-5084 GCA_964385505.1 uncultured Bordetella sp.
CGAGGTGCCGTTGGTCACGAAAAAGCAGTGGTCGGCGCCGAAGATGCGCGCGGCGTTGCGCTCCGAAGCCGCCACCGGGCCGGTGTGGTCCAGAAGCTGGCCCAGTTCGTCCACGGCGTTGCACACATCGGCGCGCAGCATGTTCTCGCCGAAGAACTGGTGGAACATCTGGCCCACCGGGCTTTTCAGGAAGGCCACGCCGCCCGAGTGCCCGGGGCAGTGCCAGGAGTAGGAACCGTCCTGCGCGTAGTGCGTCAGTGCGCGGAAAAAAGGCGGTGCGAGGCCGTCGAGGTACGAGCGCGCCTCACGAATAATGTGGCGCGCGACGAATTCCGGCGTGTCCTCGAACATGTGGATGAAGCCGTGCAGTTCGCGCAGGATGTCATTCGGAATATGGCGCGAGGTGCGCGTCTCGCCGTAAAGGTAGATCGGGATGTCGGCATTGCGGCGGCGGATCTCCTCGATGAACACGCGCAGGTTGAGCACCGCCGGGTCGAGTTCGGGACCGGGCGTGAATTCCTCGTCATCAATCGACAGAATGAAGGCCGAGGCGCGCGACTGCTGCTGTGCGAACTGCGACAAATCGCCGTAGCTCGTTACGCCCAGCACCTCCATGTCCTCGCCCTCAAGCGCCTTGGCCAGGGCGCGGATGCCAAGGCCCGAGGTGTTTTCGGAGCGGAAGTCTTCATCGATGATGACGACGGGAAAGCGGAACTTCATGGCAATGGTCTCCGGAATGCGGATGCTGGGAAAGGGGCGGGGGCGCTGCGCGCGCCTCAGGTGGCGTTCAGGGCAGCGCTCTGGCGCGCAGGCGAACGACGACGCTCCGCCAGGCGCAAATTTCAGCAGTAAAGCGCGCTGGTGGGGCTGGTGCCGGGGGTGGCTTGTCTGAGGAACGCAGGGATCGCACCGCTAGGCCTGGCGCACGGTGATGCCTCGGGCGTCGCTGGCGACCGCGCTATGGCATTCCGGGATAAGGATCACGCTGTATGGGTAGGGGTGAAATTTCGCGGGATTATACCCTGCGAGTCCGGACGGTCAAGGCGGGATTCCCGCTTCGCCGGCCATCTGCTATTCTCGGCGCGACCACGTATCGCGGCATACCCGCGCGGCGCCGCCCACCGCACCAATCCCGACGGAACGCTATTGGACAGCATTGAATTCAAGCTCGACCGTGAGCATGTGCAACTGAACAACCTGCTCAAGCTGACCGGCCTTGCCGGCAGCGGGGGCGCCGGCAAGGCGCTGGTCTCGGCCGGCGGCGTCACCGTCGACGGCGCGCCAGAATCGCGCAAGACCGCGAAGATCAAGATCGGCCAGGTGGTGCGTTGCGGAGACACCGAGATCCGCGTCGTGGCAACCTGAGGGGCACTACATCCGCCACTCGAGGTAGGAGTAGATATAGTTGGAGCCGCCGTTGACGTTGCCGAGCAGGCCCGAGGTGCCGAATATTCCCGAACGATGTGACACACCGAGGCCGACATAGGTTTCGCGCATGGACTTGACGCCGATGAGGTCGCCGACGCTGACATCGACGGTGGGGTCGAGGTAATTGAGCACGCGCGAACTGTTGCGGCCGCGCGCAATCTGGTCGCGCAGCTCGACAAAGGGCACGCGATTGGCGTATGACAGGCCGACGCCGAAACCGAGCCGCGTCTTCACCCGCCCTGACCACGGAAAGCCGTAGTAATAGCCCTTCATGTAGGCGTTGGCCTGCCACGAATCGGGCTGCAGGCCTTTTTCACTGTGGTGCAGCAGGCCGACAAAGCCGACAAAATCCAGCGGCCAGCCGTTCAGCCGCTCGATGAACGGCCGACCCAGTTCGATCGACTCGACCCGCGTCTGGTCGACGGTGTTGGTTGAAAAGCACTTGAGCAGCATGATCTTGGCGACATCGCAGTCGGTCGACTTGCCGTAGAGCAGCTTGACGATCAGCGGCCGGCCGTCGGGCCAGGCGTCGTGGCTGGGCGAAAAATCGTAGGCGAGACCGGCGAACGCAGCGGTCTGCGTGCGTCGTTCAACAATGGGGCTGGCGGCGACGCCCGATGACCAGCGCGTCGCATTGACGCCGCCAAACAGGCGCCAGCGCTCGGACAATCGGTAGCTCGCGTCAACGCCGACCTGAGCGTTGGTACCGGCGCCCGGCGCGTACGCCGGCCGCGTCGCCGTTGCCTCCGAGGCGCGCACACCGTAGTAATAGTCGTTGAGTTTTGCATCGCGCACCGACACGGCGATTTGCGGGCGCACGGTCAGGCGACTGCCGACATGCAGGTCGTAGCGGTAGCCGACCCGCGCCTCGGTACCACGCGATTCGCGCGAAGCGTCGCGCAGCAACTCGGCAAAGGCCATGCCCCACGGGCCGCGGCGCTGGTAGGCGATGCCCATATCGAGACCGTGACCGCGTTCGGCCATGCCCGCCAGCGAGACCGGGATGCGGTCGTAGGGAAAACCCTCGAAACGACGGGCGAGGAACACCTCAAAGCGGTGCTCGGCCGACTGGTCGAGCCGGATGCCGCCGCGATACGACTCGAGAAACAGGCGCTTGCCCTCGTACAGGTAAATGGGCACCAGGTCGTTGCGCGTGCCGCCGCCGCGATACATCGAACGCTCGGAGCGCAGCGCAAAGCCCAGGCCCGCACCGCTTTCCTTGGTCTCAAGGTCAACCAGCGGCGGGTCGTCAGCCGCCGCGGGCTGCGCCAGCAAGGCGAGGACGCAGACGCCGAGAGCCGCAACGCGGATCAGGCTTTTGCAGCTTAGCGTCTGGTGCTCAAGGCAAATAGTCATGAAGATCCGCGCCGGACACAAGGGAGACGCGAGTCTAAGCCAGACGTCCCATCACCCAATGTGCGTTAGCGCACATTTCAGGGCATTTTCCACGGCTCGCAGGTACCGCGATAGGAACTGGCCGCAAGGCGCCGGAACGCGCCGTCCGGGTCCTGGTGCACGCTCAGGTCGAAATGCCAGGCGTTGATGGCGTCGTAGCGCGTGCAGTGATCGCGGCCGCCCTTGCGCAACCACAGCGAGCAGGCCGTGATGGTGGTGACCACCACGCTGGCGGCGCGGTCCTCGACAAAGTGCACGCCTTCCGACCCCTCGTACACCCGCAGCGGGCTGGACTGCGCCTTGCGCCCGGTGGTGCCCCTGGCCGAGGTGGCCGCCCCGCCGGGCTGGCGCGCGCGCGGCGCGATGTCGCGCAACACCATGAACAAGTCGGCGCGCGGCGGCACGCCGAGCAAGGACATGGTTTCAGCCAGGCTGTCGGGCCGGTAAAAATCACACACCAGGTCTTTTGCCGCGTAAATCTGTGTTACCGGCAGCGGCCGCGAGGCATGCGCAACACCGGCCGCCAGCACGCTTATGAACAATGCGGCCAGGGCGGCGCAAAGATACTCAGATCTTGGGCAGCGTGACACCCTTCTGACCCTGGTACTTGCCGCCGCGATCCTTGTACGAGGTTTCGCAGACGTCGTCCTTGTCCGACTCGAAAAACACCACCTGCGCCACGCCCTCGTTGGCGTAGATCTTGGCCGGCAGCGGCGTGGTGTTGGAGAACTCCAGCGTCACGAAGCCCTCCCACTCGGGCTCAAAGGGCGTGACATTGACAATGATGCCGCAGCGCGCGTAGGTCGATTTGCCGAGGCACACCGTCAGCACGTTGCGCGGAATGCGAAAATACTCGACGGTGCGGGCAAGGGCGAAGGAATTGGGCGGGATGATGCAGACGTCGCCCTTGAAATCGACAAAGGACTTTTCGTCGAAGTTTTTCGGATCGACGATGGTGGAGTTGATGTTGGTGAAAATCTTGAAGTCATCCGAGCAGCGGATGTCGTAGCCGTAGCTCGATGTGCCGTAGGAGACGATCTTGTGGCCGTTGACCTCGCGCACCTGCCCCGCCTCGAAGGGCTCGATCATGGCCTGCTCTTTCGCCATGCGGCGGATCCACTTGTCGGACTTTATGCTCATTTCATCTTTCTTCGAGGGCGTTTAAACCCGGCTGTCGAGCAACATACACGGGGGGCGAAAGCAGATTGGCCACCGACCGTCTACTGCTCCGTCCGCGACATGCCGCCGGCGAGCCAGGCTGCTACGCCGTCGCAGCCAGACCGCGCGCGTGGGCAATTTCCCCATGCCCCGCCGCCCTGACCTTCTGTGCAGGCAAAGTCAGCACAGCAACCGTTTCTCCGTCAAGCGCGGTGAATTCCACCTCATAGCCCGCGCCATCGCCATGCACCAGCACCACGGTGCCGATGTCACCGCGCGTCAGGCCATGCTCGGGCAGATCACATTCGAGAATCACGTCGTCCAGTTCGGCAATCATGCTGTCTTCCTTTTCAAGGGATGGGCCGTGACAAACCGCGGCGCCGCCCCGTCGCTGTTTATAAACCATACGCTGCGAACATTCAAGGCAGTGCCGTCCGGCGCGACAAGCGTCCCGTCCGCAACGTAACGCTGGCCAAATGCCGTCGCCTCATACGCGGCAAGCGGATTCTCTCGCGCGTGCCGGCGCAATGCCGCAGCCAGTTTCTGCCATTCCTGCGACCAAAACCCGAAGTTTACGAAAAATGCCGCCTTGGCCTTGCCCGATCGGTGCGTGGATGAGAGCAGGTAGCCGAGTATCTTGTCCTCGGGTATCTGTGCGGATTCGGCATTGGGCAAAATCATTCTTGCGGGCTCCTGGCAAGCCGGGAACGGCGACAGAAACGCAAACCATTCCAGACCTCAGCTTGCTATAGCGCCTATCTCCATGCAATGACATACGTCAGCAGCTCACTTTTTCCAGTCCGGCCGGCACGCATCCGTCCCCTGATCCGAGAGCACGGGCAATGGCACGCGCATCGGCGCGGGCGTTGTGCAGCGGCGTGACACTCTTGTAGGAATCATTGCCGATGACCAGCGCCAGTCGCTTGGCGCCGGGGGCGGGATTGACGCTGAGCGTGCGCTTGGTCTGGGCGTCCGCGCTCTGCAGGCAGCAACAGAGCAGCAGCGCGGCGAAGGCGGTGGTGAAACTCACTTGCGGACGCATGAAGGTCTCCCCAAACATCATGACCGCGAAAGTCTGGCACCTGTTGCATTGCGAGGCAAGG
>CAYLPI010000085.1:5184-15939 GCA_964385505.1 uncultured Bordetella sp.
CTCCCCAAACATCATGACCGCGAAAGTCTGGCACCTGTTGCATTGCGAGGCAAGGTGCAGTGAGAGGCAAGGCACGCCCTCGCGTGGCAACTACGCCGTCATTCCGGCGAAAGCCGGAATCCAGTGACGTCCCGCCATTTGAACCCTGCGAACCCATTTCATAAGGCCTGTCATTCCGAGACCCCTTCGACTACGCCCAGGGCAGGCTCCAGCCGAGGAATCTGCTTTTTCCCGGCGTCAAAAGCAGATTCCTCACTACGTTCGGAATGACAATGTGCGAATGGGTCATTTTTGGAACAGGCGCTACGACACTGCATCCCCTCCGCGCTTTCGCGCGGACTAAAGGCCGCGGGGATGACAGAAGGCGGGGGAGACAGGCGCGGAGATGACGACAGGAAGCTTATCTGCCTTCCTCTGTGTTCTCTGCGCCCTCTGTGGTAAAAGCTTTTGCCGTTGCTGTTACGTATTCTGAATCACGATATTCGGAAACTTGCTCGTCATGTCTTTCGCCTGCTCGGAAATCTTCACCGCGATGCGCCGCGCCATGGCCTTGTACAGCGCCGTGACCGTACCGTCCGGGTCGGACACCACCGTGGGTTTGCCCGAGTCGGCCTGTTCGCGAATGCCGATATCGAGCGGCAGGTGGCCCAGCACCTCGGCGCCGTACTGCGCCGCCATGCGGTCGGCGCCACCGCTGCCGAAAATATGTTCCTCATGGCCGCAGTTGGAGCAGATGTGCGTGCTCATGTTCTCGACAATGCCGAGAATCGGGATGCCGACCTTCTCGAACATCTTCAGGCCTTTGCGCGCGTCAAGCAGCGCGATATCCTGCGGGGTGGTGACAATCACCGCGCCGGTGACCGGCACTTTTTGCGCCAGCGTCAACTGGATATCGCCGGTCCCGGGTGGCATGTCCACAATCAGGTAGTCCACGTCCTGCCACTTGGTGTCTTTCAACAATTGCTCCAGCGCCTGCGTCACCATCGGGCCGCGCCAGACCATGGGCGTATCGACATCGATCATGAAACCGATCGAAATCGCCTGCAGGCCGTGGCCCATCATCGGTTCGAGCGTCTTGCCGTCTTTGGACTCGGGCCGGCCGGTGATGCCCAGCATGGTCGGCTGCGACGGGCCGTAAATGTCGGCATCGAGGATGCCGACGCACGCGCCCTCGGCGGCGAGGGCCAGCGCGAGATTGGCCGCGGTGGTGGACTTGCCCACGCCGCCCTTGCCCGAGGCAACGGCGATGATATTCTTGACGCCGGGCACCAGCTTGACGCCGCGCTGCACGCTGTGAGCGGTGATTTTCCAACTGACATTGACGGTCACGGCGGTGACGCCGGCGACGGCGCGCAACCTCGCCATAACCGCCTTGCGAATCGGCTCGAGCTGGCTTTTCGCCGGATAGGCGAGTTCGACATCCAGCGACACGCTGCCGCCATCGAGCTTGATGTTGCGTGCCGATTTCGTCGCGATGAGGTCCTTACCGGTATTCGCGTCGATGACTTCGGTCAATGCGGCCTGGATTTGTGCTTCGCTTACAGCCATGAGGGCTCCTGCTGGCCGCAGCCCTGAAAAAAAGAGGTGCAGCGGGTAAATAGGGGAAAAGGTAATTTTATCGAAATTACCCGGTCCGAGGCGCTAAAATATTGGTTTCACTGCCTTTCGGCCCGCAGTCTCGGCCCCATATCATTGCAATGACGCACCGCCGCATCTTCGCCACCACCGCCCTGCCTTACGCCAACGGCGCATTCCACATCGGCCACATCATGGAGTACATCCAGGCCGACATCTGGGTGCGTTTCCAGCGCATGCAGGGCAACACCGTGCATTTTGTCGGCGCCGACGACGCGCATGGCGCACCGATCATGCTGGCCGCCGAAAAAGCCGGGCAAAAGCCGGAGGAATTCGTCGCTGCCATCGCCGCCGGCCGCAAGCAATATCTCGACGGCTTTCACATCGAATTCGACAACTGGCACTCGACGCATTCGTCCGAGAACACCGCGCTGTCGCAAGACATCTACCGCCGGCTCAAGGCCGCCGGGCTGACCTATACCAAATCGGTCGAGCAGTTCTACGACCCGGTCAAGGGCATGTTTCTCGCCGACCGCTATATCAAGGGCGAGTGCCCGAAGTGCGGCGCCAAAGACCAGTACGGCGACGCCTGCGAGAACTGCAGCTCGGTCTATACGCCGACCGATCTCATCAACCCGTATTCGACGCTGTCGGGCGCGCGGCCGGAGCTCAAGTCCTCGGAACACTTCTTTTTCCGGCTGTCCGACCCCAAGTGCACGGCGTTTTTGCGCGAGTGGGTCGATGCACCCGACCGCCTGCAATCCCAGGTGGCGAACAAGGCGAAAGAATGGCTCAACGGCGAGGCTGACAAAGCGCTGGGCGACTGGGACATTTCGCGCGACGCGCCCTACTTCGGCATTGAGATTCCCGACGCGCCGGGCAAGTACTTTTATGTCTGGCTGGATGCGCCGGTGGGTTACCTGGCTTCGCTGAAGAACTATTTCGATTCGGGCAAGGCGAAGGCCAAGGGCGAGCCGTGCACGTTCGACGAATTCATGGCCGATCCGGCGACAGAGCAAGTGCACTTCATCGGCAAGGACATCATCTACTTCCACACCTTGTTCTGGCCGGCCATGCTGAAGTTCGCAGGCAAACCGTACAAGGTGCCCGACAACGTGTTCGTACACGGCTTCATCACCGTGTCGGGCGAAAAAATGTCGAAAAGCCGCGGCACCGGCATCAGCCCGCTGCGCTACCTCGACATCGGCATGAACCCGGAGTGGCTGCGTTATTACATCGCCGCCAAGCTCAATGCCGCGGTCGAGGACGTGGACTTCAATCCGGATGACTTCATGGCGCGGGTCAACAGCGACCTTGTTGGCAAATATGTAAACATCGCCGCAAGAACCGCAAAATTCATCGACGACAAGTTTGGCGGGAAGTTGGCGGAGGTCAAAGATAGCCGGTGGCTGCCGGATTTGCCTCCACGCAAGGAGATCCTTCAGACAATTTCCAGCTATTACGATAGTCGCGAGTACGGCAAAGCAATTCGCGACATCATGAGCATTGCCGACAAAGTCAATCAAAGCATCGCCATGTATCAACCGTGGGCAGTCGCGAAGCAAGTGGGCAGTGATCAGATTGGCTCGCGTCTCCACGAATTTTGCTCTGAGTCGATTGACTACTTCCGATTTCTGACCCTGTTACTGGCGCCCATCCTGCCTGAACTGACTAAGCGGGCCGAAGTATTTCTGAATTGCTCGCTCCGAGACTGGCAATCAGTCGAGACTCCGCTTGAAGCCGGGCACAAGCTGCACAGCTATGAGCACCTGATGACGCGCGTCGAAGAAAAGCAACTCGACGCACTATTCGACATCCCCCCCCTCCCCTCTCCCTCCGGGAGAGGGGAGGGGGGGGAGGGAGCAGGACACATCAGCATTGATGACTTTGCCAAGGTCGATTTGCGGGTAGCGAAAATCGTCAAGGCCGAGCACGTCGGGGGCGCCGACAAGCTGCTCAAACTGACGCTCGATATCGGCGGCGAAACGCGCACCGTATTCGCCGGTATCAAGTCGGCTTACGACCCGGCGACACTGGAAGGGCGGCTGACGGTGATGGTGGCCAATCTCGCGCCGCGCAAGATGAAGTTCGGCCTGTCCGAGGGCATGGTGCTCGCCGCCAGCGACGACAGCGGTGGTCCTGATGGGAAAAACGCCGGCCTCTTCATACTCTCGCCCGATGCGGGAGCGACGCCGGGCATGAAGGTCAAATGAGCGGACCGGCCGCATGAGCGAGCGCCGGCCGCGGCTCACCGGGCTGCACTGGCAAACCCCGCGCCGCATGTCGCGCCGGCAGCGTTTTATCGCGCGCATCCAGCACTGCGGTTCTCCGTCCGGAATCAGGTAGCGGCACACCCGATTCCCCTGCAAAGATACGGAGCACACCATGACTGGATTCCACTTACGCTTTCGTCCGCGCCTCATCGACGACCTGCGCACCTATAGCAGCGACAGCTTCAACAAGGACCTGACCGCCGGCATCACCGTCGGCGTCGTCGCGCTGCCCCTCGCGATGGCCTTCGCCATCGCCTCGGGCGCCAAACCCGAGGCCGGCATTTTCACCGCCATCATCGCCGGCTTCATCATCTCGGCCCTCGGCGGCTCGCGCGTGCAGATCGGCGGCCCGGCCGGCGCCTTCATCGTCATCGTGTACGGCATCATCGCGCAGTACGGCCTCGCCAACCTGCTGATCGCCACGGCCATGGCCGGCGTGCTGCTCTTTGTCATGGGCATGCTGGGCATCGGCTCGCTGATACGCCTGATCCCGGTGGCCATCATCATCGGTTTTACCAACGGCATCGCCGTGCTGATCGCCGTGTCGCAGGTCAAGGATTTCCTCGGCCTGAAGATCGACAAGATGCCGGCGGATTTTTTCCATGCCATACGCGCCATCGCCGAGGCCATCCACACCATCCACGTGCCGACGCTGGCGATGGGCGTGTGTTCGCTCGCCGTGATCGTGTTCTGGCCGCGCTTTGCCGCGCTGTTCGACAAGACACGCGCCGAGGGCATGCCGACCGGTCGCGGGCGCTTCATCAGCCGGCTTCCCGGCACCATCATCGCCCTCGGCCTCGCCACCATCGCCACTGCCGCCTTCCAGTTGCCGCTCGACACCATCGGCTCGCGCTTTGGCGGCATCCCGACCGGCCTGCCCTCGTTCGCGCTGCCGGCTCTCACCTGGGACAGCGCGCGCCACCTGTTCGCGCCCACCGTGACCATCGCCCTACTCGGCGCAGTCGAGTCGCTGCTGTGCGCGCGCGTCGCTGACGGCATGACAGGCGACCGCCACGACCCCAACCAGGAATTAATGGCACAGGGTGTGGCCAATTTCATCGTGCCGTTTTTCGGCGGCCTCCCGGCCACCGGCACCATCGCCCGCACCACCACCAATGTGCGCAGCGGCGCGCGCACGCCGGTCGCCGGCATCATCCACGCCCTGGTACTGCTGGCCATCGTGCTGGTCGCGGCACCGCTCGCCAGCCACATCCCGCTCGCCGCGCTCGCCTCGATCCTGCTGTTCGTCGCCTACAACATGGGTGACTGGCACGAGTTCCCGAAACTGCGCCAGTTCTCCGGCCAGTACCGCATCATCATGGTCAGCACCTTCGTGCTGACGGTGGCCATAGATCTCACCGTCGCGGTAGAAATCGGCCTGGTGCTGGCGGCGCTGTTTTTCATCTACCGCGTGTCGGCGCTGACGACGTTCGAGGAAGTCGGCGACGACACCCTGCCCGAAGACCTGCACGTGCCCGAACAGGCCAAGGCCTACCGCATTTTCGGCTCGTTGTTTTTCGGCGCCGTCGGCAAGCTCGAGGCCCTGGTCGAAGAATGCGACGCGCCGAACGCGCCGCGCGTGCTGATCCTCGACCTGCACCAGGTCATCAACATCGACACCACCGGCCTCGACACGCTGGACGTGCTGCGCAAGACGCTGGAAAAGCGCGGATCGACGCTGGTGCTCTCGGACGCCAACGAACAACCGCTGTCGCTGCTGCGGCGCAGCGGCTTTCTCGTCCGCCTCGGCGAACACAACCTGCAGCCGCACCTGCCGGGCGCGATCAGCCGCGCCGAGCGCTTGCTGGGAATTCTTTGAGGTAGTGCTGATCAACTCTTTACGCCGTCATTCGCGCGAAACACGTCCTCGAACGCTTGAATCGCGGAGCGGGAATCCATTTTCTTTCAACCAAAGGTGGATTCCCGCTTTGGCGGGAATGACGGGATTATTCAATCCTTTCCCGGAACCGGAACAAACCCATGCCTGAACTTCCCCTACCCTTCATCGGCTGGATATTCCTTATCCTCAGCACCATCGCCATCCTCGCAGGATCGTGGGTGATCATCGCCCTGCACCGCGCCGGTAATCTTGAGAAACGCATACTGAGCAGTAATGTGTTCAGCGACATGCTGCTCTTTAGCATCTGGATACTGGGACTGGTGGGCAGCACAGGCCTGCTGCTGGGCAAGGCCTGGGCGGTGCTGCCGCTGCAGTTCTTCTGTGTCGTGCTGATTCCGCTGACCATCATTTCGGCGGCCAACCGCATGGTCGCGTTGCAGCGCGAGAGCGAGGGCCCGGTGAACTGGTTCAATGCGGTGTCCGGCGCCGCCATTGTGGTGGTGCCGGTGGTGCTGATCTGCGCCGCGGCGGTAATCACGCTGCGCAACCCGGCGACGCTGCAGGCGCTCGGGAGTTGAGGCCCTGTCCGGCGCGCTCAGGGCTTGAGGTAGGCGTAGCGCTCGCGCGCCTGCAGATTGGCGATGCGCACCACACCCGAGGGGGTGAAGCCGGGGCCGAGGATGAATTGCTCTTTTCTCAGGCTGCGGTTCCTCAGCGTGATTTCGCAGATTTCGAACTTCACGCCGCGTGCCGACAAATCGCTGACCAACGAAGCGAATTCCTGGTTGTTGGTGGTTTTGGCGCCCTCCATCAGGAAGTCCACGCCCTCGGCATGGGCGACGGCGATGATTTGCGCCTTCGGATCGGTGTCGAGGTGGTTGCGGATATTGCGCAAGCCCTTGGTCGCCTGGGCGATGCCGGCGTCGAAGTGATAGACCACCTTGTCCTGGGCGCTGGCCGACAGGGCGGCAAGCCCGAGCACCAGGGTGGCGGCGAGTTTGAGCAGGGTTTTCATGGTGTTCTCCGTTGTGACCTTGGCCGAATGAGCCGCCATGCTACGCCGGTTTCGACTGTTTACGAAGACTGACTGAACCCCCTGCAAAACGACAACACCAGAAATGGTCCTTCCGACACCAAAGGTCGAGAAATCTGTGTTGGCTTTGCTGCAAAAGCAGATCCCTTGCTACGCTCGGGATGACAGTGTTTTGAAAGAGTAAACAATAGATGATCAGGCATTTGCTCATTAGCGGACGGGTGCAGGGTGTGGGCTACCGCCACAACCTGCGGCGCGAGGCACTTGGCCTCAGGCTCACCGGTTGGGTGCGCAACCGCCTCGATGGCAGCGTCGAGGCGCTGCTCGAGGGCCCGCCCGACGCCGTCGCCGCGCTGATCACCTGGGCGCGGCGCGGGCCGCCGGCGGCGCGCGTTGAGGGCGTGGCGGTGCGCGAGGCCGGTGCAGCAGACGCCGGCCCGTTCGAGGGTTTCGACTTGCTCGAGACCGCATGAAACGGAGGGCAGCGCGCTGATGTCCAATCGCGCCGTCCTGCTGCTCTCGGTTGCCGCCCTCGCCAGCGCCGCCAGCGTGCGCGCCGCCGACCCCTTGCTGCCGCTGCTCGGGGCCGAGTTCGGCGTCAGCGCCGGCACCGCCTCCATCGTCATCACCGCCTTCGGCATTTCGTATGGTCTGCTGCAAGTGGTGTTTGCCCCGCTCAGCGACCGCTTCGGCAAGTACCGCATCGTCTGTATCACCACGCTGGTGTCGGCCATAGGCACGCTCGCCTGCGCCCTCGCGCCCAGCCTCGAATGGCTGACCATCGCGCGCTTTGCCGCCGGCGCCACCGTCGGCGCGATCATCCCGCTGTCGATGGCCTGGATAGGCGACACCGTGCGCTACGACGAACGTCAGGCGGTGCTCGCGCGCTTTTTGCTCGGCCAGATTGCCGGCGTGGCGGTGGGCCAGATGGCCGCCGGCATCATCGGCGAATATTTCGGCTGGCGCTGGCTGTTCGTGCTGCTCTCCATACTGTACGCGGTGACCGGTGCGCTGCTGCTCGCCGAATCACGCCGCAACGCCGCGACACGCCAGGTGCCGCCCGAAGCGCCACGCGGCGTCAAGGAGGGTTTTGTGCGCATGGGTGGGCTGCTGCGGCGGCCCAAGGTGCGCAGGGTGCTGCTGACCATCACGCCCGAGGGCATGCTGATGTACGGTGCGCTGTCCTTCGTGCCGGCGCACCTGCAATTGCATTTTGGCGTCAGCCCGGGCGTCGCCGGCAGCATCGCCGCCTTTGTCGCGGTCGGCGGCGCGACCTACGCCTTTTCGGCGCGGCATTTCATTGCGGCCCTGGGCGAACGCGGCCTCGCCCTCGGCGGCGGCGCGGCGCTTGGCACCGGCTTCATGCTGCTCGCGCTCGCGCCGATGGCCTGGGTCGCCGCCATCGGCCTGATGTTTGCCGGCTGCGGTTATTACATGCTGCACAACACGCTGCAAACCCACGCCACGCAAATGGCACCCGAGGCGCGCGGGGCCGCGCTGGCGCTGTTTGCGCTGACCTTTTTCAGCGCGCAGTCGCTGGGTGTGTGGCTGGGTGCCAAGGTGGTGGACAACTACGGCGCGCCGCCGCTGTTCGCCATTTCATCGGTCGGGCTGTTCGTGCTGGGCCTGATGTTCAGCCGGCAGACCAGAAAAAGCCAGGCCGGCGCCGGGAAATAGGCTGGAGATGGCCGACTGGCGGGCTTTTCCGGGTGATGGCCGCTAGCGTTTTTCGATGATCACCAGCGCGATGCCGCCGAGTATCGCCGCTGCGGCGAGCACCGCGCGCACGCCCAGCGCCTCGCCAAGAAACACCACGCCGCCCAGCGCGGCGATCACCGGCACGCTAAGTTGCACCGTAGCCGCATGCGTCGCCTTGAGGGCCGGCAGCGCGGTGTACCAGATGGCATAACCGACGCCGGATGCGAGCGCGCCCGAGGCGAGCGCATAGCCGGCGCCGGCGGCATCAAGCCGCGCCTCGCCCAGCCAGGCCATGCTGGCGAGGCTCATCAACAGCGCAATCGGCACGGTGCGCAGGAAGTTGCCGGCCGTCACCCGCGTCGCATCACCGGCCCCCTTGCCGCGCAGCGAGTACACGCCCCAGGACACACCCGCGCCGATCATCAGCAGCGCGCCGGCGAGCGGCGGCGCCGACAGTCCCGGCAACAGCAATCCCACCAGCCCGGCCAGCGCCAGCGCGAGGCCGGCCAGTTGCGGGCCGCGCATGCGCTCGCCCTTGAACAAGCCCCAACTGATCATGCTCATCTGCACCGCGCCAAACAGCAGCAAGGCGCCGGTCGCCGCCGACAGGCTGACATAGGCAAACGAGAAGGCCGCCGCATAGCCGAACAAGGCGAGCGCCGACAACCAGTTGCCGCCGCCGCTGCTGCGGCCAGCACGCAGGCGCAGCAGCAGCCACAGTGTCAGCGCACCGGCGCTCATGCGGATAGACGTGAAGCTCGCGGCGTCGATGCCGGTGTCTTTGAGCGCGACGCGGCACAGCAGCGAGTTGCCGGCAAAGGCCAGCATGGCGAGGGTGGTCAGAACGATGACGCGGTATGAAGACATGGCGTGAAATGACGAAGCCGGAACAAACGAAACGCGCTCAGCGCGCGGCATTGACGTGTGTACCGCCGCCTACTCGACCAGCGTGAAATGGAATTTGGCGCCGCGCGCGGCCGGCCCCTCGAGCACGTCGATGCAGTCATCGAGCTCCTCCAGCAATTCGTCCAACTCGTCATCGTCCGCAGCCTCGAACCCGCCCGCGGCGACCGCCTTGCGCACCGCGCGCAGGGACACCAGCCCCTCGGAGGCCTCGAACCAGGCCATGTCGTCGATGCCGTAGGCAAGATCGGTCTCCGGATCGAGCTCCGCCCCGTCGTCATCGTCGTCAACGTCGTCGTAGTTGAATTCCTGATCGGTGTAGTCGATAAACTCGCTCAGCTTGCGCACGCCCTCGGCCTCGCTCACCGCATCGAGCGCATCGGCGTGGCGGTGCATCTGGCTGTGATCGTCGCTGTCCTTGGAATACTCGCGGTCCTCCAAGGTGTGAATCCAGAGTGTCATGCCCATGGGATGCTCCGAAAAGAAGGTTTGACGTCAACGCCCCGAGCGCAGCACAAGGCGTGCTATGCAAGCTTGCGGGCCTGTTGCCGAATGTACAACGAAGTGGCTTTCAGGCGGATGAAAAAACGCGTGTGGCACACTTTTTCTGCAAAAAGACAGGCGGCGGAATAAACAGGTGCAGTGCAATTATTGAATTGGCGTTCAAGCGCCAACATTCGGAATGTGACACTGACCCTGTTTACACCCCCGGTGGCATGTCTACACTCGCCTTTCCTGCGACCGTAACCGTGCCCCTCTTGGTCAAATGCTGATATTGACGATGACTTCCTTTGGTACGAACCAGAAACCAGTCATCAGCTTCAATCATGGCAATGAGTGCGTGGACTTTCATTCAGCGAAGTCTACCTCGCTGATTGTTGAGCCGCATGACGCTCCGGATCAGCGGCGGGCCGCGCAGCGGACTGTCCGCTGCAACCGGTTGTTAGCCCGTTTTCGTCGCCCTCATGCGGCCTCAGCATAGATGCCTGTATTTCGCTCGGGGTATCTCTGGCACACATGCTCAAACAGCGCTGCACACTTTTGCGCGTAGAGCGGGCGGTCGTAGGCGGCGGGCCGTGCGTCGAGCGTGTCCCCGATCGCCAGCTTCATGGCAGCAGAGGCTTTCCCAGCTCTTTCAGGAACGCATTGTGCTTGGCCGTTGCCGTTCGAATCGTGCCCTCGATTTCCTTCAGCTTGTCGTGCGTAGCCGCTAAATCGATCTCCTCCTCACCCACCGCAGTGCTGATGTAGCGGGAGATGTTGAGGTTGAAATCGTTCTTTTCGATCTCCGCCATCTCCACCCGGCGGGAGTAGCGCGGCTCCGCTTTGCGGAATTGGTAGGTCTCGATGATCTTGGCGATGTGCTCGGGCTTGAGCTGGTTCTGGCGTTTGCCTTTCTCGAAGTGCTCGGCGGCGTTGATGAAGAGCACGTC
>CAYLPI010000086.1:0-15596 GCA_964385505.1 uncultured Bordetella sp.
TCCTTGAGCAGGGCGGCGATGGCATCGGTAAGCTGTATTTCCCCGCCCGCCCCCGGCACACCCCGTTCGAGGTGATGAAAAATCCGCGGCGTCAGAATGTAGCGCCCGACCACTGCGAGATTTGAGGGCGCCAGTTCCGGCGCCGGTTTTTCGACGATCTCTTTTACCTCGCCGAGTACCGGACTGCGCTGGTCGACGCGCACCATGCCGTACTGACGGCTTTGCTCGATCGGGATCTCCTGCACACCCAGTATGGAGCAGCGTTCCGTGTCGAACACTCTGGCCATCTGGCTGACGATGGGAGGATCACCGTCGATCAGGTCATCGGCCAGGATCACGGCGAATGGCTCGTCGCGAATGATGGGTTTTGCACACAGCACGGCATGCCCGAGGCCCAGCGCCTCGGACTGGCGTATGTAGATGCAATTGACATGGCTGGGCAGAATGCCCTGAACCAGCGCCAGCAGGTCTTTTTTGCCGCGCGCCTCGAGCTCGGCCTCCACTTCGTAGGCCTTGTCGAAATGATCCTCTATAGCGCGTTTGTTGCGCCCGGTGATGAACACCATGTCGGTTATGCCCGCCGCGACCGCCTCCTCAACCGCATACTGGATCAGTGGTTTGTCCACCACCGGCATCATCTCCTTCGGACTCGCCTTGGTGGCGGGAAGAAAACGGCTGCCCATGCCGGCGACGGGGAAAACGGCTTTGCTTATCTTGTGCAATATGACTCCTTTTTACGGGTCCAGCATTTCGCGCAGGCGGGCTTCGTCAATGATTTGCACCCCGAGTTCCCGCGCCTTTTCGAGCTTGCTGCCGGCATCGGCACCAGCCACCAGGAAATCCGTCGCCCGCGACACCGATCCCGTCACTCTGCCGCCAGCCGCCTCGAGCATGCGTTTGGCCTCGTCCCGCGCCATGCCCGGAAGTGTACCCGTGAGCACGAATGTCTTTCCGGCAATCGCTGCCGACGGTCCGGACGCCGTCGCCGCAGGCGCTGCTTCGATTTCCACGCCACCGGGCGCGGTCAGTTGCGCGATGACTTCCTGGTTGTGCGCTTCGGCAAAAAATTTCGCCAGACTGTCCATCAGTTCCGGGCCAATACCCTCCAGCAGTTGTTCCAGCAGGGGTTCGCCCTTGCGCTTGCGCACGGCGTTTTCCTTCTGCAGTATTTTTTTCAGTTCGGCGATTGCCGGCCAGTCCGCGCTCAACAGGGCGTCTAGCGTAAGGAAGTGGCGGGCGAGGATTTTTGCGACTTCCTCGCCCACGCCGGGTATGCCCAGCGCAAATACAAAGCGCGCGAGTGTGCGTTTGCGCGCCTGCCGGATGGCACTGACGATGTTGGTGGCGGATTTTTCCGCCATGCGATCGAGCGCCGACAGCGCGGCAACACCAAGCCGGTAAAGGTCCGCCGGTGTCCGGACGATGTCCCGTTCGACCATCTGGTTGGTCAGCTTTTCGCCAAGACCTTCGATGTCCATGGCCCGGCGCGACGCAAAATGCAGCAAGGCCTGCTTGCGCTGCGCGGGGCAGAACAGGCCGCCACTGCATCGCGCCGCCGCCTCACCCTCAAGCCTGACCACCGTCGAATTGCATACCGGGCACAGCAGCGGCATTTCGAAGCGGTCTTGCGTCCCCCGCAGCCCGGGCATCGCGACACGGGCCACCTCCGGAATCACGTCCCCGGCGCGGCGCACCACCACGATGTCGCCGCGCCACACATCCTTGCGCCGGACCTCGTCCTCGTTGTGCAGCGTGGCGTTGGTGACCGTCACCCCGCCGACGAACACCGGCGCCAGCCGCGCCACCGGCGTCAATGCACCGGTCCTGCCCACCTGCACCTGGATATCGAGAACCCGGGTCTGCGCTTCTTCGGCCGGAAATTTGTGGGCGACGGCGAATCGCGGCGCGCGCGCGACAAATCCCAGGCGTTGCTGCTGCGAAACATCGTCCACCTTGTAAACCACGCCGTCGATGTCAAAAAGCAGTTCTGCGCGCCGCGCTCCCATGCTGTGGAAGAACGCCAACAGACCCGCCACACCCACGGCAACGCAGCGGTCTGCGCATACCGGCAATCCCAGGCTTGCCAGCCATGCCATCTGGGCTGAATGGGATGCCGGGGGCTGCGCGCCACGCACCTCCCCCAGACCATAGGCAAAAAACCGCAGCGGCCGCCTCGCCGTCACGCCCGAATCGAGCTGGCGCAGGCTGCCCGCGGCGGCATTTCTCGGGTTGACGAACTCCTTCTCACCGCGTTCGCGCTGCGCGGCGTTGAGCGCGGCAAAGTCACGTTTGAACATCAGCACCTCGCCGCGCACCTCGAGCACCGGCGGCACCGGGACAGCCGCCCGCAGGCGCAGCGGCATGGCGGATATGGTGCGCAGATTGGTGCTGACATCCTCGCCATGCTCGCCGTCACCGCGTGTCGCACCCTGCACGAACACCCCCGACTCGTAGCGCAGGTTTATCGCCAGGCCGTCAAACTTGGGTTCGGCGGCATAGCGGACCTCGTCCGTGCCGAGGCCTGCACGCATGCGATGGTCGAACGCGATGATCTCTTCCTCTGAAAAGGCGTTGTTCAGCGAAAGCATCGGGATGGCATGCGCCACCGACGCAAACTCAGAGAGCGGCGGCGCGCCCACGCGCTGTGTCGGCGACTGCGGCGTGATCAGCCCGGGATGAAGCGCCTCAAGCGCCTGCAGTTCGCGGAACAGCCGGTCGTATTCGGCGTCGCTGACGCCCGGATCATCGAGCACGTAGTAGCGGAAATTATGCTGCTCCAGCGCGTCGCGCAGGCGCTCTACGCGCTGCCTGTCTTGCTCGGGTACCGCCATGCTCAGGAGAATAGGCGCAGCGCGCCGGGACTGCCGGCGGCGATACCCCGTTCCTCCATCGTGCCGTAGAGGGCGGCAAGCTGCGCGGCGATGGCATCGAATGCACGGTCGCCAAGCGGATTGCCGTTGTCATCGACAATGGCCGCATTCAGGCTGTGCGACAGGCGTTGCGCCACCAGCGTCATGGCGCGAAAGCTAGCCGTGCCACCGGGCGCGCGCGGGACGTCCAGCAACAGCGAAACGCCGCGTGTCGCAATCTCGCGCATGGTCTCGGCCTGGAAGGCCTGCGCCTCCTTGTTCACCAGCGCATACACCGTCAGGCCGTCGTCATCGATAAAACTGAACTGTCGGTCGGTTCCGAGCACCATGCCGGCCGCCTCGGCCAGGCCGCGCAACTTGGTGCCGGCGAAGGGTGTGCCATCGCGACTGACGAGGTGAATGGCGATCTGCACGTCGACATCGCCGCAAAATGCATCGAGTTCGCGCGCCCGCGCCAAAGCTGCGTCGGCATCGGTCGCCGATACCGCGCCGCCAAGCCGCTGGGCGATTTCAAGCACCGCCGCACTGAATGCGGCCATGTCGCGTTGTTGCACGACGCCCTGGCGGCTTACAAGCTGCATCGCCGCACGCACCCGCCGGTAGCTGTTGCTGGTGCTGATCGCGCCCCAAGCCTGGGCGGCATCAAACCCCTCCCAGCGCACGCGGGGCAGCGATGCCAGTTCTGAGCTGCTGGTAAGCAGGTCTCCGGGAACATGCGCGGTAAACTCGATTGCGATGATGTAATCGAGCTCCGGGGCACTTGCCGCCGGGGGCGGTATTTCGGCAACCTCCCGCACGGGCGCGTGCATGACGGGCTCAATGCGCTGCGGCTCTGCCGGTTCGGCGGAGTCGTTGTCAAAGCGCGCCGGTTTTGCAACGGCAGGCGGCGCAGGCGGGGCGCCAACCGGGACCTCCGCAGCCGGGCTGCCGCCGCGCTTGAGCAGCACGTCCTCGTGGCGGGAGCGGAAACTCTCGTCTGCACCACGTGCGAGTTTGCGTTCCTGCCATTTGTTGTAAGCGAACACGGCGACGATGACCAGCGCGCCGATGGCGAGCAGGCTGATCTGCAGTTCGCTCATGTTTCCCGACTCATGCGGCTGCCGGTTCCCGGCGTTCATCGGCAAGACGCAGCGCCTGCTCAATGTCCACGGCGACCACGCGCGACACGCCGGATTCCTGCATCGTCACGCCGATCAGTTGCGACGCCAGTTCCATGGTGATCTTGTTGTGGCTGATGAACACGAACTGGGTGCCCGAGGACATCTTGCGCACCAGTTCGCAAAAACGCTCCGTGTTCGAATCGTCGAGCGGCGCATCAACCTCGTCGAGCAGACAGAACGGCGCCGGATTCAACTGGAACATCGAAAACACCAGCGCAATCGCAGTCAGCGCCTTTTCACCGCCCGAAAGCAGGTGGATGGAAGTGTTCTTCTTGCCCGGCGGGTGGGCCATGACCTGTATGCCGGCATCAAGAATCTCCTCGCCGGTCATGATCAGCCTGGCCTCGCCGCCGCCAAACAGCGTCGGAAACATGGTGCCGAAATGGCGGTTGACGGTATCGAAGGTCTGCTGCAGCAGCGCGCGCGTTTCGCGATCGATCTTGCGAATGGCGTTTTCGAGCGTAGCCAGGGCCTCGGCCAGGTCGGCTGACTGCGCGTCCAGAAAGCTCTTGCGCTCGCGGTTCTGCGTCAATTCATCCAGCGCAGCCATGTTTACGGCGCCCAGTTCGGCGATGGCATTGGTCAGGCGCGTTATTTCGCCTTGCAGCGGTGCACCCTTCTGGGCGGGATCAAGCATGGCTTCTAGCGCCACTTCGTCGGCGCCGGCCTCGAACAACTGGCTGGCAAACTGCTCATAGGCCAGACGGCCGGCCTGCTCTTTCAGTTTCAGTTCACCGATGCGCTCGCGCAGCGGATCGAGTTTTTGCTCGGATTCACCGCGTTGCGACTCGGTCGCCCGCAACGCCGCCGAAACCGACTCCTGTTGATCGCGCGCAGCCGACAAGGCCTGCTCGCGCGCTGACTTGAGCGCCAGGGCACCCTGTAATTGCTCACGCTGCACGGTATCAGACAGCGCGCTGATTTCCGCCTCGAACTGCCCGAACTGCTCCAGGCCGGCGGCTATTTGTTCAACCAAATTCTTCGACAGCGATTCTATCTCGCTGATTTTGGACAAACATTCACGCTCATTAAACAGGGCTTGCTGATGCTCCCGGTCTGCCTGCTGGATGGTGGTCCGCTGCGCTTCAAGCGCGGTTTCGGCCGAGTGGAAGGCGCTTTGCGCCGATTCCAGAAATTCGTGCAAAGCGTCGATCTCGCCCTGCAATTGCTCCAGCTTGGCCTCCGCCTGGGTCTGATGCGCCTGCTCCGTCTGCTTTTGCCCATCGATTTCCTGCAATTCGAGGGCAATCTGGCGTCCGCGTTCGCTGACGCGTTCGGCGTTCTGGGCGACGCGTACCTGCTCAAGTTGCAGCGCATGAGCGCTCTGGCGCGCAGCCGCCAGTTGCTGGCTGACTCCTGCCTGTGCTGCCTGGCAGGCGGCGACACGCTCTTCCGCCGCGGCGAGCCCGAAACGGGTGGCTTCAAGTTCAGCCTCGCGCTGTTCACAGTCTTTGGCCAGGGCCTCGATTTCACGCTGGCGCGCGAGTATGCCGGTATCGGCTGGGTCGGGCGCATGGAAGGTCATGCCCTGGCGGCCGAATTGGTGGCCGTCGCGATTGACCAGAACAGTCCCCAGCGCCAGCGCAAGCCGCGTCATCAGTCGCGGAATGCCTTCGACCGCGAGATAACCGTCCAGCCAGCCCGCAATCAGCGGCGCAATGGCCGGATCGGAAAAACGCACATAGCTGGCAAGCGGCGCAAACTCCCCCGCAACCGGGTTTTCCGCGGTACCGCCGGTGGCGAACACACTCAGTTTTGCCGGCGGTGGATTGTCCAGCAGGCGCTGGATCTGGTCCGGGTTTGCCAGCTCGATGGCATGCAGCTTTTCGCGCAAGACCGATTCGACGGCGTTTTCCCAGCCCGGCTCGACAGTGATTTTTTGCCACAGCCGGGGCAGCGACGCCAGGCCGTGGGCTTCAAGCCAGTCGTGGATTTTGCTGTTCTCGTCCACGCCTTTCTGGATCTGCCGCAAAGCCGCAAGACGGCCTTCCAGGCTGCCCGCCTCCTGCTGCATGCGCTGTAATTGCGCCTGGGTGTCCTGGCGTGTCTGCGTCAACGCCGGCAGATCGCCCTGCAATTGCAGCAGGGCGGCCTCCAGGTTGGCGACCTGCGCCCCAACAACGGCCAGTTCCGCCTGCAATGTCTCGAGAATGGCCGGGTCGGGCAGCGCCATGGCGGCCTTTTCCGCGCTCAACCGCTCTTCGCGCTGCTCCAGGCCGTGCAGCGTTTTGCCGGCATGGCTGATATGCGTCTGCTCGATCTGGAAAGCCTGGGTGGTGCGCGCCATGCTGGCGCGCACCTCGGTGACCTTCTCGCGCTCGGCGCGAAACACCTGCTCCGCTTCGGGCAGCTTTCCCGCCTCGGAGACCGCCCTGTCCTGCATTCCGGCGACTTTTTCAACCGCCTCCTCGTGGCGCTGCCGCCACATCAGTTGCGCTGACTCGAGTTCGCTGCTCTGGCTTTGCCATTGCTGCTGGCGGTTCTTCAAGTCGGCAAGGCGCGATTCCAGGCGCTGGCGCGTGTCCGACATGTGGCGGATATCGGCCTCGAGGCGCGCCACCTCGGCGCTCGCGGAGAACAACTCCGCCTGTGCCGCGCTCAACACATCGCCGGCACTGTAATGTTCGGCGCGAATGGTTTCGAGACGGTTTTCGACTGCACGCAGCCTGGCGGTTTCTTCTTCCAGGTCGTTGGTGGTTTTTTCGACCTCGCGCGCAAAACGCTGAAAATCGGATTCGGCCTCTTTTTTGCGCACCAGCCACAGCAGGTTCTGCCGGTTCTTCAGCTTGTCCTGCAGTTCCTGGTAAGTCCTGGCGACTTCGGCCTGCTTTTCCAGTTTTTCAACCTGCACGCCCAATTCCTGCTGAATGTCGGCCACACGCGACAGGTTCTCGCGCGTGTCCGCCAGGCGGTTTTCTGTTTCGCGGCGACGGTCTTTGTACTTCGAAACGCCGGCTGCTTCCTCGAGGAATACCCGCAATTCTTCGGGTTTGGCCTCGATGATGCGCGAAATCATGCCCTGCTCGATGATCGCGTAAGCACGCGGCCCGAGTCCGGTGCCCATGAAAATGTCCTGGATATCACGCCGGCGGACATGCACGTTATTGATGAAATAAGACGATTCGCCATCCCGCTGCAACACGCGCTTGACGGCGATCTCGGCAAACTGCGACCACTGCCCGCCGGCCTTGCCCATGCTGTTGTCAAAATGCAACTCGACGCTGGCGCGTGCCACCGGCTTGCGCTGGCCGGAGCCGTTGAAAATCACGTCCTGCATCGATTCGCCGCGCAGCGCCGAGGCCTTGGATTCGCCAAGCACCCAGCGCACGGCGTCGATGACGTTTGATTTGCCGCAGCCGTTCGGGCCGACAACCCCGACCAGCTGGCCGGGAACATTGATGGAGGTCGGGTCGACAAAGGACTTGAACCCGGAAAGCTTGATTTGAGTGAGGCGCACGGGAGACGGTAGGAAAAGGGGTCGCTGGGAAAGAAAAACCGGCTGCAGGCCGGATTTATTGAGTGAGAATGACGACCGCTATAATAACACTTCGATCAACCCGATTCTGACAGAGAAATTCGCGAAATGCCGAGCAAACCGATCAAGTCCCTGAGTTCGTTTCCCAATCCCAATCCGTCCCGCGACTTCCTGATTCACATGGAAATTCCGGAATTTACCTGCCTTTGTCCAATGACCGGCCAACCCGATTTCGCGACGCTGGTGCTCGACTATATCGCCGACAAGAAGTGTGTCGAACTGAAGAGCCTGAAGCTCTACATCTGGGACTATCGCGACCTCGGCGCCTATCACGAGGCCGTCACCAACCAGATACTGGATGACATCGTCAGAACGCTGTCTCCTCGCTTCGCCAGGCTGAGGGCGAAATTCTTTGTGCGTGGCGGGATATTTACCACGGTCGTTGCCGAGCACCGCAAAAAAGGCTGGAAGCCGCTGCCCAGGGTGGATCTCGAGTCTTTCGAATCCGGCTCCCCCACCGCAGGCTAAGGCTGCCGTGCGGGGGGCGTGCATCATCCAGCGGCAAGACCCGAAGCAGCGACACCGCATGAGTCAAAGGAAACCCACGTGAATCCCCTGCTGGACAAGCTCCAGCCCTATCCTTTTGAAAAGCTTCGACGCCTGTTCGCCGAGGTCAGCCCGGCACCGGGCATGTCGGCGATCAGCCTTGGCATCGGTGAACCCAAACATGCGACACCGGAATTCATCCGCAGCGCGTTGGCCGGCAATCTGGACGGCCTCGCAAACTACCCCGCCACCGCCGGTCTGCCCGCGCTGCGCGAGGCCATCGCCGCATGGCTGGTACTGCGCTATGGCCTGAAGGACATCGATCCGCTGACCGAGGTGCTGCCGGTCAATGGTTCGCGCGAAGCCCTGTTCGCCATCGCCCAGACCGTCGTTGACGGCGGCCGCGGCGGCGTGGTGGTCTGTCCCAATCCGTTTTATCAGATCTACGAGGGCGCGGCGCTGCTGTCCGGGGCCGAGCCCTACTTCGTCAATGCCGACCCGGCACTCGACTATCGCATCAACTATGCCGCGGTGCCCGACAGCGTCTGGCGGCGCACCCAGCTTGTCTATGCCTGCTCGCCCGGCAATCCGACCGGCAACGTGATGCCTCTCGAAGAATGGCGCACGCTGTTTGAGCTGTCCGAAAAATTTGGCTTTGTCATCGCTTCGGACGAGTGTTATTCGGAGCTCTACTACGACGAGGCGAATCCGCCGCTTGGCGCACTTCAGGCGGCGCAAACACTGGGACGCGGTTTCGAGCGCCTGATCATGTTCTCCAGCCTGTCCAAGCGCTCCAATGTACCGGGCATGCGCTCCGGATTTGTCGCCGGAGACGCGGCGCTGATGAAGCAGTTCCTGCTCTATCGCACCTATCAGGGCGGTGCCATGAGCCCGCCGGTGCAGGCCGCCAGCACGGCGGCATGGCGTGACGAGGACCATGTCCGCGCCAATCGGCGACTGTACGCCGAAAAATTCAGCGCCCTGCTGCCGCTGCTCGCGCCGCTCGGCGCACAAATGCCCGGGGGCGGCTTTTACCTGTGGCTGAAGACGCCGATCGCCGACGACCGCTTCGCCCGCGACCTGTACCGAGACTATAATGTGACGGTACTCCCGGGGAGTTATCTCGCGCGCGAAACCAGCGCCGGCAATCCCGGCAAGGATCGCATCCGCATCGCCCTGGTGGCGCCGCTCGCAGAATGCCGCGAAGCGGTTGAACGTCTCAGTAAATTCACCCTTTCATTCTGAAGAACCATGTCCGCTCAAACTATCGTAGAACAAGCCTGGGAAGTCCGTACCGAGATCAACCCCGGTAACGCCAGCACTGAAGTGCGCAATGCGGTTGACGCGGTTGTCGCCGGACTCGACAAGGGCAAGTTGCGTGTCGCCGAAAAAATAAACGGTGCCTGGACCACGCATCAATGGATAAAGAAGGCCGTGCTGTTGTCCTTCCGCCTGCAGGACAACGGCGAAATGGGCGGTGGCGACCTGCGTTTCTGGGACAAGGTCCCGTCCAAGTTTGCCAACTGGTCGAAAGAGGATTTTGCCGCGGCCGGCTTTCGTGTCGTACCACCAGCCGTTGCAAGGCGCGGCGCATATGTAGCGAAAAATGCGGTGCTGATGCCCTCTTACGTCAATATCGGGGCCTATGTCGATGAGGGCACCATGGTTGACACCTGGGCCACGGTGGGTTCGTGCGCGCAAATCGGCAAGGGCGTGCACCTCTCAGGCGGCGTCGGCATCGGCGGCGTACTCGAGCCGCTGCAGGCCAACCCGACCATCATCGAGGACAACTGCTTCATCGGTGCGCGCTCCGAAGTGGTCGAGGGCGTCATCGTCGAGGAAAACGCCGTGCTGGGCATGGGCGTCTATCTCGGCCAGAGTACAAAAATCTACAATCGCGCCACCGGCGAGGTCAGCTACGGCCGTGTTCCGGCCGGTTCAGTCGTGGTCGCCGGCAACCTGCCCTCGGCCGACGGCAAGTACAGCCTGTATTGCGCTGTCATCGTCAAACAGGTTGATGCCAGAACGCGCGCCAAGACCGGCATCAACGAGTTGCTGCGCGGCGACTGAATCCGGCAACGGTCGGGGCGCCCGCGTCAGGGCGCGGCGCGCAGCGGTACTATCGATTCATGCTTTGATCGGGAGAGAGCACCATGTCGATGATGAAACGGCTTTTCCAACTGATGGCCGACAAGAAGGCCTCGGATATTTTCATGTCGGTCAGTTCGCCGATCAACATCAAGATCAACGGCACGGCCATTCCGGTCAACCAGCAGGTGATGGACGCAAAAACCATCAGGGAACTGCTGTACGAGGTGCTCAACGAAAAGCAGATCAAGGAATACGAGGACACACTCGAACTCAATACCGCGTTTGCGATCGAGGGCGTCGGTAACTTTCGCATCAGCGCGTTCCGGCAAAAGGGCACGCCGGCAGTCGTGGTTCGCTACATCCCCGGCTCCATTCCCGCTTTCGACACCCTTGGCCTGCCCTCGGTGCTGAAGGAAGTGATAATGGAGAAGCGCGGCCTGATCCTGATGGTGGGCGCCACCGGCTCGGGCAAATCGACCTCGCTGTCAGCGATGCTCGACTATCGCAACGAACAAAAGCCCGGCCACATCCTGACGCTGGAGGACCCGGTCGAATTCATATTCCAGAACAAGAAATCCATCGTCAACCAGCGCGAAGTCGGTACCGATACGCTCGATTTCAAGGTCGCGCTGAAAAATGCCTTGCGTCAGGCGCCCGATTGCATACTTATCGGCGAGATCCGCGACAAGGAAACCATGGCAGCGGCGATTGCTTATGCCCAGTCCGGCCACCTTGCACTCGCCACGCTGCATGCCAACAATGCTTATCACTCGATGAACCGCATCATCAGCTTCTACCCGCTGGAAAACCGCCCGGCCCTGCTGCAAGACCTGGCGGCTACGCTGAAGAGCGTGATCTCGCAGCGCCTGGTCAAGACTGTCAAGGGCGGCCGCGCTGCGGCTGTCGAAGTCATGCTCAACAGCCGTCACCTGGCCGAACTCATCGACAAGGGTGAGATCAACGAAATGAAGGACGCAATGGAAAAAAGCCTGTCGCCGGGTTCACAGACATTCGAGCAGGCGCTCTTCAACCTGTTGCGTGACGGCGTCATCAGTCAGGACGAGGCGCTTGCCAACGCCGATTCGGCGACCAACCTGCTCTGGCTGATCAACAACACCGAGGCCGGCGCCGGTCTCGCGGCAGGCAAGGACAAGGACAGCACTGCCACCACGTCCGACAAAATGGCCTCGACCCAGCCCGGTGTCAGCACCGCGTTCGCAGACTTCAAGCTCGACACGGGCGACAGTGAAAAGGCCGCTTGAGCGCGTGATCACGGTCTACGGCATTCGAAACTGCGACAAGATCAAACGCACGCTGGCGTGGTTTGAGGGCGCTGGTGTTGCGGTGCGTTTCCACGATTATCGTAAAGATGGCCTCGATGCCGGGGCGCTGTCGGCGTGGGTCAAGACACACGACTGGAACAGTCTCATCAACCGCTCCGGCACGACATGGCGCGCGATTCCCGACGAGGTGAAGCGAGGCGTGACCTCGGGCAAGGCCGCGACCAGCCTGATGATCAGCCACCCTGCCCTGATCAAGCGGCCGGTCGTCTCAAGCAGCGCGAGCGGCGACGCCGTACACGTCGGCTACGACGAGGCGGTTTTCCGCCGGCTGGTGGATGGTGAACGTGCGGCCTGAACGCAATCACAGCCTCGCGCGACAATGGGTCACTGGCTGGAAATGCCCGCCTGGCAAGGCTTTCCAGGCGATTCACTGTGTCATGCCCGAACCGGGCAAAGGCCCGCAACATGGATGACACCCTCGCGCTCGCGCGCGAACTGATCTCCCGACGTTCGGTGACGCCCGAAGACGGCGGTTGCCAGCAACTACTCGCTACACGCCTGTCGGCCGCCGGTTTCCACGTCGACCACATGCCGCGCGGCAGTGTCGTCAACCTGTGGGCGCGCCATGGCGAAAAGGCACCGGTGGTCTGCTTTGCCGGCCACACCGACGTCGTGCCGCCGGGGCCGCTGACCCAATGGATTCAAGACCCGTTCTTGCCGACCGAGCGCGATGGCCGGCTTTACGGCCGCGGCGCGGCAGACATGAAAACCTCCGTGGCCGCATTCACCATTGCCGCCGAGCGCTTTGTCGCCGCGCACCCGGATCACGCCGGATCGGTTGCGATCATGCTCACCTCAGATGAAGAAGGCGACGCCATTGACGGCACGGTGCGCGTGGTCGAAGCCCTGACTGCACGTGGTGAGGGCATTGACTATGCGATAGTCGGCGAGCCCACCTGCGTAACGCGTTTCGGCGACACCATCAAGAACGGCCGCCGCGGTTCGCTTTCGGGAACACTGCACGTAAAGGGTTTGCAGGGGCATATCGCCTATCCCCACCAGGCGAAAAATCCTGTCCACCTTGCCATGCCGGCGCTGGCCGAGCTCGGCGGCATCGTCTGGGATCAGGGCAACGAGTACTTCCCGCCGACCGCCTGGCAGATATCGAACATACGGGCCGGCACCGGCGCGACCAATATCATCCCGGGCGAGATGTCGGTGCTGTTCAACTTCCGTTTTGGCACGGCAAGCGATGCCGCCGGATTGCAGCGCCGCGTGCATGAGGTGCTGGACCGCCACGGCCTCGACTACCAACTGAAGTGGACCCTCGGGGCGCAGCCTTTCTTGACTTCACCGGGTAAGCTTCTCGAGGCGGCGGCCGGCGCCGTGCGCGAAGTCACCGGCGTCGAACCCCAGGTCAGCACCACCGGCGGCACCTCGGACGGCCGCTTCATCGTCGTGGTGGCGAAAGAGCTCATCGAGTTCGGCCCGCTCAACGAGTCGATCCACAAGCTCAACGAATATGTCGCCCTCGAGGAAATCGAACCCCTCACCCGCATTTATGGGCGCATCCTCGAACAACTGCTGCTGCCGGCCTGAATTCCCCGTTGGCGACGAGCCCGCAAACCCTGCGCAGTCTGCTGCGCGACACGATTGCGAAATTCCGCCAGTCGCGCCTGCATTACGGCCACGGCACCCACAACGCCGGCGAAGAAGCGACCTGGCTGTTCTGCCATGTGCTGGACCTGCCCTGGACGCGCCTGCCCGGGGTCCTCGACCGCAACGCCAGTCCGGCCGAGCTCGGGCGGCTGACGCTGCTCGCCGGACGCCGACTGGCCGAGCGCATTCCCGTTGCCTATCTCATTCATGAGGCTTGGCTGGGGGAATACCGTTTTTACGTCGATCAGAGGACCATCATTCCGCGGTCTTTTATCGCTGAATTGATGCACGAGGGCCTGGCGCCGTGGGTGCGCAAGCCCGACCGCATTACCGATGTGCTGGACATGTGCACCGGGTCGGGCTGTCTCGCCATCCTGGCTGCGCTGACATTCGGCAGGGCCGCTGTGGACGCCGCCGATATCTCGGCGCCTGCGCTTGCCGTCGCCAAACGTAATGTCGGTGACTACAGTCTGCAAAAGCGCGTACGCCTGCTCAAATCGGATTTTTTTGTGAATACCGCACTGCGCAAGTACGACTTGATCATTTCCAACCCGCCCTACGTCAACGCCGCCAGCATGCGCCGCCTGCCGGCCGAGTACCGCCATGAGCCGCAGATCGCGCTGGCCTCGGGTACGGACGGCCTGGAAGCCGCCAGGGCCATCCTGCGCGATGCCAGGCGCCACCTCAAGCCCGGGGGCTTGCTGATCGTCGAAATCGGCCATAACCGGCGCGCCATAGAGAAAGCCTTTCCCCGCCTGCCGTTCACGTGGCTGGAAGTCAGCGCGGGGGAGGATTTTGTTTTCCTGCTCGAACGCGCGCAACTGCCCTTAGAAGCTGCGGGCAGGGCAAACGGTCCGGGGAAACACGGGAAATTGAGTTGGGGTGGCTGACGGGACTCGAACCCGCGACAACCGGAATCACAATCCGGGACTCTACCAACTGAGCTACAGCCACCACTGACCTGCTGAACTGCTTGGCGCACCCGACAGGACTCGAACCTGTAACCGCCGGCTTAGAAGGCCGGTGCTCTATCCAGTTGAGCTACGGGCACTCCGTCGGGTACCGCCCCATCCACTTGTTACTTGAGAGTGGATGGAGCCTTATTGGTCGGGGTGGAGAGATTTGAACTCCCGACATCCTGGTCCCAAACCAGGCGCGCTACCAGGCTACGCTACACCCCGCGAGGCCGGGAAGTGTACTCCTTCGCGAGGGCAATGGTCAACGAATCGAAGCGTCTGGCAACACGGAGAGTCTGGCAACGACGCCGGCAATTTGCGCATTTGCCAGCGCGCCGGACAGCGGCGTCAATCACGCGAATTTTGTTCTGCTGCAAGCGCGGTTTTTCATAGAGGAAAACCGCGTAAGTCCCTGTTTGCGCTGGCGCCAATTTATGGCTTGCTGGTCGGCTATTTTTCTGGTATCAAGTCGCCTTGATTTTGTTTCCGGAGCGCGTTTCCAAATGTCAGTCGACCTCTTGCACAAACAGTTCTCCGCCTATGTTCCCAAAAAAGGCGAGGAGTACATGAATACGAAGCAGCGGGCCCATTTCCGCAAAATCCTTGAAGCGCTCAAGGCAGAACTCGGCCAGGACATTGATCGTACCGTGCACACCATGCAGGACGAGGCCACGGTGTTCGCCGACCCCAACGACCGCGCCAGCCAGGAATCGGACATGGCCCTTGAACTGCGCAACCGCGACCGTGAGCGCAAGCTGATCAAGAAAATTGACGAGACCATCGCCAAGATCGATTCCGACGACTACGGCTATTGCGAGAGCTGCGGCGTTGAAATCGGCCTCAAGCGGCTCGAGGCGCGGCCTACTGCCACGCTGTGCATCGATTGCAAGACGCTCGACGAGTTGCGCGAAAAGCAAGTCGCGAAGTAAGCAAAAAAACCGCTTTTGCAGGTAAAAAAAAGGGCGCCGAGGCGCCCTTTTTCATTTACCGCCGCTGCAGGGCATGCGGATCAGGTTTGCGGCGAGGGCGCATCCTCAAGGATGGCCTTCATCGACAGGCGTACACGGCCCTTTTCATCAGCCTCGAGCACCTTGACCTTGACCTGCTGGCCTTCCTTGAGGTGGTCCGAGACGTTGGCAACGCGCTCCTTGCTGATTTGCGAGATGTGCAGCAGGCCGTCCTTGCCCGGCAGCAGTTGCACAATGGCACCGAAATCGAGCAGCTTGAGCACCGTGCCGTCGTAGATGCGGCCGACTTCGACATCTGCCGTGATGTCCTCGATTTTCTTCTTCGCGATCATGCCGCCGTCGGCGTTGACGCAGGCGATGGAGATGGTGCCGTCGTCGCCGATCTCGATGGTCGTTCCGGTCTCTTCCTGGATGCCGCGGATGACCACGCCACCCTTGCCGATTACGTCGCGGATTTTTTCAGGGTTGATCTTGATCTTGATGATGCGCGGCGCAAAGCTCGAGATGTCCTGACGCGATGCGCCGAGGGCGTCCTTCATGATGTTGAGGATATGCAGCCTCGCTTCACAGGCCTGGGCCAGCGCGACC
>CAYLPI010000086.1:15606-15923 GCA_964385505.1 uncultured Bordetella sp.
ATGATGTGCAGACGGCCCTGGCGAGCCTGCTCGAGAGCGGTCTCGAGCACCTGGCGATCGACGCCCGAGATCTTGATGTCCATCTGCAGTGCGGTGATGCCGTTCTCGGTACCGGCAACCTTGAAGTCCATGTCGCCGAGGTGATCTTCGTCACCGAGGATGTCCGTCAGCACGGCAAAACGGTTGCCTTCCTTGATCAGGCCCATCGCGATGCCGGCGACGTGTGCCTTCATCGGCACGCCGGCGTCCATCAGCGACAGGCAGCCGCCGCAGACGCTGGCCATCGAAGAAGAGCCGTTCGATTCGGTGATCTCGCC
>CAYLPI010000087.1:0-15803 GCA_964385505.1 uncultured Bordetella sp.
TTGACGCGCCAGGCGAGATTCGGAGCAAGCTTCAGCAACTCGCGTATCGCCTGGCTGGTCTGGCCCATGGCGCGCGTCTGCAGCACATCACCGAGCAGCACCAGCGTGACAATCACGGCCGCCGCCTCGAAGTAGGTGCCGACCGAACCGGTATGCTCTCGAAACGCCTCCGGAAACAGTCCGGGGGCAAACAGCGCCACCAGGCTGAACAGGTAGGCGAGGCCGACACCGAGGCCGATCAGCGTGTACATGTTGAGCGCCCAGGTTTTGAGCGACACCCAGAACTTGCGCAAAATCGGCCAGCCGGCCCAGAACACCACCGGCGTGCCAAGTGCAAACTCCACCCATCCGCGAATGTGATGCGGGATACCGAACGGCTGCGCAATGCCGACCATGGGCGACATGGCCAGCAGAAACAAGGGCGCCGACAGCACCGCGCCGACCGTGAAACGGCGCGTCAGGTCAGCCAGTTCCTTGTTGTCATCCTCGCCGCCGTCCATGGGCACCAGCGCCATACCGCAAATCGGACAACTGCCCGGCGCATCGCGCACGATTTCAGGGTGCATGGGGCAGGTGTACTGCGCCGCCTGTGGCAGTACGGCGGCGACCCGCACCAGGGCCATGCCGCACTTGGGACAATCGCCTGGATGGTCGCTGAGCACTTCCGGGTGCATCGGACAGGTCCATTCGTCGGCCGCGCCCGGTGCGCGCTGCGACGGTACCGCGGTCTGGCTTTGCGCGCCGCCGTGGTGATGATCGTGATGCTTATCGTCATTCATGGTGAAGCCTCCGGCCGCGCGATCCGCGTACGCTAGCGCAATGCCGGTGGTACAGGCTGTGCGCTTGCCAACATTGCGCCACATCGCCGGTCCGAGCCGGCGTCCGGCAATCGGCTGAAAGCCCCTTGCAAGGCGCGCCTTCGACCGGAAGGGCGAAGGCGTTCGACGGGCGCCGAGGCTCCCCGGCGAAACCCCGCATTACCGCCAGGCGCGGCGTTCCAGCCGATGGCCGTGGCTTCTCACTTGACCATCTGAATGCCGGTCACGGTCATCGCACCGCCGACGTCCTCGGCAGAAAAACTGACTTTGTCGCCGGCCTTGACCTTGTCGAGCATCGCCGGGTCCTTGACCTGGAACACCATGGTCATGGGTGGCATGTCGAGATTCTTGATGGCCTCGTGCTTGAGGGTGATTTTTTTCGCCGCCTTGTCCACCTTGCGTACTTCGCCATTGGTCATGACAGCGGCGGTTTGCGCGGCCAGCGGACCTGACAGGCCGAACAGCAGGGAGAGGGCGATTAAAGAGGGGAATTTCATGGTGGTTCCTTTCCGGGTTGACTATCGAAAAATGGCAATCAATACACTGCGCACGGCTATTTGGCGGCGACGACGATGCGGCCTCTCATGCCGGCCTGGTAATGCCCGGCGATGAGGCAGGCGAAATCGAACTCGCCGGCGCGGTTGAAGGTCCAGACGATGGCGCCGGTTTTGCCTGGCGCGACATGCGCCATATAGGGCTCTTCGTGCTCCATGTTCGGGAATTTCTGCATCAGCACGGCATGCGCGTCGAGCTCTTTTTTCGTGCCGATGACCATTTCGTGCATCATCTTTCCGTCGTTCTTCAGTACCAGCCTGACGGTCTCGCCCCGCTTGATCTCTATCTTGTCCGGGCTAAAGCGCATGCTGTCCACCATGCTGATTTCGATGGTCCGTTTGGCTGCCTTGGCGTCGCCCGCAATGCCCCACTCCTTCTGTTCCTTCTTGATCGCGGTTGCTTTTTTCTTGTCATGGGCCGCCTCGCTGTGGGAAAAAGCCACGCCCGGGATGCCGATCAAACCCGCCAGCAGTGCCAGTTGTATCGCTTTCATCGATTTTCCTTTCATGTGAAATTAAACCGGCTGCTCAATGTCCGGCGTGGCCGCTGGGTTTGCGAATCTGAACTTCAGTATCCCGCTTCGGCTTCTCCACGCGCGGCATCGACTGCCCGCCTTCTGCGGCAAAGCGCTCCGGTTGCGGCGTAGGCCCGGTCCATTCAAAGGCCACGGTGCCGGCCGGGTGCTGGTACCAGCCCGGATCCTTGTAGTCACCGGACTTCTGGTCGCGTCTTACCTTCAACACGCTGAACATGCCGCCCATCTCGACCGAGCCGAAGGGGCCCGCACCGGTCATCATCGGCACGGTGTTGTCGGGCAAGGGCATTTCCATTTCCGCCATGTCGGCCATGCCGCGCTCGCCCATCACCATGTAGTCGGGGATCAGGTTGGTGATCTGTTTCGCCACACCGCGATGGTCGATGCCTATCATGGTTGGCACGTTATGGCCCATGGCGTTCATGGTGTGGTGGCTCTTGTGACAGTGAAACGCCCAGTCGCCCTCTTCGTCGGCAAGAAACTCGATCTGGCGCATCTGTCCCACAGCCACGTCGGTCGTCACCTCGTAGCAGCGCGTGCTTTTCGGTGTCGGACCGCCGTCGGTGCCGGTCACCAGGAACTCATGCCCGTGCAGGTGAATCGGGTGGTTGGTCATGGTCAGGTTGCCGATGCGAATGCGTACCTTGTCGTTTAGTTTGACGTTCAAGGAATCGATGCCCGGAAAAATGCGGCTGTTCCACGACCACAGGTTGAAGTCGAGCATGGTCATGATCTTGGGCGTGTAACTACCCGGATCAATGTCGTAGGCGTTGAGCAAAAAGCAGAAATCGCGGTTCACTTCGTCGATGAGCGGATGCCTGGCTTTCGGATGGGTGATCCAGAAGCCCATCATGCCCATGGCCATTTGCGTCATCTCGTCGGCGTGCGGGTGGTACATGAAGGTGCCCGGCCGGCGCGCGACAAACTCATAAACAAAGGTCTTGCCCGGCTGGATGGCCTTCTGATTCAGGCCGGCAACGCCATCCATGCCGTTCGGCAGACGCTGGCCGTGCCAGTGCACCGAGGTGTGTTCGGGCAGGCGGTTGGTGACGAACAGGCGCACGCGGTCGCCTTCGACGACTTCGATGGTCGGTCCGGGCGACTGGCCGTTGTAGCCCCACAAATGCGCCTTGAAGCCGGGCGCCATTTCGCGCACCACCGGTTCGGCGACAAGGTGAAATTCCTTGACGCCGCCATTCATGCGCCAGGGCAGCGTCCAGCCGTTGAGGGTCACCACCGGGTTGTAGGGACGGCCGCTGTTGGGCACCAGCGGCGGCATGGTGTCGGCGCTGCTCTGCATGACCGGCTCGGGCAGTGCCGCCAACGCCACCTTGCTCACCGCCGCTGCGGCGACCGCTGCGCCCACGGCACCGGCGCCCCTGAAAAAATTCCTGCGTGCATTCATTTTGTCATCCATGTTCAGTGCCCCGCGCCGGCAGCAGCGGCCGGAATCAATGCCGCGGCGGGCGTGCTCAAAGTGGGTTTGCCGACCAGCGCCATATCGAGGTCGGCCTCGGCCAGCCAGAAATCGCGCAGCGACTCGAGATAGCTGTTGACACTGGCAATCTGTGAACGCGCATCGGCGAGCAACTCGAACACGCCGATCAGCATGCCGTTGTAGCGCAGCACGTTTTCTTCGGAAATGCGCTTTTTCAGCGGCACGATCTCGTCACGATAGTGGCGCGCCACGTCATGACTGCTGCGATACCCGAGATAGCCCTCGCGCACCTCCGAGCGGGCATTGACGGCGGTTTCGGCGGCGCGGTCGAGAGACTGCATGTAAATCGCCTCGGCCCTGGCGACGCGCGCACCGCTCCAGTCGAACAGCGGCAACTCGAAGCGCAGCTCGTAGCCGCGTTTCACCGGCTTCTCGTTGGAGTTGTTGTGCTCGATACCCAGTTCCAGCACATTGATGAAACGCGTGGTGCGCGTGAGACCGAGGTTTTTCGCCGTTTGCTCGGCGCCGAGCTTTGCCGACTGCACGTCGAGGCGCTGGCGCATCGCCAGTTGCTCGAGCTCGGGCAGCTCGCGCACCGCGGCCGGCAGGTCGGGCAGGCGCTCCGGCAACTTGAACGACGCCTGTTCGCCCCACAAACCCAGCAGTCGCGTCAGGCGCTCCCTCGCCGAAACCTGCGCCCGTTCGGCGCGTGCGAGATTGAGCGCGGCATCGGCATAAAAGCCCTGCTCGCGCGCCTGGTTGAGCTTGTTCCAGTTGCCGGTGCGCGCCATGCGTCGCGCCAGTTCCGCCCCGGCCTCGGCCGACTGGCGCACCTGCTGCATGTAGCGTACCGATTCGCCGGCCGCCACCGCGTTGACCCAGGCCTTGCGTGCCTGGCTGGCAAGGCTCAGCATTTGCTGCGAAGCCTCGGCTTGCGCGCGCGCAAAACGCCGTCCCTCCAGCTCTTGCAGCATGGGCATGGCCAGCAGGCGCGCGAGGTTGACGTGAATGCCGCGCTCGATCTCGACTTCATTGCCGCGCGTCAGCCGGCCGAAGCTGAAACCCGGATTGGGCAGGCGGCCGGCCTGCACCTGGTCGGCTTCGGCGATGCCCAGTTCGGCGAAGGCCGCCTGCAAGCCGCGATTGTTGAACAGCGCAATCTGCACCGCGTCGTCGGCTGACAAGGGCTTGGCCAGCAGCTCATTCACGCGCGCAGCCATGCCATCACGGTCAGCATCCGACCTGGCCCATTTGACTTCCTTGCCCAGCCTGTCCCTGGCGGTGGTCTCGACACCCGTGAATCCGCCGTCCTGGCTGAAGCTGGCACAACCGGAGAGCGCCGCGACAATGCAAGTCGCCAGCACGCCGCGACGGGCGCGAGCCGGCATGCGGTGGTGGTGGTGGTCAGTGCGCATGGCTGCCTCCCTTGTCTGCGGCCGACGGCTTGGCTGGGGGCGCCGCTGGCGCGCCACCGTGCATGCCGTGATGCATTTGCGGTGGCATCGCGCCCGGCTTGACCGTGGCTGCGGGCGCCGGCGCGACGACGGCAGGCGTTTCGCCGGCCGCTTCGCGCGCATAGGCGCGCCAGCCGCCGATACGCCCGGCAGTGTCGTTGCTGTCACGCCAGGAATCGACCTCCGGCTCGACAAAGCCGCGGTAGCCGGCAAAAGGGGATTTATACGGCGCCGCTTTCACCGCCACGCCGGCATCCAGCGGGTCGGGGCGCGCGGCGCCCGACTGCGCCGATGCCGGCGCGACGAGCGGCAAAAAGACTGCAGCCAGTACGGCCGCCAACAATGATTTGGACATGAATTCCTCGCACGAACACGTTGAATGCGGGCTGCGACAAGGCAGCCCAAACGTATCGGCAGCGGCGCCCCGTCAAAGACGGGGGCGCGCAACTACCGCTCAGGCGAGGTGGGTTCGGGGCGGGCGGCTGGGCCCGTCGGTGATGAAGCTGATCGTCGACACTGGGGCCGGAATCAGCAGCGCGATGCCCGCTGCCGGCGCAGGCGCTGGTGCCGCTGAAGAGACTAACGCCGCAGCGCTGCAGCAGGAAGCGCAGGCGCTGCAGGTAAGCTTCGCCGACTGGTCGAAGTCGCTCACGACCGGGACGATTTGCGCTTGGGCACTATCGCCTGCGGCCGGCGTAGCGGCGGTGTCATCTCGCGCGTCGGCCGCATGCATGTCGTGCTGGTGGTCTTGCCCGTGGCCCTGGGCATGCTGTGCATGCTGGTGCGCGTGGCCATCGTGCAACGCCGTGCCGTGATCGTGGGACGCAGCCGTGACCGCGCCATTGATCATGCGCTGGTGACTGGGTCCGCACGTCAGCATGGTGGCTGCCGCGATTCCCTGTACGGGAATCGCCAGCATGACCATCCAGATCAGGGCGTTGCGTAGCGTTTTAGGCATATGGACAGTATAGACTAGTCGGCGCCAGCGAAGTTCAACCCGGTTTCAGGCGAATCAATGCCTGGCCTCGAGCGGCAGCGGCCCACCGCTGCGGGCGAGTTCGCGCCGCCTGAGCAGGTAATACACCACCGGGATGACCAGCATCGACAGCAGCGGCGCGGTGATCATGCCGCCGACCATGGGCGCGGCGATGCGCTGCATCACCTCGGAACCGGTGCCGCTGTCCCACATGATCGGAAAGAGCCCCCCCAGGATCACCGCCACCGTCATCGCTTTGGGCCGCACACGCAACACCGCGCCCTCGCGAATGGCATCGAGCAGATCCGCTTCACCGGTCTTGCCGACCGCGACTTTTGCCTCCCACGCCTGCTTGAGATAGAGCAGCATGATGACGCCGAATTCGGCCGCCACGCCGGCGAGCGCGATAAAACCGATGGCCCCTGCAACCGACAGGTTGTAGCCGAGCAGGTACAACAGCCAGAAGCCGCCTACCAGCGAAAAGGGCAACGCCAGCATGATCAAGAGCGCCTCATCGGCGCGACCGAAGGTCAGGTAGAGCAGCACGAAAATGATCAACAGCGTGAAGGGCACCACCACCTTGAGTTTGGCCGTCGCGCGTTCGAGATACTCGAACTGGCCGGACCAGGACACCGAATAGCCGGCCGGCAGCTTGACCTCCCCCGCCACCACGCGCTGCATGTCCTTAACCGCCGAGCGCAGGTCACGCCCGCGAATATCGACATAGACCCAGCCGGAGAGGCGCGCGTTCTCGCTGCGCAGCATGGGCGGACCGTCGCTGATGCGAATGTCGGCCACATCGGCAAGCACGATGCGCGCGCCGCGCTCGGTGACAATGGGCAGCCGGCGCAGTTTTTCCAATGAATCGCGCAGCTCGCGCGGGTAGCGCACGCTGATCGGGAAGCGCTGCAGGCCCTCGACGGTTTCGCCGATGTTTTCGCCGCCGACCGCTGCGGCAATGACCGATTGCACGTCGGCGATGTTCATGCCGAAGCGCGCCGCCGCATCGCGGTTGATGTTGGCGTCAACGTAACGCCCGCCGGTGAGGCGCTCGGCCAGCGCGCTCGACACACCGGGCAGGTTTTTCACCGCGCGCTCGATCTCGCCGGCGATACGGTCTATTTCGGCCAGATCAGGACCCGCCACCTTCACCCCCACCGGGCTCTTGATACCGGTGGCGAGCATGTCGATGCGGTTGCGTATCGGCGGCACCCAGATGTTCGACAGCCCCGGCACCTTGACGATGCGATCGAGCTCCTCGACCAGCTTTTCGGTGGTCATGCCCGCACGCCACTCTCCACGCGGCTTGAACTGGATGGTGGTCTCGAACATTTCGAGAGGCGCCGGGTCCGTGGCGGTTTCGGCGCGACCTGCTTTGCCATACACCGTGGCCACCTCGGGCAGCGTTTTGATCAGACGGTCGGTCTGCTGCAGCAGTTCGGCCGCCTTGCCCGCCGACATGCCCGGCAGCGCCGAGGGCATATAGAGCAAATCGCCCTCGTCCAGCGGCGGCATGAACTCGCCGCCGGTGCGCGAGAAGGGCCAGGCGGTGGCAACGAGCACCACAAGGGCCACCAGCAGCGTGGTCTTGGGCGCACGCAACACCGCGTCCAGCAAGGGACGATACACGGCGATCAGCACGCGGTTGAGCGGATTGCTTTTTTCATCCGGGATGCGACCACGAATGAGGTAACCCATCAGCACCGGGATCAGCGTCACCGCGAGGCCCGCCGCCGCCGCCATGGCATAGGTCTTGGTGAAGGCAAGCGGTGAGAAAAGCCGTCCCTCCTGTGCTTCTAGCGCGAACACCGGAATGAACGACAGCGTAATCACCAGCAGCGAAAAAAACAGCGCCGGCCCGACCTCGGATGCGGCATCTCCGATGACACGCCACTGCGCCTCGCCCTCTAGCGGCGCACCAGGATGCGCGTGCCGCCACTGCTCAATGTGCTTGTGCGCGTTTTCTATCATCACCACCGCCGCATCGACCATGGCGCCGATGGCGATGGCGATGCCCCCGAGCGACATGATATTGGCGTTGACGCCCTGCGCCTGCATCACGATGAAGCCCATCAGGATGCCAAGGGGCAGCGACACGATGGCGACCAGCGCCGAGCGCAGGTGAACGAGAAAGGCAAGGCACACCAGCGCCACGACGATGAACTCCTCGAGCAGCTTGAAGCCGAGGTTCTCGACGGCGCGCTTGATCAGCGAGGAGCGGTCGTAGGTCGTGACGATTTCCACGCCGTTGGGCAAGCCGGCCCGCAGCGACTGAATTTTTTCCTTGACCGCCGCAATGGTCTCCAGCGCATTCTTGCCCGAACGCATGATCACCACCCCACCGACCGCCTCGCCCTCGCCGTCGAGTTCGCCGATGCCGCGGCGCATTTCCGGGCCGATCTGAACGCGCGCCACGTCGCCCAGTCGCACCGACACACCGGCGTCGGTGGCGGCGAGCGGGATCTTGCGAAAATCATCCAGCGATTGCAGGTAGCCTGAGGCGCGCACCATGTATTCGGCCTCACCCAGCTCCAGCACCGAACCGCCGGCTTCCTGGTTGGCCTTGCGGATCGCCTCGATGATGCGCGTGTGCGTGATGTTGTAAGCGGCGAGCTTGTCCGGATCGAGTACCACCTGGTATTGCTTGACCATGCCGCCTATCGTCGCCACCTCGGCCACGTTGGCCACCGCCTTCAATTCGAACTTGAGGAACCAGTCCTGCAACGCGCGCAACTGCGAGGCGTCACGCTGGCCGCTGCGATCGATCAGCGCATAGGTATAAATCCAGCCGACACCGGTGGCGTCGGGCCCGAGCGCGGTGCGCGCCCCCGCCGGCAGGCGCGACTGCACCTGGTTGAGGTATTCGAGCACGCGCGATCGCGCCCAGTAGGGGTCGGTACCATCCTCGAACAGGACATAAACAAAGGAATCACCGAAAAACGAATAACCGCGCACGGTTTTCGCGCCTGGCACCGACAACATGGTGGTGGTGAGCGGGTAGGTCACCTGGTTCTCGATGATGCGCGGCGCCTGCCCCGGCCAGGTGGTGCGGATAATCACTTGCACATCGGACAGGTCGGGCAGCGCGTCAAGCGGCGTGCGCACGAGCGACCACACGCCCCAGGCGCTGACCAGCAGCGTCACGAGCAGCACGAGGAAGCGGTTGGCGATGGACCAGCGAATGAGCCGGGCGATCATTTTCCTCCCCCTGCGGCCTTCGGACCCGGCGCCAGTACCGAGAGCGACGTAAGTCGGGGCAGGCCGTCGGCATCCAGGTAGAACTCGAAGCTCACGCGATCTCCGGTCTCGACATTGCGCGGCAATCCCCTGGCGGGCAGTTTGAACTCCATGCTCATCGCGCCCCATTTGATCGACGGAATCGGTCCGTGCGAGAGCATGATCGCGTCACGGCCGATAGCCTCGACCTTCGCTTCGCCTTGATGGCGCGGCGCGGTATTGGCCGCCGCGGGTTTGGGCGCGTCGTTCAGCCGCGCCTCGACGCCCTTGAGGCTGGCCTCCGAATCGATAAGGAACTGCGAGGAAACCACCACTCGCTGCCCCGGCCGCAGCCCGCGCCTTATTTCAGTCTGCCCACCCGTCTCCAGACCGGCTTCCACCTCGACCGGGCGGAATCTGCCGTCGGCTTCCGCCAGCATCACAACCGTACGGCGTCCGGTCTGGATCACCGCCTCTGTCGGGACCAGCAGGGCTTTTTCAGCGTGCATGTCGGTGAAGCGCATGCTGACGAACATGCCCGGCAGGAGTTTGCCGTCCGGGTTCGCAAACTCGACACGCGCCTTGAGCGTACGCGTGGTCGCGTTCACTTCGGGCAGCAAGGCCTGCACCCGGCCTTTGAAGACAATGCCCGGCACCGCCGGACTGCCCGCCTCGACCCTGGCACCGCGACGCAGCAGCCCGGCCTGGCTCTCGGGTACTTCACCATTGGCCCAGACAGTGGACACACCGTTGATACGAAACAACGGCGTACCGGCCGCCACCGTCATGCCCTCGCGTGCCGCGAGTTCGGTCACCACGCCTCCCGCCGGTGCCGTGATAGTGAAGCGGGTTTGCAGCCTGCCGCCCGCCTCCACTTGTTTGATCTGCTCCTCGTTCATGCCGGCGAGGCGCATGCGCTGGCGCGCGGCGTCCACCAGCGGCGCGAGATCGCCACCCTTCATGCGTGTCACCGACAAAAATTCTTCCTGTGCCGCCACCCAATCGGGCACATAGAGCTCGGCCAGCGCCTGCCCCTTGCCGACACGATCGAGCGTGGCGCGCACGTACAGGCGCTCGATGAAGCCTGCGGCACGCGCCTGCACCAGCACCTGGTCGCGTTCGTTGTAGGCGATGCTGCCCACCACGGCGAGCTGCGGACTGAGCATGCCTTCAACAACCTCGGCGGTGCGCACCCCCAGGCTTTGCTGCACGCGCGGGCTTACGACAACCTGACTTTGATCGCCGCCGCCCTCGGCATAGACCGGCACCAGTTGCATGTCCATGAAAGGTGACTTGCCGGGCTTGTCGAATTTGGTCCCCGGCACCATCGGGTCGTGCCAGTAGAGGACTTTTTTGCCATCGGCCGCTTGCGCCGCATCAGCATTGGACACTTTTGGCGCAGCGGCGGGAGCAGGCGCGTTTGCACCGTCTTGCAGACCATAGCGGTACGCAGCATAGAGGCCGGCACCAGACACCAGCGCCACAACCGGGACGAGAACAACAATCATGCGCTTCATGGCTGTTCCTTCTGGTTCGCGACCGGCATATCCGGATCGAGAAAATTGAGTTGTGCCCACAGGCGCGCGGTGTCGGCGCGCAGTTGCAGCGACTGGATGCGCAGTTCGGTTTCATTGCGGCGCGCGGCCAGTACGTCGGTGAGCGCCGCCTTGCCGCCGCGATAGGCGGCAAGCACGGCCTGCGTCCGTTCCGCGGCAAGCGGAACGAGTTCACGCGCGTAGCGCGCCTCGCGCCGGCGGCCGTTCTGCCACTCCTCCATCATCGCGCGCACCTCGGCTTCGTGCGCTCGCAGCGCTTCTTCGCGCAGCGCCTTGGTCTGATCGAGCTGCGCCAGCTTGGAGGCGAGTTCGCGGTCCTGCCGGTTTTTTTGATCCCATTGCAGCGGAATGGACACGCCGATCGACACCATGTTCGAGAATGCGGGGCCGCGCTGGCTGTAGCTCAGTTCAACTCCCCAGTCGGCCGTGCGGTTGGCCCGCGCAAGCCTCGCCTCAGCCTCGGCCACCTGCTCCTGCTTGCCGAGCACCGAAATCTGCGGATGACGGGCGAGACGATCACCCAGGTTCGCCGTATCGAACGCGATGACATCGACGCCGGGCTCGCCGGCCAGCGGCACATCCGCACCCTCGCCGATCCAGCGCGCCAGCATGATTTTGGCGCTGCGCACGCGGCGTTCGAGTTCGCTTTGCTTGTCCTCGAGCATGACCAGGGTCGAGCGCGCCGCCAGCGCGTCGGCCTGGCTGCCGCGGCCGGCGCGATAGGCGGCGTCCGCCGCCTCGATCTCCAGCCTCGCCTGGCCGATCTGCCCGCCGCTCGCCGCCGCCATCGCCTCACTGTAATAGCGATCCAGCCAGGCGAGCGCTGTTTCCTTGCGGATCACGGCGACGGTGGCATGTTTTTCCACTTGCGCGCGCTCGGCCTCACGCTCGTAGCGCGCGGTTCGCGCCCGGCGCTTTTCATCGCGGGTGATTTCCTGCGCCAGGCCGAAGCGACGCTGAGTCATGAAGTCGCGCGTCAGATTGAAGGCATCGGGGCCGTCGATCGGCAGGTTGTCCAGGCCCAGTTTCAATACCGGGTCGGGCAGTTGTCCGGCGGCGACCGCCATTTCACGCGCGGCAATGACGGTCGAATCCTGCGCCGAGATCTGCCTCGAACGCTCGAGGGCGCGGCGCTGCGCCTCGGCCAGGGTCAAGGATGGTGCCGCTTGCAGCGCCTGCCAGATCAGCAGCGCGAGCATGCCGGCGACAAATTTCGCGATTCGCCGCGCCGGCAACGCGACGCGGCAACAAGCCAAAATGGAATGCATGAAACCCCCGCTAGAGAGAAAAAAACAACTCCGGCGCGCGCGAACGCGCACACCGTCTCAGGCGAAGATCAAATGTGGAAGCGGCAGTGCAGTATGGGCAGTGGCGGCGCGCCGGCGTGCCAACGCACCTTGGCACAAGACGCGGAGGCCAACGCAACGCCAGGCACAAGCGGCGCTGCCAGCGCCGGTAATTCAGCGGCCGGGGCCACCGCCGGAACCTTGCTCAAGTCCAGCGTCTGCTGGCTGGCAAGGCAATGGTTCTGGCAAAGATTCTTGCTGTCCTGTTGTTGCTGGTGACAGGGCATTTCATCCATCGCCGATTCAACCGCAACGCAGGCCTGCATGGCGTAGGCGCCTTGGGCAAACAGCATCATTGCAAGGCATAGCCATGCAAAGAGGCGCTTGCTGAAACGGAAGTGAGGGTTCATTGGCAGGGGGTATCCGTTGCGTAGCATAGCCGGACTCGAGGAAAGTTCAAAGTGCGCGCCGGACCGCGCCGCATCCGGGGCATCCATGTTCATTGCTTCAAAGACCTTGTTTTCGACCAAAGAATAAGCTGGAAACCCTTTACCAGCGCGGCTTTCCAGCCTATGCCTTGCGAACAATATGCTCAGCCCTGGCGCAAAATCTCGAGCAATTCCTCGCCATAGCGCTTGAGCTTGCGCGCGCCGACGCCCGAAATCATGCCCAGTTCTTCTTCATTGGCCGGTTGCGCGCGGGCAATTTCGGCCAGCGTGGCGTCATGGAACACCACGTATGCCGGCACGCCGTGTTCCTTGGCAACGCCTGCCCGCCAGGCACGCAGGCGCTCCCAGCGCTCGTTGGCGCGGCCCTCGAGCCCGCCGGCAGCGCCGGATTTGCTGCCGGATTTACCACCCGGCCTGCGTGCGCCCGATGCGCGCTTGCCCTCGGCCAGCGTGCGCAGCATCACCTGTTGCTCGCCCTTCAACACCGGGCGGCTCGCTTCGGTCAGCTTGAGCGAGCCGTAGCTGTCGTGGTCGGTCATCAAAAAGCCGTGGGCGATGAGTTGCCTGAACACCGCGCGCCAGGCCTTGTCGTCGAGTTCCCTGCCGATGCCGAACACCGACAGCCTGTCGTGCTCCCACTGCCGCACCTTGTCGTTGTCCTCACCGCGCAGCACATCGACCAGATGCCCGGCGCCAAAGCGCTGGCCGGTGCGAAACACGCACGACAGCGCCTTGCGCGCCGCCTCGGTGCCGTCCCAGACCTGCGGCGGATCGAGGCAGACATCGCAGTTGCCGCAGGGCGCCGAGGCCTCTCCAAAATAATCGAGCAGGCGCACGCGACGGCAGCCGGTGCTCTCGGCCAGGCCCAGCAGCGCATCGAGCTTGGCGCCGGCAATGCGCTTGATCTGGTCGGGCGCTTCCGAGGTGTCTATCATGCGACGCTGGTTGACCACGTCGCCCAAGCCGTAAGCCATCCAGGCGTCGGCCGGCAGGCCGTCGCGGCCGGCGCGGCCGGTTTCCTGATAATAACCCTCTATGCTCTTGGGCAAATCAAGATGCGCGACAAAGCGCACATCGGGCTTGTCTATGCCCATGCCAAAGGCAATGGTCGCGGTCATGACAATGCCGTCTTCGCGCAAAAATCGCGACTGGTTTTGCGAACGCGTTTTCGTATCCATGCCGGCGTGGTAGGGCAGCGCGGTGATGCCCTCTTCTTCCAGCCAGACCGCCGTCTCCTCGACCTTGCGCCGCGACAGGCAGTAAATGATGCCGGCATCGCCGGCGTGTTCAGTCTGCAAAAAATTCAGCAACTGCGCCTTGGCGTTGGCCTTCTCGACGATGCGGTAGCGGATGTTCGGCCGGTCGAAGCTCGAAACGAACAGGCGCGAACCGGTGAGGTTGAGCCGCTCGATGATCTCAGCTCGGGTGATTTCATCGGCGGTGGCGGTGAGCGCGATGCGCGGCACATGCGGGAAGCGCTCGTGCAGCATCGACAGCTGCATGTACTCGGGCCGGAAGTCGTGGCCCCATTGCGACACGCAATGCGCCTCGTCAATGGCAAACAAGGCCACGCCGACCGAATCCTGCAGGCGTTCGAGCAGGTTCAAAAAACGCCCGGTCAAGAGGCGCTCGGGTGCGACATAGACGATGTCGCATTCGCCGGCGAGTAGCGCGCGCTCGATGACACCGCCCTCTTCATTGCTTTGCGTCGAATTGAGAAAGGACGCCCTGACACCGGCTTCGAGCAGCGCCGCGACCTGGTCTTGCATCAGCGCGATCAGCGGCGAAATGACAATGCCGGGGCCGCGGCGCAGCAGCGCCGGGATCTGGTAGCACAGCGACTTGCCGCCGCCGGTGGGCATCAGCACCAGGCAATCGCCGCCGCCGGCAACATGCTCGACGATTTCTGCCTGCGCTCCGCGAAACGCCGGATAGCCGAAGACTTCCTTCAGTAGTGACAGCGCGGTGGGGGCGGCCGCGACCGGCGCGGATACAGTCTGAATCTGCATTTACAAAACGGACTGACGCTGAAATGCCGCGGGGGCGAGTATCGCAATACGAGACGCCGCAGCAAGGACGATGAGATCGTCATCCCCCGAGACAATGGCGTCTGCCTTGGCAGCGTAGGCGAGCCGGATAAACATCTGGTCGTGCGGATCACGGCATTGCGGCAAAGCTGCACGCGTGCGCGGCTGCCGGAACGCCTCGGCGTGTTCCATGTAGTGAACGACGATGTTGTCGCGGTCTTCTGCCGTGAGTGCGAAGCGGGGATACGAAAGCACCCGCACCACCTCGGCCAGCGTTTCGTCGGACACCAGCGGAATCATTGCGCCTTTGGCAATAGCCTCACGCAACCACGCCAGCGTACCGGAACGAAACAAAAATGCCGATACGACGACATTCGTATCAAAAACCACACGCTGCAACTGGCTCACTTCGTCCGGCTCTTGGCCCCTGTCTTGGCCCCTGTCTTGCCCCCCGCCGCAGAGCGTCGAGCCCAGCGAACCGCGTCAGCCACATCCTTTTCCGTGATGCCAAGGGATTCAATCTTGCGCCACACGGCGTCCATGCCGTGTACACGCACCGGCTTCAGGATGATTTCGCCATCCGCTTCGCGAACGGCAAAATACTCTGCGTCCGGAAACTTGCTCATCACCGCCTTGGGCAGCGTGATCTGGTTTTTCGAGGTGAGCTTGGCGAGCATACGATGCCTTTTTTCCGTTTTCCTTTTTCCTTTTTGTAAGGAATTTGGATTATAGCGTTAATCCCCGTTTCCGGCCTGGGCGCGTCGATCCAGACAGGGACCACCTCCATGCTGCGTTCGTCATTGCGCACGCTGCCAGGCTTCGAGCTCGGACACATCGCCGGCACCGGCCATGTCAGAACAACAAACACTTGCACTCATGCTTGGGCTGCCGGCTTTATTCTTGCGGCGACAATCGCCCGGACCTGGACGTCGCGTCCATTACCTCACTCAACCGTCACGCTCTTGGCGAGGTTGCGCGGCTTGTCGACGTCGTTGCCGCGCAGCAGGGCAACATGGTAGGCGAGCAATTGCAACGGGATGGTGTGCAGGATGGGCGAGAGGATGCCGGCGTGATCGGGCAGGCGGATGATTTCCACGTCGTCGTTGTTGGTCAGCGTCGCGTCCTGGTCGGCGAACACGAACAACTGCCCGCCGCGCGCCTTTACTTCCTGCAGGTTGGACTGCAGTTTGCCAAGAAGCGCGTTATTCGGCGCGACGGCCACCACCGGCATGAACTTGTCGACGAGCGCGAGCGGTCCGTGCTTCAACTCGCCCGCGGCGTAGGCCTCGGCGTGGATGTAGGAGATCTCCTTCAACTTGAGCGCCCCTTCCATCGCAATCGGGTAATGAATGCCGCGGCCGAGGAACAGGCAGTGATGGCGCGGAATAAAGTATTCAGCCCAGAGCTTGATCTGCGGCTCGATACGCAGCACTTTTTCCATGGCCACGGGCAGGTGGCGCAGGGCGAGCATCAGTTCGGCTTCGCGCGTCGCA
>CAYLPI010000088.1:0-15771 GCA_964385505.1 uncultured Bordetella sp.
AGCTTTCGGTGGGCCGCGGCAAGGGCGGCATCCTGGTCATCAAGCGGCCCTGGCCGTCGATGATCCGCACCATCTGGGGCGACCCGGAGCGTTACAAGAAGAGCTATTTTCCCGAGGATTTCCAGGGCCGCTATTACCTTGCGGGTGACGGTGCCAGCACCGACGAGGACGGCTACTACCGCATCATGGGACGCATCGACGACGTGCTTAACGTCTCCGGGCACCGCCTTGGCACGATGGAAATCGAGTCGGCGCTGGTGGCCAACACCGCGCTGGTGGCCGAGGCAGCCGTGGTCGGGCGTCCGGACGACCTGACCGGCGAGGCGGTGTGCGCGTTTGTGGTGCTGAAGGGGCCGCGTCCCAGCGGCGCGGAGGCCCTGCGTATCGCCCAGGAACTGCGTAACTGGGTGGCCAAGGAAATCGGGCCGATTGCCAAGCCCAAGGACATTCGCTTTGGTGATAACCTGCCGAAGACGCGTTCAGGTAAGATCATGCGCCGCCTGTTGCGCTCCATCGCCAAGGGCGAAGACATATTGCAGGACGTTTCCACGCTGGAGAACCCGGCCGTTCTGGAGCAGTTAAAAGAACAGCTATAACAGGAGCGGGTGCAGCACGAAGAACAATAGGAGGAGGAGAAGGATTGGGGCGGTTCGCGCAAGCGAACCGCCTTTTTTTTGCCTGCCTGCGCTTCAAGACTTGTGAAATTTCACGCAATTGCTACACTTCGTCCTTATCAAACATAACTTTGACCCTGTATTGGTCTTAGTGCAGGTGGCGGGAGCCACCTCTTCAGTGAGAGCAGGGACACCATGTCCGAAGCCACGCAGACTGCGGCCCGCTACCAAATTGGTATCGATATCGGAGGCACATTCACCGATCTCGTGCTGTTAGGCAGTGATGGTCGCCTGCATACCCGTAAGGTGCTGTCCACGCCAGACGACTACGGGCGTGGCATCGTCTCCGGTATCAGTTCCGCGCTGGAAGCGGTAGGCGTAGGTACCAACGCGGTTGAGAGGGTTGTGCACGCCACCACGATCGCCACGAACACGATCCTCGAGAAACGTGGTTCTCGAGTTGGGCTTGTCACAACCCTGGGGTTCCGCGACGTGCTCGAGATGCGGCGACTGCGGATTCCCGAAATGTACACGCTGAACTACCCTCGTCCCGAGCCGCTCGTGCCGCGCAGCTTGCGACTTGAGGTCCGGGGACGAATGGGCCCGAAGGGCGAGGAGTGGGCCGCGCTGGACGAAAACGATGTGATCGTCGCTGCACGACGGTTACGCAGCGCTGGCGTGAAGGCTGTCGCTGTCAGTCTTCTCCATGCGTATGCCAATCCCACACATGAGCTTCGAGTCGCACAGATCCTCCGCGACCACCTGCCGGCTGACACATTCATCTGTTGCTCCTCGGCAATCCTGCCCGTCATCCGCGAGTACGAGCGCACCAGCACGACCGTCATCAACGCGTTCCTGGGCCCGACGCTAAACAAGTACTTTGATTCGCTGCGCGCTCATCTGCGGTCAATCGGCATAAATGCACCGCTGCAGGTGATGAAGTCCGATGGCGGAATCATGAGCGTACAGACGGCCTCGGAGAAGCCAGCCTACCTGGTCGAGTCAGGTCCGGCGGCTGGCGTCATTGGCGCAGCGCGCTTTGGCGAACTCATGCACCTGAGCGACTGCATCGCGCTTGATATGGGTGGCACGACCGCCAAGGCTTCGATGGTAGAGGGCGGCCAAGTGCCGCGCACCGGCGATTACGAGGTGGGTGCCGGAATCAACCTGAGCAGTAGGCTAGTCATGGGCGGTGGATATGCTTTGAAGCTACCAGTCATCGACATCTCTGAAATTGGAGCTGGCGGCGGCAGTTTGGTTGAGATTGACGCGGGCGGCTTGCTGCGTGTTGGTCCGCGCAGCGCTGGAAGTTCTCCTGGTCCCGTCGCTTATGACTTTGGGGGCAACGATCCCACCTTCACCGACGCTGTGCTCAGTCTAGGCTACCTTAACCCTGAGTCGCTCGTTGGTGGCGCGCTGCGCTTGAACGCACCTAAGGCGCGACACGCATTGGAACGCGATATCGCGCAACCGCTGGGTAACACCTTAATGGAGGCGGCTTTCGGCGTATTCGAGATCGCTTGCGGCACGATGACTCGAGCCGTTAAGGCTGTCACAACCTACCGGGGCCGTGACCCAAGGGACTTCGCTCTGTTCGCCTTCGGTGGCAACGGGCCGGTGGTGGCCGCGCACATAGCAAGCATATTAGAGATGAGCCATGTCGTGATCCCGCCACATCCCGGCGTATTCAGCGCGTTCGGTCTACTCATGTCTGACATCGAGCATGAGAGCGCCCAAGGCTTCATGCGAGCGCTGGCCGACGTTGATAGTTCAGATCTAGATGCCCGTTTTCGTGCGATAGAGAGCGAGTTGCTTGGCACGTTGGCCGTTGACGACAAGGCGCGCCTAGACATTCGTTTCTCGCGTTTGGCCGACTGTCGTTACGCTGGCCAAGCACACGAACTGACCGTGCCGGTCTCCAATACCAGCATCGCAAAGGTTGATCTTGCTGCGCTCGCAGAAACTTTTGCCGCCGAGCACGAACGCACTTATGGCCACCGCGCACAAGCCGAGGCTGTAGAGTGCGTCACCATCCGCGTCATTGCTCGCATTGCCGTTGAGCGGCAGGACTGGTTTGACCGAATTGGCACGCCGCAAGCGGGGGGTATGCGCCGGCGTGAGAGCCGCCAGGCCTACTACGGCGAGAGCTTTGGTCTGATGGACACGCCCGTAGTCGGGCGCGGCGACTTGATTGGGGAGGCGCCGCGCGAGGGCCCGCTGATCATTGAGGAGTACGACTCGACCGTGGTAGTCCCACCCAAATGGCGAGCGATGGTAGACGCTCATAATGCCATTCATCTCAACTTGCAGTAGGAATGCCAATGGCGCAAAAGATCGATGCAATCACGCTGGAGGTCCTGCGCAATGCGCTCAGTTCCATCGCCGACGAAATGGCGCTGATAATCATGCGTACCGCGTATTCGGCGATCGTACGTGACTCGATGGATTACTCGACGGGGGTGTGTGATCGGCATGGTCGCGTTATTGCGCACGGCCTGACGATGGCGTTGCACCTTGGCTCCTTTCCCGATGCAATGCAGGCACTGACACGCCAGTACCACGATAAGGTCCGCCAAGGTGACGTGTTTGTGTTCAACGATCCATATGTTGCCGGCGGAATGCACCTGCCCGATGTCTACGTCATCAAGCCGGTGTTTTTCGATAACGAACTGGAGGGATATGTCGCCACGCTCGTTCATCAGATTGACATGGGCGGTATAGCGCCGGGCAGCACGGCTGTCTACGCTACCGAGATTTTCCAGGAAGGGCTGCGGATTCCAGTCATCAAAATGTACGAAGAAGATCATGCAAATGAAACCTTTTTTAGAATAATGGCCTTGAACACGCGCATGCCCGATAAGCAGGCAGGCGACATGCGGGCTCAGGTGGCCGCGTGCCGATCCGCTGAACGTGGGTTTTGCAAGCTTGTTGAGCGTTACGGGTCTGCGGCATTCAGGCGGATGCTGGACGACTTGCACGACTATGCAGAGCGCATGGCCCGCGCCGAAATAACGGATCTGCCTGATGGGACGTGGTCGTTCACCGACTACCTTGACGGTACTGGTGAAGTTCCGGAGCCGATCGCGATGAAAGCTACAGTGACGATCGCTGGTGACGAGTTGACGGTGGACTGGACTGGATCTGCTGCGCAGGTAAAGAGCGCGATCAATTGCCCGTCGTCCTTTGTCAAGGCGGCTGCGCACCTGGTTTTGAAATGCGTCGCGCGTCGTGACATACCAAACTTTGAGGGCTTCACGCGTCCTATCAAGCAGATACTGCCCGAAGGAACGATCGTCAACCCGGTCGAACCGGCTGCCTGTGCTGCACGCGCGATTGTCGGTTGGCGTGCGATCGACGTGCTGCTCGGCGTGTTTGCACAGATCGTGCCCGAAAGGGTTTGCGCGGCGGGTGAGGGTGGGGTGTCGTTCGCGAGCATCAGCGGCTATCAGGACGGCAAGCGCTTTGTCTGTTCGGAGACGTTGGCCGGTTCATGGGGGGCGATGCCCGACCGTGATGGGGTTTTTGGCATTCCCAACGCCGGCGGCAACATCACAAACCAGCCAGTCGAGATGATTGAGGCTCAATTCCCAATTGCCATCGAGCGTTACGGGATGGTGCCAGACTCCGGCGGTCCGGGGCGCTTCCGGGGTGCGCCTGCTTACGTGCGCGAATACCGGATGCTCGGCGAAGAAACCATCCTGGTTATGCGGTCAGATCGGCGCCACTGGCTCCCGTTCGGGCTCGACGGTGGCTTGCCGGGTACACCGTCGTTCAACATTGTCGACCCAGGCCCGGGTCAGCAGATGGTGCCGGTTATGCCAATGGGTCCTGTAATGCTTGCACGCGGTCAGCGGTTCTGCCACATCGGTGCGGGCGGGGGCGGCCATGGGGATCCACTCAATCGCGACCCGCAGGCGTGCTTGGATGACGTGATCGAGGAGCGCTACAGTGCTGCTTATATTAGTGAAGTCTACGGCGTCGTACTAACGAGCGACGGCTCGGCCGTAGATATGGCGGGAACTGAGCGCGCACGCGCCGACGCACGTCGACGCCGCGCAGGTGCTTCCCGTCAAGATTATCGTAGGTCAGCCTACTTGCGCTACTTTCTTCAACCACTTGGCATCACGGACTATTCGCTGGAAGGCGAACGAGAACTGCGTCTCTGAAACGTATCTTTACCCTCCATAAAAAGCCGGAGAGTATCGTTATGCGGTTGCGAAAAATAAATACTCGGAGCTTGTTATTAACCCTATATTTCGCCTAATTCTCGTCGGTGCTGCATCGCTCCTGTCCTTTACGGCCAGCCAGGCTGCCGACGCCTATTCAGGCAGAGCACCCATAAGGCTGGCCGTTGGCGTCGACGCGGCTTTCTCATCAATCTATTCCGCGGCGCGCAATTTCGGACGCGCCGAATGGGCGTTCGTAGGTATCATCGTGCGAGGCTTGCCGAGCCTCTTGTTCGACCGCCTCGTAGCCAACGGCACTCTTCGGCGCTACGGAGTCGCGGTGTGAGCACGTTGTCTTCGAAAAGAAAAACTTTCGAAGGAGAATCATTCGAAACGTCCGTCATCTACTGGACCGGCGTGCTCGAAGAGAAGTTTAACGCTGCATTTGTCGAGCGCATGCAAGCCGGCAAGGTCGTGATATCGCGCTGGCGCACGCTATCGGTCCTGTCGGAAAAGGGCGGGCTGACTATTGGTGAACTGGCGCATTACACACGCATAGAACGAAGTGCGCTCAGCCATCTGTTGCAGCAGATGGAGAAGGAAAATCTGGTCGTGCGCACCCAAGCGTCGCAGGACAAACGCAATATCCATGTGCACCTCACCAAAATAGGACGTGAGACTTTTCTGGTCATGTTGCCGGTGCGCCGCGAAATTCTGAGGCAAGCGGCGCGGAACATCCCAGGCCAGCAGATGGCGGCCTTGCGTTCCACAGTTCAGTCACTGGTGGAGGGCCTGGACGCGCTGACATCGCCTGCCGGAATTAGTGAATGGCCGACAAGTAGCTCTAGTCGGATGGATGCAAAATCGTGACAACGGTCGGTGTATTCGATTATGTCGTCGCAGGCGCAGGCATTGCCGGTGCATCGTTGGCGTATCGTCTGGCTGGCAAGGGCACAGTCCTTCTGCTTGAGCAGGAATCGCAGCCAGGCTACCATTCAACAGGACGTTCCGCAGCCATGTTCATGGCTAGCTATGGCACGCCAGCCGTTAGGGCCTTGACGCGAGCCAGTCGGTCGTTCTACGAACGCCCGCCCGATGGTTTCACGGAGCATCCGCTGATGACGCCTCGTGGTGTTGTCTATCTGGCCGGCCCTGACGACCGAGCGCTGCTTGACAAAACCTTCGCGGCGCTGTCGCTCACCTCAACTGATGTGGCGAGGATTAGCGCGGCTGAGATCCTGCGCCTCGTTCCGGTGTTGAAGCCCGAGAAGGTGCTCGGAGGAATTCTCGAGCCCGACGCGCAGGACCTCGACGTGCATGCTCTGCACCAAGGATTCCTGCGCGAGGCGCGACGGCAAGGCGTCGTGTTGAGATGCGACGCCAGAATCGTGTCGGGACATCGTATCGGCGGCGTGTGGAATTTAGCGCTGGCCAACGGGGATGCGGTGCGCGCCCGCAGCATCGTTAACGCCGCCGGCGCGTGGGCCGACGAGATGGCGAGGTCCTGTGGGGTTGGCCCAATTGACCTGCAACCGCGCCGCCGTGCGGCCTTCACGTTTGAAGGTCCATCGGATATCGACTTTCACGCTTGGCCGGTGGTCTGCGGTATTCGGGAGAACTACTACTTCAAGCCCGACGCCGGCCAACTACTCGGCTCGCCGTCCAACGCCGACCCTACGGTGCCGCATGATGTCGCGCCCGAAGAGACGGACATTGCGACGGGCATCTTCCACATCGAAGATGTCAGCCGCATGACCATTCGCCGCCCTCGCCATGCCTGGGCTGGTTTGCGGTCGTTTGTGCGCGATGGTGATCTAGTGATCGGCTGGGACGAGTCGTGCGATGGCTTCTTCTGGCTAGCCGGCCAAGGCGGCTACGGAATCCAGACTGCGGCGGCCGCGTCAGAACTCGCTGCTGCGCTTCTGCTCGGGCAGGCCGTGCCGGAGCAGTTGTTGATTAACGGTATTGATCCAGCAGCTACGAGCCCCTCGCGGCTACGTCGAAACCTCTTTCCTTAACTTGAGAACAACCCATGACCTCATCTATCCAGCGCTTCGCTTCCGACCTACCTCTGCCCTTTTCGAAGGCGGTACGTGCAGGAGGCTTCTTATTTCTGTCCGGTCAAATCGCGATGGATGCGCACGGCAAACCGCTTCCGGGTGACATTGCGGCGCAGACGCACGCGGTCCTAAAGGCAATAGCCGTCACACTGGCGGAGCACGGAGCCAATTTGGCTGATGTCGTGCGGGTGAGCGTTTGGCTGGCTGATCTCGACGATTTCGGCGCTTTTAATACGGTTTATGCGGAATATTTCGCGGGCGCATTGCCGGCGCGTAGTACGGTGCAGTCCCGTCTGGGATATGGCGCGGCCATAGAAATTGAAGTGCAGGCCTATGTTGGCGATTCGCCCCAGGGGCGATGATGACCATGGTCGATCGAGCGGACATTGCAGCAGAGCCACTCGTGAGGAGGCCATCATGAAAGCAATACGTTTCGCGGAGTTCGGCGGGCCAGAAGTGCTGAGACTGGAGGAGATTGCGACGCCCGTGCCCGGACCACGCGAAGTGCTAATCGGCATCGAGGCCGCTAGCGTTACTCCAGGTGACTGGAAGCTTCGCGCTGGGTGGCTTACGCAGATTTTTCCGGTAACCCTTCCATGTGTGCCAGGCCGAGACGGAGCGGGGATTGTGATTGCTGCGGGCGATCTAGTCGACTACGTGCACATCGGGGATGCGGTTTGCTTTGTGGCTGAGCGAACGGTACAGGGAAGCTATGCTGAAAACATCGTCCGTGATGCACAGAGCATCGTACCCATGCCACCTATCCTTTCATTTGCACAGGGCGCTGCCCTGATGCATGCTGGCACCTGCGCGTGGATCCTGCTGACTCAATTCGTACAACTTCAGCCCCGCCAAAAGGTACTCGTGCACGCGGGCGCTGGTGCTATCGGCGGCATGGCGGTGCAACTCGCCCGACACTTCGGCGCGTACGTAGCGGCGACTTGTAATTCGCGCAACGCAGCGTATGTTCACAGTCTTGGCGCGGACTGCGTGGTCGCCTATGACCAACTCAATTTCGCTGAGCACCTGCACGATTTCGATGTAGTGCTGGATTTGGTCGGCGGTGAGGTGCATCGTCGGTCATACCCGGTACTGAAAAAAGGCGGCAGTTTGATATTTCTCCAAGCTGAGCCGATTAAAGACCGCTCAGCGGAGTTTGATGTGCGAGTCGTGCCGGCGCAAATTAACGACAGTCTGGACGCACTTGCCGCGGTGATGGACCTGGCACTGAACGGCATACTTGTCCCACAGGTAAGCCGCATCATGCCGGTCGCTGAAGTCGCTGAAGCGCATCGACTGATGCAGGCTAACGAAAACAGTCGGGGGAGAGTGATAATCGATATCCGGGGGGGCGCCTCACGGTGTCCCGGGTAATCGATCACCACATCCGCGGAACGTCGGTCGCGAAATTTGAGCTGGCCGGGGGTCTCCGACTTTTTTGTGTTCTAGGCCTCTTTACACTTGTCCACGTTGGCTTAGTAAATTCCACCCAATCGCAACGCAATCTCCGATAGGCTGCTCGCCCCGCTCAATTGCCCGAACGTGGCCCGCGTTAAGGCCCGCCAAGCTTCCGAGCCGAGAACCCTCAAGGCAAGGTTCTAACGATCACGCTACGACAGATATTGTTTGCATTGTTTTTACCAACGGGTCAACCACGTAGCGGCGCGTTTACAACAACTAAAACCGGGGAAACCTTAGCGTCAAACGGCCGTTTTCAGCCGATCAGCGCGTTCGGAAGCCAGGTCGCGATGGCAGGAAAGAAAAAAATCGCTATCAGCAGCAACATGCTGAAAATCACATAAGGAATCACAGCCACGAAGATTTGGCCCATTCTGATTTCCTTAGGCGCCACGCTCTTCATGGTATAGAGCAGCATACCGTGCGGCGGCATCAGCAGACCCAGTTGCATGCACATCAGGAACATCACGCCGAACCAAGTTTCGTCTATCCCCAGGCGCTTCACCACCGGCATGAAAAACGGCAGCGTCAGCAGCATTGTGCTGACCTGATCGACGAAGAGGCCGAGAAATATCAGCACGCCCATCATGATGGCCAGCGCCACGGCCGGGGACATGCCCGAGCTGCCTATTAGTTCTATCATCCCGGATGTGCCACCGGAAAAGCTCAGGACCTGCGAGAAGGTGGTCGCTGCGACGATGATGAACAGAATCATGCCGGATATCGCCACCGACCCCATTAGCGATTTCCACAGATTGTCCAGCGTCAGCGCGCGATAACTTATCGCCAGCAGCATGGTGGCGAAGGCCCCCACCGCTGCGACTTCGGTCGGTGTGGCAAAGCCGCCGGTCATCATGCCGACGACTATCACGAATATCGACGAAAGCGGCACCACGTACTGGAAGAACATGCGCCAGCGCTTCCAGCCCTTTTCTAGTTCCACCTTCTCGTCGGCGGGTGCCAGCGTGTGGTCGAATTTCACCGACAACATGATGTAGCATATGAAGAACACCGCTAGGATCAGGCCGGGGATTACCCCGCCCAGCAGCAGTTTGGAAATCGAGATGCCAGCGAGGCTGCCCAGCAACACCGCCAGAGCCGAGGGCGGAATAAGCATGTCCACGCCGCCGATGGCCATGATGGGCCCCATTGATAGCGACGGATGGTAGCCGCGCGACAGCATCATCGGCAACATCAGGCTGCCAAGCATCGCGGTGGTCGCTATAGTCGAGCCAGAGATCGCCGAAAATACCGTACCGGCGACGACGGCGATGATGGCAAGCCGCCCAGGCACGCCGGGGATGATGCGCTCGATGCCGCCTATCGCCTTGTGCGCGAGTTTGGTGTGAAACAGGATTTCGCCCATCAACACGAACAGCGGGATCGGCGTCAGCGAAAAATTGCTGACTGCGACCACGCCATTGCGCGCCAGTTGCGTCAGTCCGGCGTCCCCGCCGAGAAACAGCAACGCACCGACGATGTTGATGCCAAAAAAGGTATAGGCGACCGGAAGCCCGAGAAACAGTAGCGCCGTGGTGCCGCCAAGCAGCAGCCACAGACTCAGTTGCCAGCTCATCATGGTCTGCCCTTCAACTGGTCGAGGTCGCGTCGTCGCGCATCTGCCGCTCGCCGATGGCGAGCCGGTGCATGCGGAACACGAACTCGATTGTGAGCAACAGCAATGCCACCGGTACGGGCGCGAGCAGCCACCATTCCGGGAAGACCAGCTCTTTGAACACCAGCGCCTTGCTGCGAAAGGCATCCACCAGCATCAGCAGCGAGTGGTAAAGGATCACCGTGCTGATCAGCAGGCCCATGACATCAGCCAGCCATTCGAGCAGCCAAGCGAACTGCGGCGGCAGACCGCGCAGCAGCAAGTCGACGCGCACATGCTGGCCGCGGCGAAGCAGCCAAGGCGCGGCTAGATAGGTGATCAGGTAAAGGCCGTACTCCGATACCTCGTTCGCCCATTTGAGCTTGAAGCCTATCGCCGGAAGGTTGCGCGACAGCACATCGGCGCAGATGAGCAGCATCATGAAGAACAGCAGCACTGCGGCGAGCGACGCAAAAAAAGTCAGTACGCCGCCATACCAGCGCGACAAGCGGTCCATTTTCATTACTCCCTCATTGATCGTTTCAAGCCAGGTCGCGGATACGATGCTGTTGTGCGCGGCAAATTCATAGCTTGCCTTCAGTCGCGGATCTGTGGATCGCCGTTTCGACGATGGCATCAACGATCGCCTCATAACCCGTGCAGCGGCAATAATTACCAGAAATGAATTCGCGTATCGCGACGCGGTCAGTGGTCGGTTTCCTGTCCAGCAACTCGGCGGCGCACATCAACATGCCGGGCGTGCAGTAGCCGCACTGCAATGCGTTGCGGCGCACGAAGGCGTCCTGCAGGTCGGCGATCTCCCCGCTGGCGCTGACGCCCTCTATGGTTTCGACGTTCGCGCCGTCGGCCTGCGCCGCGAGCACCAGGCAACCGCGCACGATCTGCCCTTCCACTCGTACCGTGCAGGCACCGCAGACGCCGTGCTCGCAGCCGACATGGCTGCCGGTTAGCCCCAGTGATTCGCGCAGGAAATCGATCAGGTGCATGCGGGCTTCGACCATGCGCTCGACAGGCATGCCGTTGACCGTGAGCGTGATGGCGACTGTGTGTTGGGGGGGCTTGGTGGCTTGGCGGTCCATGTTCCGGGCTTTCGTCGTTTTCGCCGTTCAGGTGAGGGCTGCTAGCGTGCGTTGCGCCAACACTGCGGCAAGATGCCGCCGCGTATCCGCGCCGGCGTGCAAGTCGGGCTGCGGATCTAGGTCCGCCTGCATCGCCTCGCGCAGGCTGGCCTGGGTTGGTGCGGGCAAGCCCTTGCCACCCAGCACCAGCGCCTCGGCGCCACGCGCGCGCACCGGACGCTCGCCGCAGCCGAAATACACTAGGTGCAGTGATTCATAGCTTTGGTCGGCGCGCAGTTGCGCCTGAGCCGCGAGCCCGACGATGGCGTAATCGCCATGGCGGCGGCTGAATTCGACCAGTTTGGCGCTGGTGCGCGAATTCGCGTTGGCGGCCGCCACCGGGATCTCGATGCGCACGATCATTTCGTCCGGCGCCAGCGCTGTCGCGTATATGCCAAGAAAAAAATCGGCCGCAGCGATGCGCCGTTCGCCGCCGCGGCCGGCGACGATGATGACGGCACCGGTGGCGACCATGCAGGCCGGCAACTCGGCAGCCGGGTCGGCCAAGGCCAGGCTGCCCCCTATGGTACCGCGATTGCGAATGGCCGGATGCGCGATATGCGGGATGGCATCTGTCACCAGCGGCACATGCTGCGCGATCAGCGGGCTCGCCTCAAGCTCGCAGTAACGCGTCAGTGCACCTATGACGATGAACTCGCCTCGGCGCTCGATAAAGCGCAGCGCGGCGATGCCGGTGATGTCCAGCAGCAGCGCCGGTTCCGACAGGCGCAGTGCGAGCGTCGCCAGCAAGCTCTGCCCACCAGCGAGCAGGCGCACTTCGTCAGTATGCGTTGCGAGGCAGTCGAACACATCTTCGATGCTGCTCGCGCGGGCGTAGCCGAAAGGCGCCGGTTTCATTTGGCTCAGACCGTTCCGGTGCCTATCCAGCCCTTGTGAGAGATATCGAATATCACGCCGTCGGGATCGCGAAATTTGCGCTCGAAGTCGACGCCGCCGCCGCCCTTGAGTTCGCGGTGGAACTTGCCGCCGTTGTCCTCTATTTTTTTGCTCATGCCATCCAGATCCTCGACGATGAAGCCGAAGTGATGGAGGCCGACAAAATCCTTGCCCCGCTCGTCGCCGGCCGCATCGTCGGTATGAAAATGGAGCAAGGTCAGGTTGAACACGCCGTCGGTTAGCGACAAGCCGTCGCCGTAAGGCGTTTCGACGAAATTGACGCGCTGCATGCCGAAGGTCTCTTCGTAGAACTTCGCCGAGCGTTCCAGATCGGGAACCGAGATTGCGATGTGCCGCAGCTTTGCCATTGTGAATTCTCCGCCCATATTGAGTGTTGTGTTCAGTGAGACCGCGCCGGGACTTGCGCGTCCTGCGCGAGATCGCGCAATACTCGGTACAGGTTCGCCTTGGCCTCGTAGCCCACGCCAGGTAGTTCCGGCAGGCGCACGCGGCCGGCGTCAACGCGGCTGCCGTCCCAGAATCCGCCGTAAATGCGGTTGGCGTCGGGCGCCGCCTCGTGGCTGCCCAGGCTAAGGCCCGCGACGACATGCGCCGCAAACAAGTGGCCGGCGTGCGGCCAGAACGCACCGCGCGGCCAGCCGGCAGCCTCGAAGCCGGCCAGAATGCGGCGGTATTCGGGAATGCCGTAAGCTAGCAGCATGTCGACTTGGATCCTGTCTCGGCCGGGGCGCAGGCCGCCGTAGCGCAGCAGATTGCGCGCATCATCCCAGGAAAACAGGTTTTCCCCGGTCGCGACGGGTACTGCGGAGCGTTCCGCCATGCTCGCCAGGCTGGCGTAGTCCAGCGGTGATGCTGGCTCTTCTATCCAGGCGAGCCCGTAGGCACCGATGGTCGCGAGCCATTTATCGTCAGCGGCATCGGCATTGCCGTTGGCATCAACCGCCAATTGTGCCGCCGAAGGCAAGGCACTCAGTGCAGCCTCAATGCGACGCGCGTCACCCGCGGTGTCACGACCGTCGACCTTTATTTTCACTGTGCGGTAACCCAGATCCAGCGCCCTGGCCACTTCACCGCGCAAGCTTTCCGCGCCGCCGTCGGTCTGGAAATGGCCGCAGGAAGCGTAGCTGGCGATCTCGGGCGTCGCCCCGGCATTGTCATAAAGATCAGCCAGCGCGCGCCATAGCGGCAGGCCTTTCGCCTTGGCATGCAGATCCCACAGGGCGGCGTCGAGCAGGCCCATCGCGCCGGATCGCTCGCCGTGACCGCCGTCTTTTTCATCTGTCATGGCGACGCGCCAGCACGCCTGCGGATCGATCAGGCCACCGGCATCAAACAGCGATTCCGGCTGCGCAGCGAGCAGGCGCGGCATGAAACGCTCGCGCAACAGCCCGCCTGTGCCGTAACGCCCGATGGAATCGAAGGCATAGCCAACCAGCGGCCGGCCCCCGACCATGCGGTCGGTGACGATGGCCAGCGCCGAGGCCGTCATGCCGTGATACGAAATGGAGGCGTTGCGCATGGCCGCCCCTATGGGGACTGTGGCTTCGCGGATGGCGGTGATCTTCATGCCGCTAATGCACCTTTCCGAGCGCGCGCAGCACGCGCTCGGGCGTATACGGTTGCTCGGCCAGCGCACAGCCGAAGGGCGACAGCGCGTCGTTGACGGCATTGGCCGCTGCGGCGCCCGCGCCTATGGTGCCGGCCTCGCCCACACCCTTGCCGCCGAGCAAGGTGCCGGTCACCAGTGTCTCGACGTGGGCGATGACGATGTCCGGCATCTCACCGGCCATGGGCACAAGGTAATCGGCAAGAGTCGAGGTCAGCAACTGGCCACGTTCGTCGTAACGGCATTCTTCGTAAAAGGCCGCGCCCAGCCCCTGCACCACACCACCGCGCAACTGTTCGTCGGCCAGCAGCGGATTGATAACGCGGCCGCAATCTTCGACCACCCAATGCTTGAGCAGCCGGATGAAGCCGCTGTCCGGATCGACTTCCACCAAGCTTGCCTGGATGCCGTTGGCGGCAAGAAAAGGCTTGAGCGGCACTGAAGCGGCCACGGCCGTGACGTCTATCGACGTGCCCGGGGGCAATTCGTGCTGGCGGTAGTGTAGCAAGGCGGCGAGTTGCTGCAGCGACAGCTCTTTGTCGCCGGCACGGAATATCCCGTCGGTCAGTGCAAGGGTGGCGGCCGGCACGCCCAGCACCGCTGCTGCAACTGCGGCCAGGCGCTCACGCAGCAGTTGTGCCGCCGCAAGTGCGGCCTCGCCACCCACCGTGAGTCCGCGCGACGCCCATGCGCCGCCGCCGACCGGCGTCGCCAGAGTGTCGCCGCGCATAATGCGCACGGCATTCATCGGCAGCGTCAATGCGGCGGCTATAAGTTGCTGTATGCCGGTCTCGACGCCCTGGCCCTGGTCGGTGGAGCTGCTGATGCAGGTCAGTTCACCCGAGGGTTCCAAACGCAACGAGCAGCCATCCTGCGCCGTGATAGGCACGCCCGCGGCGCCATAAAAGCCGGCGCCTGGCGCGGTGATTTCAACAAAAGCCGCTAGACCGATGCCAAGGTAACGGCCATCGGCGCGGCCAAGACGCTGTTCTTCACGCAGTTTGTCGTACTGCATCAATTCGAGCAGACGTTTGAGGCAGGCCTGATGCGACAGGCCGACCATGTCGAGCCCGGCCGCACTGGTGGACCCGTGCACGGCGTCATCGCGATAATTGCGGCGGCGCATTTCGGCCGGATCGAGCGCGAGTTCGGCGGCGGCCGCATCGACAAGTATTTCGGTAATGGCGCAGGCGACAGGCTGGCCGACCCCGCGGTAAGAGCCGATCAGCGCCTTGTTCTGGTAGGCCACACGCAGCGTACCGCGCAGCGCGGGAGCGCCGTACGGCGCGCCGACCATGATAAGCGCCTGCACGCCCTCGAGCACGCTGCTACGCGGGTATACCGAATAGGCGCCGATGTCGGCGAGATCGTCGGCGCTGAAACCAAGGATGAGGCCTTTGGCATCGACGGCAATCGCTGAGTCGACCTCGTGCGAGCGCGCGTGCACATCGCTGGAAAACGCCTCGAAGCGGTCGCAGGCGAATTTGACTGGTCGGCCGAGCTGAACGGCCGCCGCAACCGCCGCCATCTCGTCGTCGTAGACATGCATCTTAATGCCAAAGCCTCCGCCGACATCGGGCGTAATCACGCGCACGTCCACCTCGGCGAGGCCGAACAGGCGGGCGTAGACCGCGCGCATCTGGTGCGGCACCTGCGTCGACTGGTGGACCGTTAGCTGGCGCGTGCCCGGGTCGAACTCGGCGATGACGGTGCGCCCTTCCAGTGGCACGCCGGTGTGGCGCGAAAAGCGCAGCTTGCGCCGGATCACGCGATACGCCTTCGTGAAGGCCTCGTTCACCGGCCCCGCTTCAATGTGGTGTTCGTAGGCTAGATTGCCACCAAGATCTGCGTGTATTGGCACTGCGTCGGCGGCCAGTGCCGCGGCGGCATTGGCAAGCGGCTCAAGTTCTTCCCATTCGGTGCTGATGGCGGCCACCGCGTCTTCAGCGATCGCGCGGCTTTCGGCGACGACGATGGCGAGCGGTTGCCCCTGCCACACCGCGCGCTCTACTGCGAGCGGCGGCTGCGCGGCGGAGCGATGCGTTGCGAAGGTCGCCAGATGGGTGGTCCAGCTGTGGCAAATTGCGCCGATCTCACGTCCGTCAAATACCGCAACGACTCCGCGGAGGCTGCGCGCCGCAGCAAGGTCTAGGGCAACGATCCGCGCATGTGCGAACGGGCTGCGCAGGAAGGCCGCGTGCAGCAGCCCGGGTAAG
>CAYLPI010000089.1:0-11081 GCA_964385505.1 uncultured Bordetella sp.
CGCCACCGGCGCGCAGTATCCGCACTACGCGCTGATCGGCGCAAACGGCGGCATCAGCGCGACCTGGGCACGCAGCAACGGCTGGTAGGCAGCGCTGACCGGTGCTCTACGCTGCGATCGCAGCAGCGTCGATTGCCTCGTGGACAGGACTGCGCAGGCGCACCCGGCGCGGATTTCGGGCACCACGGCGGCGCCGGCAAAGCGCACGGTTTAAGATGCGGCTTCACGGCAAACACTTTTTTGACGGGGCATCGCCCGCAAAGCCACGCCTGGCGGGTATTTCCAGCCGATCATGCATTTTCCAGGACGACCGGGATGTGACCACCGCGTGACAGCGGGCGCCGGCCCGAACGGCTGGGCGGTGGTTCAGGCTATAGTGCGGCGATCATTTTTTGACAGAGCAAACCACCGTGCATCCTGACACCCTGCCCGCCGACATCGTTGCCCGCATGATGACGCGCCGCGGCCATCTGCATGTGTTTGACGCCATTGCCGCCACGCGCACCGCGCTGGTGGTCATCGACATGCAAAACGCCTTTCTCACGCCGGGTGCCCCGTCAGAGGCACCGGTCGCGCGCGACATCGTTCCCAATGTCAACCGCCTCGCCGCTGCGGTGCGCGCTGCGGGAGGCACGGTGGCCTTTACGCAAGGCGCGTTCAAGCCCACAGGGCCGGATTCGTGGCCGCTGTTTTTTGACACCATGGTCAATCCGGCCTACTCGGCGGCGATACTCGATGCGCTGACCGAAGGCAGCCCGGGGCATGCGCTGTGGCCTGAACTCGACGTGCAGCCGCAGGACATCTGCGTCAGGAAAAAACGCTACAGCGCGTTTTTTCCGGGCGCCTGCGCACTGCCGGAGCTGCTGCGCCAGCGCGGCATCGACACGGTGATCATTGCCGGCACGCTGACCAATGTTTGCTGCGAAGCTTCGGCGCGCGACGCGATGATGGCTGACTTCCGGGTGGTGATGGTGTCCGATGCCAATGCCGCGCGCTCGGACGCAGAGCACCTTGGCACGCTCGCCACCTTCATCCAGTTTTTTGGCGATGTGCGCAACACCGGCGAGGTGATTGCGCTGCTGGCGGGTAAAACGGTACCCGCCTAGCGTCCCCTGGCTGCGCGTATCACGCGCACATCATGCGCACATCACGTCAAGCAGCGCGGGACGCCCCGCCCTGACGGCGGCAATGGCGCGATCGAGCGCTGCGGGCAGTGCCGCAGCCTCTTCGACGCGTTCACCATGGCCGCCGCAGGCGGTGATGACGCCGTCGTAATGCGGCATCGGTTGCAGCGACACGAGGGGCATGCCCTCCGTGGCCGCAATACCCTGCGGGTACATTACCCGTGTGGCGCGCTCGACGGCACCGTAGGCGCTGTTGTTCATGACCAGCGTCAGCGTCGCAATGCCGTGCATGGCCGCGGCATGGTGACAGGCGAGCGGATTGGCAAACGTGTAGCTGCCGTCCCCCACCGCTGCGACCACCAGCGCACCGGGTGAGGCGAGCTTTGCCCCCATTGCGGCCGGCACGCCCCAGCCAAGGCCGCCGACCGGGCTGGATCCGAAATAACTGCCCGGCCGCGTAAAGTCCATGGCTGCGGCGACCAGTGAATACTCGTTGACGACAATCGACTCGCCGCCGGCGCGCGCCAGCGCCGCCGACAACGCGCGGCTGACCTGGGCCATGCCCATGGTTGCGGTACCGGTGCCGGCATTCACCAGCGCATCGACTGCCGCGCGCCGTTCGCGGCCGGCGGCGGCGATACGCCCGCGCCGCGCGGCGATCAGCGCGGCGTCAACACCCGCGGCTTCAAGCGCCGGCGCCAGCGCACTCAGCACGCGCAGCGGCGTGCCGGTGATGCACACGTCAGCACGAAAACCGCGCGTCGGGTAACGCGCAAACAGCGGGTCGCTGCCCGCCTGTATCACCGGCACACCGGCGCGCGGCGTCTTGCCGGCGGGCATCCACGGCACGTCGCAATCGAGCACGAGTATGGCGTCGGCGTCTTCAAGCCAGGGCCCGGACTCGTAACCGGCGTGCATGGCGTGACCGTTTGGCAACGACAGGTAGCGCGGACGAAACTCCACCACGGGCAGGGCAAAGCGTTCGGCCAGCGCCGCGAGCAGCGGCACGGCCGCCGGTTCGCGGCCGGCGCGTGCGGTGATGATGAGCGGATTGCGCGCCCGCGCCAGCATGGCCGCTGCCTGCGCGATGGCCCCGGCATCGGGTGCCGGGGCGGCTGCGGGGTGCTGCGTCGTGGTTCCGGAGAATGCCGTACCGGCTTCGGCCAGCACTTCACGCGGCAGCGACAAATACACCGGGCCCTGCGGTTCGCTCGCGGCAATGGCAAGGGCGCGGTCGAGCACGGACTCCAGTTGCGCGCTGCCGCGCAATTCGTAATCCCATTTGACGTGCTCGCGCAGCATGCCGGCCTGGTCGAACATTTCCTGCGCCCAGTGGATGTTGAGCGAGCGACTGCCGGCGGGGCCCGATTCGAACAGCGGCGTGCGCCCCGCGGCGAGCAGCATGGGCACGTTTTCGCGCGCAGCATTGATGAGGCCGCACAGCGCATTGGCGGTGCCGACATTAACGTGCACCATCAGCGCCTGCGCCCGCCCGCTCACCATGGTCACGCCGTAAGCCATGCCGACGGCGACATTCTCGTGCGGCACCAGCAGCGTTCTGGGCACGGCAAAGCCGTCGCGCCGCGCGCGCGCCAGCGCCTCGACCAGCGGCGGAAAATCGGTGCCTGAATTGGCGAACAGAAACTCCACGCCGCGGCTTGCCAGCAGGCGCAACAAACCCTCGCCGACGCTTGCCACGCTGCTGCCGTTATCGACATTTCCTGTCATGTCTGTCCCATCATGTCTGTCCTGTGATTGCGGTGCCGGTCTTCGCCCCCGTTCAATATACAATACAGCTTCGCATAAAGTGGTAAGCACACGAATGAGTCACCCCATCAAAGCCATCGACTGCGTGGTCAATCCGATTACGCCCGAGATCATGCGGCTGCGCCCGGCGTGGTCGCGCGCCTTCTGGCAGGACAAGTTCGGGCGCGATGACTCGGTGGCGGGGGGCGTCAGCTACGAACAGATGCTGGCGCTTATGGACAAGGCCGGCATCGAGCGCGCCATGCTGATCGCCACCAAGACCGGGCAACTGGGCATTCCGGGCAGCTGGCACCTGCCCTACAAGATTGTCGCCGACGCGGTGCAGCGCCATCCGGAGCGCTTCAGCGCGCTCGCCGGGCTGGACCCCACCGAGGGCATGAACGGCGTGCGCGCGTTCGAGCACGCAGTGCGCGAATACGGCTTCATCGGCGCGCATTTTTACCCGCACTGGTTCGAACTCCCTCCCGATCATGCGCGCTGGTATCCGTTTTATGCCAAGTGCGTCGAGCTCGACGTGCCGGTGCAGTTGCAGGTCGGCCAGTCGCTGGTGTACGACCCGGCCCGCCCGCTCAAAAGCGTCGGCCGCCCGATCACGCTCGATGCCGTGGCCTGCGATTTCCCCGAACTCAAGCTGATCGGCATCCACATCGGCATTCCGTGGACCGAGGAAATGATCGCAATGGCCTTCAAGCACAAGAACGTGTACATCGGCTGCGACGCGCACAGCCCGAAGTACTGGCCGGAGTCCTTTGTGCGCTATATCGACAGCTACGGCCAGGACAAGGTGATTTTCGGCAGCGATTATCCGGTGCTCGATTTCGACCGCGTTCGCACCGAGATCGAAGGCCTCGGACTGCGCGAAGAACCCAAACGCAAACTGCTGCGCGATAATGCGCGGCGCGTCTACAAGCTCACCTGACAACATCCGGATTTTAGAACAAGGGTTTTAGGAGAACGATATGAAAAAAGCAATCGCGGCATCCATCGGCGCCCTGGCAGGCCTCGCCCTGCTCGGCAGCGGCGCGGCGCTGGCGCAGAACAAGATCACGCTGGGCGTGGTCACGGCGCTCACCGGTCCGCTTGCCGCTCCCGGCGTCTTCCAGATGAACGGCTTCAGGCTGGCCGAGGAGGAAATAAATTCCGGCGGCGGCATCACCGTAGCAGGCAAAAAATACACGGTGGAACTCAAGGTCTATGACACCCGCGGCAATCCGGCCGAAGGCGCATCGGCGATGCAACGCCTCGCCACCGTTGACAAGGCGCCGGTGGTTCTGGGCGAGCTGTCATCGGGTGTTGCCGCGGCAATCGGTCCGATCGCGCAGGACTACAGCCTGCCCTTCATACTGACCGTGCCGACCGGCCCCAACCTGACCGAGCAGAACAATCCGTATGTGTTCCGCGTCAATGCCAACAACCTGCAGCTCAACATGGCGGTGGCTGACTTTCTCGCCAAACAGGGCTGGTCGCCGCTCAGCTTCATAGCGTGGAACAATGACGCCGGCCGCGGCGGCGCCACCGGCATGAAGGAGCTGCTCGCCAGCGCAAAGAACGGCTACACCGGTTATTTCAACGTCGGCGAGGTCGATTTCTCCAGCCACATCACCAATATCCGCAACAACAAGTCGCAGGCGGTGATGCTGTTCATGGACGAGGAACCGGGCAGTCTCGCCATCAAGCAGATTCGCGACGCCGGCCTCAAGGTCAATCTTGTCGGCACACTGGCAATGGGCTCGGACCGCTTCCTCAAGCGCCTGGACGCCAAGACCCTCGACGGTATGGTGCAGTACAACGCCTTTCCACCCAATGCCAATACGCCGCGAATCAAGAATTTCAGCCAGCGCTACAAGGCCAAGTTCGGCGAGGAGGCGCACGGCTTTGCGGCGCAGTCCTATGACGGGCTGATGGTCGCGCTCGCAGCGATGCAAAAAGCCGGCAGCGTCAGCGACGGCAAGGCGATACGCGAGGCGCTGAGCACAATCGAGCACCAGGGTGTGATCGGCACCATCAAGTTCGACCGCAAGGGCCAGGCCAATCCGGCCGTGTACGTGACGCAGTGGTGCGCCAATGGCACGCGCAGCATCCTGCACCCCGAAAGCGCCAAGGCCCCCTGCGGATCGGGCTGAAACGCCCGCGCGCCCCGCTCCTTCGGGCGCCGCGCCGGCTGTTCCTGACCCCGGGTTTTTCGACACCCGGGAATGCCACCGGATTTTCGCCACCACACCACGCGCAGCATGACTGACGCCATTCTCGAACAGGTGATCAACGGTCTCATGGCCGGGTCGATCTACGTGCTGGTGGCGCTCGGCATGGTGTTGATCTACGGCGTCATGCATGTGGTGAACTTCGCCCATGGCGTGCTGTTCACCACCGGGGGCTACCTGGCGCATTTTTTCTATTCCAAGATCTTCGCCAGCTACCCGCTTGCCATTGTGATGTCGATGTTGACCCTGGCACTGATAGGCATCGCCATCGAACGCGGCATATTCCGCCCCCTTGCCGGCAACCTGCGCAACCAGGTCATCGCCTCGCTCGGCCTGATCCTCATCATCGAGAACCTGCTGGCGGCGCTATGGGGCGCCAACGCGCTGCAGTTTCGCGTCGGCACCACCGAGATGCTGGTCAGCATTGGCGAATTGCGCTTCAGCGCGCACCGCCTCGGCATCATCGTCATCACCCTCGCCATGGTGGCGCTGCTCGGCCTCTTTCTCAAGTACACGCGCTTTGGCACCGCAATCCGCGCCACCAGCCAGAGCCGCGAAGCAGCGATGGTCGTGGGCATTCCGGTCGAGCGCGTGCAATGGTCCACCTTCGCCATCGGCACCATGCTGGCGGCCCTGGGCGGCGCGCTGATCGGCCCGCTGTTCCTGGTGTTCCCGCAAATGGGTGACGTGCCGCTGGTCAAGGGGCTTGCCGGCATCCTGCTCGGCGGCATGGGCAGCGTGCCCGGCGCCGTGGTCGGCGGCATGATACTCGGCGTGGTCGAGTCGGTATCGACGCTGTTCGTGCCCACCGACTACCGCGATTCCATCGCCTTTATAGTCATGGTCGGGATATTGCTGGTTCGGCCGCAGGGCTTGTTCGGTACGCGCATGCGCGGCGAAGACTGAACATGCGCCGCGCCGCCACCCTCACCGGCCTCTTTGTGCTGCTGGGCCTGCTCGTCGCGATGCCGCGCCTCGCCGCCGGCGAGCCCTACCTGCTGCATGTGCTGGTGCTCTCCTGCCTGTTCGCCATTCCCGCCGTGGGCCTCAACCTTATGCTCGGCTACACCGGCCTCGTCTCGCTCGGCCACATGGCTTTCGCCGGCTTCGGCGCCTATACCGCGGCGGTGCTGATGGTCGATGCCAAAATCGGCTTCTGGAGTGCGCTCGCCATCGCAACCATCGCCTCGGGTGCGGCCGGTGCGGCCATAGGCGTGGTGTGCCTGCGCTTTCGCAGCCACTTTTTCATGATCGTCACGCTGGCCTTCGGCCTGATGCTGCACTCGGTCATGAACAACTGGGACGATGTGACGCGCGGTGCCGCGGGCTTTGGCGGCATTCCGCGTCCCGCCCCCCTGCCGGCGTGGTTTGGCGAAGCGGTCTTCCCCTTCGGGCCGCTGGCAAATTTCTATTACCTTGCGCTTGCCGCGGCGGTACTGGTGTTCGCGCTGCAATACCTGGTGGTGCGCTCGGATTTCGGCCGCATCCTTGGCGCCATTCGCCAGGACGAACGCCTGGCGCGCGCGCGCGGCGTCAATGCGCTGCTGTACAAGACGGCGGTGTTCGCGCTCGGCTCGGCCATCGCCGGCTTTGGCGGCGTGCTGCAGGTGTCGTTTTTGCGCGTCGCCGCACCGGCAAGCTTCAACCTCGCCGAGAGCATCAATGCGGTGCTGATCGTCATCATCGGCGGTGCCGGCTCGCTGGCCGGGCCGGCGCTCGGGGCGCTCTTGTTCGTCGGCCTGCCCGAGTACCTGCGCGTCGCCAGCGAGTGGCGGCTGGTGATCTTCGGTGCGCTGCTGGTGGCGATCACGCTGTTTGCGCCGCGCGGCCTCGCCGGGGTCGCCGCCGATGTCTGGCGCAAACTGACCGCGCATCGCAAGGGGGGCGCATGAGCCGGCTTGCCATTCGCGGCCTGACCAAGCGCTACGGCGGCATCACCGCACTGTCGGGCGCAGGCTTTGACATCGAGCGCCCCGGCATCTACGGCCTGATCGGTCCCAACGGCGCCGGCAAGACCACCCTGTTCGATGTCATCGCCGGCAGCGTTGTGCCGGATGAGGGAGAAGTGCTGCTCGACGGAAAAAATGTCACCGGCTTCGCCTCGCACCGCATGGCGGCGCTGGGCATCGCCCGCACCTTCCAGGAGTGCCGCATCCTCACCGAGGAGACCTGTCTCGACAATTTGTTGTTCGCCGCCCAGCCCAAGGGCTTTGGCACCAGCATGGCGCAGTTCCTCAGCCGCTCACAGACGGCGCGGCGCGCGCGGCGCGACGAGGCGATGCGCCTGTTGGCGCTGGTGCGGCTCGAGGCCTACGCCGACACTGTCGCCGCAAACCTGTCCTTTGGCCAGCGCAGGCTGCTCGAAATCGTCTCCACCTTCATCGCCGCGCCCGGGGTTTTTTTGCTCGACGAACCGGCCTCGGGCGTCAACCCCTCGCTGCTGGTGACCTTGTCCGATTGCATACGCACCATGTATGCCGAGCGGCCGCGGGTGTTTTTGCTGGTCGAACACAACATGGAATTTATCATGTCCCTCGCCAGCGACATCATTGTCATGCACCAGGGTGCGGTGCTCGAGCGCGGTACGCCAGGGGCGGTGCAGGCGAGTGCGCGCGTCATTGAGGCCTATCTTGGATGAGCAGCAGGGGATGAGCGCTGTTTTGCAGATCGAAGGGCTCAGCGCCGGTTACGGCGGCCGTCATATCCTCGACGGGGTCGCGCTCAGCGTTGCGCCGGGCGAGATTGTCACCATCATCGGACACAACGGCGCCGGCAAGTCCACGCTGTTGCGTGCGGTGTTCAATCTGGTGCCCTGGCGCGAGGGCGATATCCGCCTCGAAGGCGCGGATGTGACCCGTCTCGCACCCGACAAACTATTGTCGGCCGGCATCGCCTACGTGCCGCAAAACCGCAGCGTGTTTCCGCGACTGACCATAGACGAGAACCTGCGCATGGGCGGCTACCTGCTGCGCGACAAGGCGCTGCTCACGGCGCGCATCGCGCAGGTGAAGGACTTGTTCCCGGTGCTGCAGACGCGCGCCGCGCAACTGGCCGGGTCGATGTCCGGCGGCGAGCAGCGCATGCTCGAGATCGCCCGTGCGCTACTGATAGACCCGAAGCTGATCATGCTCGACGAGCCATCGATCGGCCTTGCGCCCAAAACCGTGGACGCGGTGTTCCAGATCGTGTGCCTGCTGCGCGACCAGGGCAAGGCGGTGCTGATGGTCGAGCAGAACGTCAAAAAAGCATTGTCGATTTCGGATCGCGGCTGCGTCATGGAACTGGGGCGCATCCACATCGAGTCGGCGGCCGCGGCGCTGATCGACGATGAGCGTGTGGCGCGGCTTTACCTGGGAAAGCGCTAGACCGGCACCGTTTGCATCGTGGCTGATTGCGATTCGTCGGCCGGGGCATCGGCCCAGGCATCGGCTTCAATCCGGGCTAAAAAGCAGATTCCTCACTGCGTTCGGAATGACAGCATGCGCACGGCCAGCGGAACATTGCACAAGCGCTTCTCAGTCACCCTTGTTCGCACGCAAATCCACCAGCTTTCTGGTTTTCCATGACGCCGACTGGTCAACGATGTCACCGGCGGCGACAAAGTCCACCGCCGGGGTCACGCCGGAGGCATCCTTTATTCTTGTCGCAAGCCGCCCGCCCAGCGCCACATCCGGCTCTCCCGCCACACGCAACTCCAGAACATCGGGCGACAGCGGCTGACCGGGTTCGGCGCTTGACACCACGAGCTGGAAGGCGCGGGCGCCCAGCTCGGCTTCGAGCGCCTCGAACAACAGATCGGGATTGACCAGCATGCCCTTGATCTTGACCAGCGCGTCGGCGCGGCGCGGCAGCATGACGAGGCGCTCGGTGGCCGAGCCGCAATGCGGGCATCGCTCGCGCGTGCGCACCGATATGTCGCCAAGCGCATAGCGCAGCAGCACCGTGCCGCTGCGCTTGAGGTGGGTCAGCAGTACCAATCCGGCTTCGCCGTCGGGCAGCGTTGCATGGGTTTCTCGATCGACGATATCGATTCGAAACTGGTCGGGCGCGGGATTGTGGTAACCGGTACCCGCCGTGCACTCGACCATGCCGCCCTGCATTTCGGTCGAGCCATAGGAAATACTGATCTGCGCCTGTGCCGCGCCGGCACGCGAGAGAGCGTGCAACAGCGCCCCTCGCGCCGATTCGGGCACCGCCTCGCCGGTGACAAAGACCAGGCGCACCGCGCCAAAGTCGGCACCCAGTTCAGTGGCGCGCTCGATGACACGGTTCATATAACTGGGGACGCCCCACAAAATGGTGGCACGGTGACGCTCGACAATGCGCACCACCTCGTCAAGACCGTTGCCAAGGTCGAAGTACGGCGACGGGTTACCCGGCAGCGCCGATACCACCGGGATATTGAGGCTGGCCGCCGCGTGCAGCGCGCGTATCCAGGCGCCGTGCGGCACACGCGTCACCGGAAACAGGTTGGCGATGGAATCGGACGCTGTGACCCCGCGCAGGCGAAGCATGTTTCGCTGCAGCGCCAGAATGTTGTAAAAATCGTAGCTGGTGGAGACAAAAGGCGTCGGCCGCCCCGAGGTCGAGCCGGTGGTGTACATGGTGTCCCACACCGTGCGCATTTCCTCGGGCAGGCCCGCGCTATCGATTACAAAGCGCTGCGGCTCACGCATGAAGTCGGCCTTGACGGTCACCGGCAGCCGCGCCAGGTCGGCGAGTGAACCGAAGTCGGCACGGCCTAGGCCGTTCGCAGCGAGCACTGCGCGGTAATAAGGATGGCGCTCGCAAACGACGTCCATCATCTGTGCGAACGCCACCTGCTGCGCCGCATCGATTGCCGCACGATCGCCGAACAACACCCCGTCAGTCATCTGGTCACTTCACGCTGAAGGGGCAGGTGCGGCTCACTGTTGCTTGATGCCCGCCGCCTTGACGATGGGGCCCCAGCGCACGATTTCGTCCTTGATCAGTTGTGTCACGTACTCGGGCCTGGAGGCGCGCGCCTCGAGGCCGATGCCAAGGAAACGCTGCTTCATCTCGGCCGAGTTCATGACGCCGGCGATGGCGGCGTTGAGTTTTTCGATGACCTCCTTTGGCGTGCCTGCGGGGGCGACGAAGGCGTACCAGGTCGAATACTCATAGCCGGACACGCCGGCTTCGGCGATGGTCGGCGCCTCGGGCACCAGCGGCGAGCGGCGGCTGCCGCTGACGGCGATGATGCGCGCCTTGCCGCCCTTGTAGGCGGGCACGATACTCGGCACGTCGGCGAAAATCACCTGCACACGGCCGCTGATTAGATCAGTCACCGCCGGCTGCACGCCCTTATAGGGAATCAGCGCGATGTCGGTGCCGGTGCGTTGCTTGAAGGCCTCGCCCAGCATTTGCGCGAAGCTCGCGCCCGAGGCGTAGTTGAGCTTGCCGGGCGATGCCTTGGCGAGGGCGATCAGTTCCTGCACGGTCTTCACCGGCAGATCGGGGTTCACCGCCAGCGCGAACGGGCTGTCGGCGACAAAGGTCACGCCGGCAAAGTCCCTGGCCGGATCGTAAGGAAGGGTCTGGTACAGGTGTGGATTGAGGCCCAACGCGCCCAGCGTACCGAGAAACAGCGTATAGCCGTCGGGCGCAGCTTTGGCGACGCTGTCGGCGGCAATGATCGAATCGGCGCCCGGCTTGTTCTCGACCAGCACGGCCTGGCCCCAGCCCTTGCGCAATTCTTCACCAATCGCCCGCGCAATGACATCGAGCAGGCTGCCCGAAGGAAAGCCGACGACGATGCGCACCGGCTTGGCCGGGAAGGCCTGCGCCTGCGCCGCGGCGGTGCCGGCGAACAGCACGGCAGACAACGCCATGGCGAGTGTGAGCACGAAACGGGGAATGAACGAACGGGGTGACGACATCGGATGGTTCCTCTGCGGGGACGTGTAAATCGGAGACCGTATTTTAACTTTGACAGGAGCAAATAGCTTGCTTGCGATGCAACAAGCAA
>CAYLPI010000089.1:11181-15684 GCA_964385505.1 uncultured Bordetella sp.
CGGCCCTCTGCATTTTGGGAATCACTGAACAAGTCCTTCATTCCCGCGAATCCCACTGCGGGGACCAGAGCGGAAGTCCATTTGTTTTTGCAACCACACGGAAACGGATCCCCGCCTCTGCGGGGATGACGAATTCATGCCTTGATCAGCGCTTCCTTTGGTTCCACCCCGACTCCGCCGCCGCGCAGAATCGCCTCCTGCTGAAAACGGCATCGCCCACAAACCCGCGCCTGGCGCCGGTTTGCGGGCGATCACCCTGTTTCGTGGTCTGCAGTACGGGCCGCCGGCACTTATTGCAGTTTGATGCCCGCCGCCTTGATGACGCGGTCGTACCCGGTGATTTCGCTGCGCACGAAGCGCGCGAAATCAATCCGGTACGCACGACATGCGTGGCGTTATTGCGCGCTACTGTTGCGTGCCCTCACCCTCAAGACTTGCGGATTTTTCCGGCCTACTGCGGCACGACGTTCGCCTGCTTCACCAGCGGCGCGAAGCGGCGCAGGTCATCGCGCAGTGCAGCCGCGAGTTCTTCTGGCGTCGAGGTCGCACTCTCCAGCCCCATGGCGGCAAGACGCTCGCGGATGTTCGGCTGGCGCAGTACGCGCACCACCTCCTGATTCAGCCGCTGGACGATCTCCCTGGGGGTTCCGGCGGGGGCGAAAATGCCGTACCAGCCACCCGCAGCTTCCATGCCCGGCATGCCAAGCTCCTTGAAGGTCGCCACCTCTGGCAGGGAGGGCAGCCGGTTCGGACCGATCACCGCCAGCGCGCGCACCTTGCCGGCGCGAATATGCGGCACTGTAGTGGCCGAATCGAACATGTATTCGATCTGTCCGGAAAGCAGGTCATTGACCGCCGGGGCGATGCCCTTATACGGGATGTGTGTCGCTTCGGTGCCGGTCTCGTTATTGAACAGCACGCCGGCCAGATGCGGCAACGTGCCATTGCCCGAGGAGCCGTAACTCGCCTTGCCCGACTGCGCCTTGAGCATCGCCACCAGTTCGCGGACGCTGGACGCGTTGGTCCTGGGATGCGCCACCAGGATCATGTTCAGGCGCGCGGGGATGACGATCGGCTCGAAACTCTTGACCGGATCGAACGGAATCGATTTATAGACGAACGGATTGAGCACCAGGGTACTGGAGCTGGTGATCATCAGGGTGTAGCCGTCGGCGGCGGAATTGGCGACGTACTCGGCCGCAAGGTTGCCCCCGGCGCCGGCTCGATTGGTAACCACCACCGGCTGGCCGAGAGCCGGGCTCAGCTCCGCGGCCAGCGCGCGCGCCATGGCGTCGATGGACCCGCCCGCCGGTACAGTCACCACAAGATTGACCGGTTTGGTCGGGTAGGACTGCGCGAGGACCGCCGCCGGCAACAGTGCGATGAATGAAAGAAGTACGACTCGGCAAGCGCATGGCATACAGTATCTCCAATGTGATCGGGTTGACTGCGCAACGATTGGCGCCGGAATGCCCTGCGCCAACATCAGGAATTCACCGGGTTCCCGGCGCCAATCACGGCGTCACCGGCTGAAGCAACTGGCGCACCGGCACCACCGGCAGGAATTCGGTCAGCCGCGCCCCCTTGGGGAAGGCGAGGCAAAACGCGGGACGCGCCTGCATACGCGCAAACCAGCCGGCAAAGGCCGGCCGGCGGCCGTCACGCCAGAGTTCGTCCAGTCCGAGATCGGCGATCCGGTCGATCAGCGGCGCGACCACGATATCGGCCAGGGTGTACTGGCTGCCCAGCAGCCAGGGCCCGCCAGGCGCAAGGTCGGCGTCCATACGGTCCACTGTTCGTGTCAACTGTTCCACCGATGCCTCGACATCCGCCAGCGGAAAGCCGTTCGGGCCCATCCGCCGATAAAAATGCTTGCGCAAGGGACGCACGTCCGCCTGCTCGCGCCGGAACGCCTGCTCATCCAGCCCCTTGAAGCGCGCGAGAAATGCGCCGTTGAATGAAGGCACCCGCACCGCCGAGGTGGGAACCTCCTCCACATAGCGCATCCACGCGCGCATGCGGGCGCGCCCGAGCGGGGTCGCGGGCGTGAGCGGCACCTGCGGGAACTGCTCATCGAGGTATTCACAGATCACACTGGAATCGACCACCGGCCGGCCGTCATGGACCAGCGTGGGCACCACGCCGTTCGGGTTCAGTGCGAGATACCAGTCCGAGAGCTGCTCCTTGCGATCGAGCGCCACCAGCCGGCTGGTCCAGGAAAGATTCTTTTCATGCAGGCAGATGCGTACCTTCTGGCTGCAGGTCGAATGCAGCGCGTGGTACAGCTCAATCACGCCGGCGTGCCGGACCGGGTGGCGCGTTCGCCAAGCCGGCGGGTTTCTTCGGCATAGACCGCCGTATCCGTGTACCCGACCGGCCCCGGCCGGCCGGCGCCGATCATGGTCTGCATGAAGACGTCCGCCGTGCCGCAGTTCTCGAAACCATGCGGTACACCCGCCGGACAGGAAACCAGTTCCCATGGGCCGAGCTCGGTGGACACCCGGTTGCCCGCGGCATCCTCCAGGAACACCGTGAGCGTCCCCTGGAGCACGAAAAACACCTCCTCAATCTCATGGGTGTGCGCCGATCCGCCCTGACCCGGCGGCAGTTGCATGATGCTTACAGTAAAGCCGGCGGCGGGCACGATGCCGGGCTCGTCATGCTTGCCCGAACCACCGGCGCCGACCATGCGGAACTGCGCGCGGCGCCGGCCCTCCAGTTGCGAGTCTGCAAACGCGTTCCAGTCGCCGGTGATGCCGCCGAAACGCGCGACCCGCCGCTCGAGCAGGGTGGACAGCGGGGTATCGCGAATCTCCGCCGAAGGTTGATGCCGGACTGTGTTCATGGGTATCCCGTTTGTGCGCCGGCCGGATTTCCGCCCGGAACCGCAATTCTTGACCGGATGGTCAATAGATGGAAATTTATACCGGCGCAAGGCAAAGGTCAACCCGACACCCGACGGGACGCATAGAAAAATCAATCGCGCTCCTTTCGCGCGCACCCGCCGGCCGCAGCGCTCCTGCGCCCGGTGGCGGGCTGGCGGCGTCGAGTGCGGTGGTAGTTTGTCCGCAATGCCGCGCCATTGGCAAGGGTGATGCCCCCCCCCACCCTCCGCCCCGGGGCTTGATGTGATCCCCGCGCTCTTTACGCGATGTCGGAAACCGGGTGATACGTCATTGGCAGGACGCTGTGTAAAGGCCAGGCCCCGGGGGGCACCGGTGGCGAGCGTTTGCTCACCGCGTGCGCGATTCGCGCAGTTCACATTGCTTCAGCCGACGTAGCGCACCAGAGTCTCGTCGCGATGCGGGATGTGCCGGCGCAGCAGCGCGGGCCACTGGGCGCGGGGCATCACCTGTCAGTTCCTCTGCGCGCTGCAAGGTGTACTGGAGCGGCTGGAGCGCGGAAGCATTTACATCGAGCAAAGTGGCTCGAAAGCCGCACCGGACGGGCGTTTCCAGCCATCGGCCAATTTCCCTGCAGAGAAAATGACGGTGCGGGTAGCGGCTCCCTCGCCGATATCCGTATTGTCTTCCCCGGCCATCGGCAGATGCGATACTGACCCGGTTTATGCGCTCACACTGAGCACACTGAGCGCAGTGGGCGGTTTGAGTTCAGTCAGCAATTGCGGACGGGAAACACAAAAGCCCTGGACAAAGTCGACCTTGATTGTGCGCAGCAATTCGATCGTCGCCGGGTCCTCGACCATTTCAGCGACCGTGCGCGCGCCGAGCGCCCTGGCCAATTTGCTGATCGCCACCGCCTGGCCTAGATAGACCGGAAAGGAAAGCAACCGCCGCACTATGGCGCCGTCGATCTTGAAGAAATTCACGGTAAAGAGCTTCAGTATCTCCGCCGAGATCCGGTTGAAACCCACTCCGCTGATGGCGATGAGGCAGCCGGATGGGCGGATATTGCGCGCAAAGGCGACCGCATCGCCCTGATGCGCGATCAGATCAGATTCGGCAACCTCAAGGCACAGGGCTCGGGGTGACACACCGGAATGGCGCAACTGGTTTTCGACAAAGTCCGGGAAATTGGGGTCACTGAGCGTGGCAGCCGAAATATTGATGAAGAATATTGCGCCCTTTTTCACCTTTTCATCCCCTTCGGGCGTGAGGATCCATTCGAGTACGTTCTTGATGACCCAACGGTCGAGCTGCGGCAGCAGGCCATGCTCCTCGGCCAGCGGGAAGAAGGCGCCCGGGGGCACCAGACCGCTCTCTTCTTCCTTGAGGCGGATCAATATCTCATAGTGGCAGGGCCCGTTCTCCGGGGCGTTCAACGGCTTGATGAGGTGACAGAAAAGCGTGAATTCATTGCCGTTTATGGCCGCAAGCAGGCGATTCGTCGCTTCCTGCCACTCGGCCGCCACTGCCACTTCGGCGCTGCCGGGCTCAGACGCCGGCTCGGGCAATATTGCATTGCCCGTACCCGGCGCGGTGAACGCCCCTGGTGCGCGCACCAGGTCGGCACGCTCCGTTATGTCGGTCTTGAACAAATAAA
>CAYLPI010000090.1:0-11627 GCA_964385505.1 uncultured Bordetella sp.
CCCTCCCTCCGCCCCTGCCGTTTCGGTAACGCCCGCCCGCCTCGAATTCAACCCGGCAGGCCAGGCGCTCTCCACATTGTTCGACGACGTGTACCACAGCGCCGGCGGCGCGCTGGCGCAGGCGCGCCACGTTTTTTTGGGCGGCAACGGCCTGCCGCAGCGCTGGCGCAAATCACCCGGCGGCGAGCGCTTCACCATCGTCGAAACCGGTTTCGGCATGGGCCTCAATTTTCTTGCGACCTGGGCGGAATTTGCCGCCGACCCGGACGCAATGACAAGGCTGCACTACGTCGCGGTTGAACAACACCCGTTCAGCGCCGCCGATCTCGCCAGCGTGCACGCGCGCTGGCCGGAGCTCGTGTCATTTTCCGGCGAGCTGCTGGCGCAATGGCCGATGCTGGTCGTCGGCTTTCACCGCCTGCACCTTTTCGGCGGGCGCATTACGCTGACGCTGCTGTTTGGCGACGCCGCGCAATTGCTGCCGCAACTCACCGCGCGCGCCGACGCGTTTTATCTCGACGGTTTTTCGCCGGAAAAAAATCCTGTCATCTGGTCGCCGCCCGTTTGCCGCGAGCTCGCGCGCCTTGCCGCACCCGGTGCCACCCTCGCCACCTGGACCGTCGCCGGCGCCGTGCGCAGTGCGCTCACCGCGGCCGGCTTCGCCGTGCAAAAGCGCGCCGGCTTCGGCACCAAGCGACAAATGCTGGCGGGGCATTTCGCCGCGCGCGCACCACAGCCCTCACAACAGCCCGAACAACAGCCCATACACCAGCCCGTATACACGGCGACACAAACCAGCGTCAGCGTCATCGGCGCCGGCCTCGCCGGCACCTTTTGCGCCGAGCGCCTTGCCGCGCGCGGCTGGGAAGTGACGCTGATTGACAGGCACAGCGGCCCCGGTCAGGAAGCCTCGGGCAACCCGGCCGGCCTGCTGCGCCCCATCGTCAACAAGGAGGACGCCGTCAACGCGCGCCTGTCGCGGCCGGCGCTCGGTTACGCGCTGCGCCATTTCAATGCGCTTGCCGCCCAGAACCCGGGCCTGCCCTGGCACCTCAGTGGCGTGCTGCAACTCGCGCGCGACGCGGCCGAGGCCGAACGCTTCGCCGCCATCGTTGCGCTGCACGCCATGCCGGTCGACTGGGTGCGCCATGTCGATGCAAAAGAAGCCGCGGCCATCGCCGGCTGCGCCGTGCGCGGCGCCGGCTGGTGGATGCCCACGGCCGGCTGGGCGGCGCCGCCGGCGCTCTGTGCCGCCAATATCAATCGCCCGCAAACGCCCGTCCGGCGGGCTTTCTCAGCCAATGCGCTGCGCCTCGCCAGAGCCGGCGCGCTGTGGCGGGTCGAGGGTGATCAGGGCGTGATCAGCGAAGCCGCGCATGTCATCGTCGCCACCGCCCATGACGCGCGCGCGCTGCTGCCCGAGGCCGGGCTGCAACTCATTTCGGTCAGGGGCCAGCTGAGTTTTGTACCCGCGGGTGCGCGCAACGGCTCGCCGCGCGTGCCCATAGACGGTGACGGGGTCGTGGCGCCGCTCGCCGACGGCGGTTTTTTTCTCGGCGCCACCTTCCAGATCGACGACACCGAGCGGGCGCTGCGCATCGAGGACCACCGCGCCAACCTGGCGCGCGCCGAATCGCTGCTGCCGGGCTTTACCGCGAAAATTGACGCGGCCATGCTGGGCGGTCGCGCCGGCTTTCGCGCCACCACGCCGGACCGCATGCCGATTTACGGCGAGCTGCTGCAGCAGCCCGGCGTGCATGTTGCGGCGGGCCTCGGCGCACGCGGCCTGCTGTGGGCGCCGCTGCTGGCAGAGCATCTGGCGTCGCAGCTCGCCGGTGATCCGCTGCCGGTGGCGCGCGACCTCGCCGCGACATTCGGCATGCGTCGCTTTGCCGCGCGCGATGCCAGGCGTGAAATGCAATAGACCAATACACTCTACCGGCATGGAAATCCTCACACCGCACGAACGTGATATCGGCGCCTTAAACTTCAGGGTGCTGCGCCTGCTGCCCTCGGCCGCGAACCAGATGGTCGGACCGTTCATTTTTTTTGATCACTTCGGCCCGGTGACAATGCCACCGGGCGAGGGCATGGACGTGCGCCCGCATCCGCACATCGGCCTCGCCACCGTGACCTATTTGTTCGAGGGCGGCATCCTGCACCGCGACAGCGCCGGAAGCGTGCAACCCATCCGCCCCGGCGACGTCAACTGGATGAGCGCCGGCCGCGGCATCGTGCACTCGGAGCGCACACCGCCCGCACTGCGCGAAGCCGGCCACCGCCTCCACGGCATCCAGACCTGGCTGGCCCTGCCCGCGGCAAAGGAACAATCGGCACCGGCCTTCAGCCATCATCCGGCCGACAGCCTGCCGGTGCTCGATGAGAACGGCGTGAGCCTGCGCCTTATTGCCGGCACCCACCAGGGCCTGCGCGCGCCCGCACCGGTGTTTTCACCAACGCTTTACGCGGCGCTCGAATTCGAAGCCGGTGCCACTTTCACGCTCACGCCCGAACACCAACAGCGCGCGGTGTACCTGGTGCAGGGCGAGGCCGACATTGACGGCACGCCGCTGGCGCCGCAACACATGGCAGTGCTCGAGCCGGGCACCAGCGTGCAGATCTGCAGCGACACCGGCGCGCGCGTCATGCTCGCCGGCGGCGCGGAACTCGAGGGCCGGCGTTTTATCTGGTGGAACTTCGTCGCCAGCTCAAAAGAATTGATAGAAGACGCAAAGCTGCGCTGGAGTGAACGCCGCTTTGATGCGGTGCCGGGGGAGAACGGGTTTATTCCGCTGCCTTAACCGTTGCGGTGCAGGCTTCGCGTTGGAGAGAACCAACCCGATCCAACCGCAGCGCAATGCGCTCCCGCAGCTGTGCGCTGTGCGCGGTGAGCGGTGAGCGGTGAGCTATCCGGGAATTTCATCCCGACACCAGCAGCGCCGCACGCTCCATACCCTGCACCCCCTCGTCGTCTATCCAGTCGAACACCAGTTCGCCGCTCGCCTCGGCGATGGTGGTGAACTGGATGTAGGGATTGGCGGCAATTCCCGAGGACAGGTCGGCGCGAAACACCTCGGTGCCGTTGTACAGACAGCGCAGCAGGTTGATGCAATTGCGCGGTATCGGCTTGTCGCCGTCAAAACGAAAACCGGTTTCCATCGGATGGCGGATCAGGATGCGCACCTCGATGACCTCGCCACGACGGGCGCCGGAGGGCAGCTGGATGCGTGCGGTCATTCAGTTGCCCTCGCTGCAGGCCGACACCGTGACCTCGACCATGGCGCTGCCCGACCAGAAGCTGCCGTCCGACATTTCGGCCATCGCCATGACACGCTGGCTGCCGGCAAGGCGCACGCGCGACACCACCTCGGCGCGGCCGGCGCGCGGCCCGAGGTAAAACACCGCCATGTTGCGCTGGGGGTTGCGCTCGGAAAAAAGATGTATGGCCTTGACGTAATCGTGCGCGCTCATCGGACTGTCAACACTGACCTTCATCGCCACGGCGTTGCCGTTGTCGGCAAGCCGCGGCAGTTCCAGCCTGACCCGCCCCGGACGCACCACCTCGCCGCGCGTGATAACCCACAGCAAGGGATCGAGGGTCGCGCCCGGCGCCTCGCCCGCAGCGAGGCGCGGCCCAGCCAGCGGCAGCAGCAGCGCACCGGCAATGAATGCGCGTCGCTTCACCGGGCTTCCCTCGCGCCGGCGCGCGGCGCGGCAATGGCGGGCGTTGTTTCCACCATAGGGGGCGTTGTTTCGACAATGGGGGGCGTTAGTTCCACAATGGGGGGCGTTGTTTCCATGATGTAAAAAGGCTGAAGCGCACCGAAAGCGGGCAAGGCGGCATTCTGCCATCGTCGCTGCTTCAGCGCGCCGGTGGCACAGACAGCGGACCGGCACAGCCGCTAGAATACCCGCTCACTCCCCGGTACACCTTCCTTGAAGCCAGAATCCCCACCCGACGCCATCGTCATACGCGGCGCCCGCCAGAACAATCTCAAAAACCTGAGCCTTGCCATTCCCACCGGTGAACTGGTGGTCGTCACCGGCGTGTCCGGCTCGGGAAAATCCTCGCTCGTATTCGACACCCTTTACGCCGAGGGCCAGCGCCGTTACGTCGAGACTTTCAGCCCCTACGCGCGGCAATTCCTCGACCGCATGGACAAGCCGCAGGTCGATGCCATAGAAGGCATCCCGCCGGCCATCGCCATCGACCAGACCAATCCGGTGCGCACCTCGCGCTCGACGGTGGGCACGATGACCGAGCTCAACGACCACCTCAAGCTGTTGTTTGCGCGCACCGCGAACCTGTTTTGCAGCGGCTGCGCGGCGCCGGTACGGCGCGATTCGCCCGAGGCGATTTACGCCGCGCTGAAAACGCGCGCCGCCCTCGCCGGCGACCCGCGCCTGGTCATCACCTTTCCGATCACGGTGCCGGCCAATTTCAGCGAAACCGAAGTGCAGAAAATGCTCGCCCACCAGGGCTATACGCGCATCCACGCACGCGAAGGCGCGCTGCTCGAAGTGGTGCAGGACAGGACGCGCTTTTCCGCCGCCGAAAAATCGCGGCTGATGGATGCGCTCGAGACGGCGCTGCGCGTCGGCCAGGGCAAGGTCAACGTCTATCCCGTGTTGAATAACGTCAGGGTCGAAGATGAAACCGCCACATTTGGCGCGGCATGGCGTTTTTCGTCCGACCTGCACTGCCCCGACTGCAACATCCATTACCAGGACCCGACGCCCTCGCTGTTTTCGTTCAATTCGCCGCTCGGCGCCTGCGACACCTGCCGCGGCTTCGGTCGTGTCATCGGTCTTGATTTCGGCCTGGTGCTGCCGGACGAATCAAAGTCGATCAAAGCGGGTGCAATCAAGCCCTGGCAGACGCCGGCCTTCAACGAATGCCAGGGCGACATCGAGAAATACGCCAAAAAACGCGGCGTGCCGCTCGATGTGCCCTTCAACAAGCTGTCCGCCGCACAGCGTCAATGGGTGCTCGAGGGCGAACCCGGGTGGGAGAGCTGGAGCAAGTCCTGGCCCGGCACCTGGTACGGCGTGGCGCGTTTTTTCAAATGGCTGGAAACCAAGTCCTACAAGATGCACGTGCGCGTACTGTTGTCGAAGTACCGCGCCTACACGCCCTGCGAAACCTGCAATGGCGCGCGGCTCAAAACCGAATCCATGTTGTGGCGTCTTGGTACCAAAGCCGACGCAGACGCCGCGATGCCCGCGGCAAAGCGCTTCCTCCCCAGCGGCGTCAGCTTCGGTCGTGACAAGCTTGTGGCCCTGCCCGGCCTCACCGTACATGACCTGATGCTGCTGCCCATAGACCGCTGCCGCAGCCTGCTCGATACCCTGCACCTGCCCGCGCCGCTGGACGAAGCCACCGACCTGCTGCTGGCGGAAATTCGCGGCCGCACGCGCTACCTGTGCGAGGTCGGCCTCGGTTACCTGACGCTCGACCGCCAGTCGCGCACGCTGTCCGGCGGCGAGGTGCAACGCATCAACCTCACCACGGCGCTGGGCACCTCGCTCGTCAACACGCTGTTCGTACTGGATGAACCGTCGATCGGCCTGCACCCGCGCGACATGGGCCGCGTCATCGGCGTCATGCAGCGCCTGCGCGATGCCGGCAACTCGCTGGTGGTGGTCGAGCACGATCCGCAAATCATGCTCGAAGCCGACCGCCTGCTCGACATGGGCCCAGGCCCGGGGGAGCGCGGCGGCAACGTGGTGTTTTTCGGCACGCAGGCCGAGTTGCGCAACGCCAACACACTGACGGCGCAATACCTCGCCGGCGAAAAGCGCGCCGATGCCGGCGTCGCGCCCAATCCACCCGGGGACGACACGCCGGCCATTGAATTGCTCGGCGCCAGCGCCCACAACCTCAAGGACGTCGATGTCGCCATTCCGCTTGGCCACCTGGTGTCCGTCACGGGGGTGTCCGGCTCGGGTAAATCGACGCTGATCCAGGACGTATTGCACGCGGCGCTGCTCAAAGCCAAGGGCAAGCCGACTGAAATGCCAGGTGCGTTTCGCGAACTGCGCGGCGCGGAACACATCGGCGACGTGGTGATGGTGGACCAGTCGCCCATAGGCAAGACCGCACGTTCCAATCCGGCGAGCTATGTCGGCGCCTGGGACGCGGTGCGCAAGCTGTTTGCCGATGAGTCGGTGGCCAAGGAACGCGGTTACACCGCCGGCACCTTCAGCTTTAACGCCGGCAATGGCCGCTGCCCGGCCTGCGGCGGCAACGGCTTCGAGCACGTCGAGATGCAATTCCTGTCCGATGTATACCTGCGCTGTCCTGACTGCGACGGCAGGCGCTTTCGCGCCGAGGTGCTGGAAATCACGGTCGAGAACACGCTGGGCAAGCGCTCCATCGCCGACGTGCTGGACATGACGGTGAGCGAGGCGCTGGCGTTTTTTGCCGGCGAGCCCGAGGTGCAGGCCGCACTCGCGCCGCTGGCAGAAGTGGGCCTCGAATACCTCAAGCTCGGCCAGCCGGTGCCGACACTGTCGGGCGGTGAAGCACAACGCCTCAAGCTCGCCGGACATCTGGTTGAAGCCGTCAAAACAGCCGCACTACCCGCAGCGCGGGGAGTGCGCACGAACCCCCCCTCGCCCGCGAAGGCGGGAGAGGGGCCGGGGATGAGGGTGTATCCGAAGGGCAAGTTATTCCTCTTCGACGAACCGACCACCGGCCTGCACTTCGAGGACATCGCCAAGCTGCTGCGCGCGTTCAGGCGCCTGATCGCCACCGGGCATTCGCTGGTAGTGATCGAACACAACCTCGATGTGATTCGCGCCTCGGACTGGATCATCGACCTCGGCCCCGAAGGCGGTGAGGCCGGCGGCGCGGTGGTGTGTACGGGCACGCCGCGGCAGGTTGCCGCCCACGCCAGCTCGCACACCGGCAAGGCGCTGCGCGAATATACCGAGGCGCTGGACAAGTCATCGACTGGAAAGGCACGCCTGGCGGCCTTCTCCAGCGCTTCGTCCACCGAGACTTCGTTGCAGAAAAAGCTGCCGGAAAAAAACACTTTCATCCGCATCCACAACGCGCGCGAGCACAACCTGAAGAACGTCGATGTCGATATTCCGCGCAACCAGTTCACCGTCATCACCGGCGTGTCCGGTTCGGGCAAGTCCACGCTGGCTTTTGACATCCTGTTCGCCGAAGGGCAGCGCCGCTACCTCGAATCGCTCAACGCCTACGCGCGCCAGTTCGTGCAGCCCTCGTCGCGGCCGGATGTGGATGCAATTTTCGGCATCCCGCCCACCGTCGCGATTGAGCAGCGCACCAGCCGCGGCGGTCGCAAGAGCACGGTCGCCACCATGACCGAGATCTACCACTTCCTGCGCCTGTTGTACGTCAAGCTCGGCACGCAGTACTGCCCCGATTGCGATGTGCCGATCGAACCGCAGAGCGTGGACGCCATTGCGGCGCGCATCCAGCGCGACTACCGCGGCCAGCGCATCGGTCTCCTCGCGCCGCTGATCACCGCGCGCAAGGGCTATTACACCGACCTCGCCAAATGGGCGCGCGCCAAGGGTTACGACTTCCTGCGCGTCGATGGCGAGTTCCTGCCCACGGCCAAATGGCCGCGTCTCGACCGTTTCAAGGAACACAGTATCGAGCTGCCGGTGGCCGACATTACGCTCGGTGGCAACGAAACCGCACTGCGCGAGGGCCTCACAACCGCGCTCGATTTCGGCAAGGGTATCGTGCATGTGCTGGGCGGCCTCGGTGTGCTGGCCTACGCCGCCGGCAAATCCAAAAAGCAGTACCTCGAGATGACGCTGCCGCAGCAGGTGTTCTCGACCAAGCGCGCCTGCCCGTCCTGCGCGAGGAGCTTTGCCGAACTCGACCCGCGGCTGTTTTCGTTCAATTCACGCCACGGCTGGTGCGTTAGTTGCCTTGGCACCGGCGTCAAAATCACCGGCTACAGCGAAGACGAGGACGTCAGCCGCGAGCAGGAGGACCGGCGCCTCGACAACTGGATAGACGACCACGATGGTCCGGACGAAGCCTGCCCGGCCTGTGCCGGACGCCGCCTCAATCCCGAAGCCCTCGCCGTGCGCTGGCACAAGCGCTCGATCTCCGAACTGGTGACCATGCCGGTGAACAAGGTCGGCGCGGTGTTCGAGGGCCTGCAACTGAAGGGCCGCGAAGCCGAGATCGCGCGCGACATCGTCGCCGAGCTACGCTCGCGCCTGGGCTTTCTCGGCGAAGTCGGCCTGCCCTACCTGTCGCTCGACCGCTCGGCGCCGACCCTGTCCGGCGGCGAAGCGCAGCGCATCAGGCTCGCGGCGCAACTGGGGTCCAACCTGCGCGGCGTCTGCTACATCCTCGATGAGCCGACCATAGGCCTGCACCCGCGCGATAACGACATCCTGCTAAACACCCTCGAAAAACTGGAAAAAAAGGGCAATACTCTGGTGGTGGTCGAGCATGACGAAGACACCATTCGGCGCGCCGCGCATGTCATCGACCTTGGCCCCGGCGCCGGCAAGCTGGGCGGCCGCGTCATCGGCGCGGGGACGGCCGAAGAATTGATGGCCAATCCCGAATCCATCACCGGTCGCTTTTTGCGCCAGCCGCTGCAACACCCGCTGCATCCGCCACGCGCGGTCGATACCAGGACGCCTTCGCTCAACATTGTCGGCGCGACGCTGCACAACCTGCGCGAGGTCTCGGCGCGCATCCCGCTTGCCCGGCTGACCGTGGTCACCGGCGTGTCAGGATCGGGCAAATCGACGCTGGCGCGCGACGTGCTGCACGCCAATCTCGCACGGCTCGTCAGCGCGGGGCGCACCAAAGCCAAACTGCCGCTCACCGGCTGCAAGGACATCAAGGGCTGGGAGCAGGTCGGCCGCGTGCTCGAAGTCGACCAGACACCCATAGGCAAGACACCGCGCTCCTGTCCGGCAACCTATGTCGGCTTCTGGGACACCATTCGCAAACTCTTTGCCGACACCAGCGAAGCGCGCATGCGCGGCTACGGCCCGGGGCGGTTCTCGTTCAACACCGCCGGCGGCCGCTGCGAGACCTGCGAAGGCCAGGGTGTCAAGCGCATCGAGATGAGCTTCCTGCCCGATGTAAAAGTCGGCTGCGAAACCTGCGGCGGCGTGCGCTTCAACCATGAGACGCTGGCGGTGCAGTTCAAGGGCAAGTCCATCGGTGACGTGCTGATGATGAGCGTCGATGAGGCGGTGGAATTTTTCTCCGCCCACGCCGCGCTGCACCACGCGCTGCGCCTGTTGCAGGACGTCGGCCTCGGCTACCTCACGCTGGGTCAGCAAAGCCCGACGCTGTCGGGCGGCGAGGCGCAGCGCATCAAGCTGGTCACCGAGTTGTCCAAGGTCAGAATCGACGCCGAGGGCAATGCCATGGCGCGCCCCGGCCGCGCCGGCGCCTCGAGCCACACGCTTTACGTGCTGGACGAACCGACGGTGGGCCTGCACATGGCCGACGTCGAAAAACTCATACGCGTGCTGCACCGCCTGGTCGATGCCGGCAACAGCGTGGTGGTGATCGAGCACAACCTTGATGTCATGGCCGATGCCGACTGGATCATCGACCTCGGTCCCGAGGGCGGCGACGCCGGCGGCAGGGTGGTGTTCGAAGCACCGCCGGCGCGCATGGCGCAGTCGCCGGCGCGTTCGCATACGGCGCGGGCGCTCGCGGATTTCATGGCCAGTCACGGCGAAACAGCATCCAGGTAGCCGGAAAAACAGGCGCACTTGAAAACCGCCGTTTCAGCGTAAAGTAGCGTCTCTTTCCAACATCTCCACACACTGGACCCCGATCATGAGCGGACACGCAGCCCCTCCCCCTGCCCCCAAAGCCGATGCCGGCGGCCCTGCCGCACCGACGGGCGCACATACCAACCTGGCCGAACTGATTTACATTGAGCTCGTCGGCCGCGCGTTCCTGCGCGTCGAGAACGCCGCCGTCATCAAGCCCGAACCCGATGCGCTCGCCGCCCTGAGCATCAAGCTGGCCGAGACGTTCCAGAAGGTTGCCGTCAAACACAAGATCGACAACACGCCCAAATCGACGGCCGGTTACGAGCTGACCACCGAGGATGTCGCGTCCTGGCTGAAATAAAGCTTTGTGTACATAGCGTTATCGTGTATGATGCGCGCAGGGTCTGAGTAGCGCATCACCCGGTTAGCGCCACCCTCCTCTTCGCGGTCCCAAATCTGGCACCCCGAACCTCCATTAAAGCCGTACCTCATCTGCCTGAACCGGTGGTTAAGACTCCCTTGAGTCTTTCCGGGCCGATACCCACTGTTTCAGGAGATTCACATTACAACGTCATTCCAGAGTCTCGGCCTTTCGGCCGAGCTGCTACGTGCTGTCGCCGATCAAGGCTATACCGAAGCAACCCCCATCCAGGCGCAGGCCATTCCCGTTGTGCTGTCCGGGCGCGATCTGCTCGGCGCTGCGCAAACCGGCACCGGAAAGACCGCCGGCTTCACGCTGCCCATACTGCAACTGCTGAGCACCCGCATCACCGAGTCCAATGTCGCCAACAACGGCAAGCCGGTGAAGCATCCGGTGCGCGTGCTGATCCTTACGCCGACGCGCGAGTTGTGCGCCCAGGTCAATGACTCGGTCAAGGCCTACGGCAAGCACGTCAAACTCAAATCGACGATGATTTTCGGCGGCGTGGGCTTCAACCCCCAGGTCTCGGAACTGCGCCGCGGTGTTGACATCATTGTCGCCACCCCCGGCCGCCTGCTCGACCACGTGCAGCAACGCACGGTGGACCTGCGCAGCATTGAAATCCTGGTGCTCGACGAAGCCGACCGCATGCTGGACATGGGCTTTTTGCCCGATATCCGCCGCATCATGTCGCTGCTGCCGATGCAACGGCAGAACCTGCTGTTCTCGGCCACCTTCTCGGACGAGATCCGCAAGCTGTCCAACACCTTCATGAAAAACCCGGTCACGGTCGAAGTCGCGCGGCGCAATGCGCCGATCGAACTGGTGACGCAAGTCGTGCACCCGGTGGACAAGGACCGCAAGCGCGAACTCCTCGCCCACCTTGTGAAGACGCACAACTGGTTCCAGGTGCTGGTGTTCACCAAAACCAAGCATGGCGCCAACCGCCTGGCCGAGCAGCTCAACAAGGACGGTATCGAGTCGGACGCCATCCACGGCAACAAGAGCCAACCGCAGCGCATGCGCGCGCTCAAGCGCTTCAAGGACAATGAAGTCCAGGTCCTCGTCGCCACCGACATCGCCGCACGCGGTATCGACATCGACGCACTGCCGCATGTCGTCAACTACGACCTGCCGAACGTGCCCGAAGATTACGTGCACCGCATCGGCCGCACCGGTCGTGCCGGCAGCACCGGCGACGCGATTTCGCTGGTCTGCCGCGAAGACCGTTCGCTGCTGACGGCGATCGAGCGCATGATGAAAAAACAGGTGCCGGTGAAGATCGTGCCGGGCTTTGAAGCCGGCAGCCCCTCGCTGCGCCCGGCCGAGCCGCGCGACACAGAAGCGCGTCCGGAACGGCAGGAGCAACGCCGTCCGCAACAACAACCGCGCGGCGGCCGTGACGGCCAGCGCAATGGTGGCGGTCAGCGTGACACGCAACGTGACACGCAACGTGACA
>CAYLPI010000090.1:11727-14967 GCA_964385505.1 uncultured Bordetella sp.
GGCCAGCGCAATGGTGGCGGTCAGCGTGACACGCAACGTGACACGCAACGTGACAATCAGCGCCCGCGCCAGGGCCAGGCCCCGGCACGCGACGGCCAGCGCCGCGACAACGGCGCACCGCGCCGTCCCGGCGGTGCGCCCGGCCAGGGCCAGCGTCCGCAGCACAACCGCGGCCCGGCACCCGAGCGCAACTTCAACACCGCTCTTCCGGCACGCGCAGTCGATGACAACATCGGCAACCGCGCAGCGGCACCGGCGCAGGACCCCTCGCGCATCTACGACGAGCGCCAGCCCGACAGCTTCGAGTCGCGCCTGCTCGAGCGCGTGACCGGTCCGGCGCAACCGCGCCAGCCAAAGCCTGGCTACGCCCAGCGCACCGCCAACAAGCAAAGTCCGGCGCTGTTCGGACCGCGCAAGACGGCTTGATACGATAGCAATCCAGCAACAATAAAAAAGGCGGCCGAGGCCGCCTTTTTTTATTGCGCGTACGCAAAGCACGCGTTTGTCAGCGTGCCGGCAAACGCTGACTTTGGCTGTTCTTGGGCTGGGCCACAGTCAATCGCCAGGCTGATTGCCCTGAAGACGGAGCTGCACGCGGCGGTAAAGGCGCTTGGAGCGCTAGCGATTCAAATCACGATCTCCTGCGCCGCGCCGCGCACATCCATTTCGAAATCGAGGCCCTGCACCGGCGGCCGGCAGAAGTGCCAGGACAGGCCGCCGGGCGTGATGCCTTTTTGGGCGAACTCCTCGGCCATCAACGCGCCGATGTCGAACACGGTGTAGGCCTGTGTCGTGATGGCGTCCTTCCAGTCAAAGCCCAGCGCCGTCAGGCGCGCATGCATTTCAGCAATGACAAAGCGCACCTTGTCGCGCATCGCCTCGGTGCTGTGTTCGCCGTAACGCGTAATGCGTTCGGGGTAGGTGCCCGGGCCGCCGCGCGCCTCGCCGCCACCGGCGAGGATGAAGCTGCCGCGCTTTGACGTGCTCGGCACGCTGTAGGTGAAGGCGTACAGCGAAGGCGAGGCCGGTTTGTCGAACTCGGGGCAGACATTGGTGCGCGCCACCGGGTTGACCTCGTTCTTGTAAATGCCCCAGCGCTCCAGCGTCTGCACGTAATGGCGGTTGAATTCGACAAAACCGTCTGGCGTGAACGGCGCGGGCGAACGCAACTCGCAGGCGGCAAAGGCCGTGCTCGGGCGGCCGCCGGCCTTGAGGTGCGCCTCCACCAGGGCAAAACCCTCGGCAATGGGCAGCGGTTTGGCGAGGCGCGCGCGCACCAGCTCGAAACCCGGCTCGGCGGCGACGCCGCCCGAGTACTGGAACACTGCGCTGATGTAGCGATACCCGCCGGGGGCAAAAGCGATGACATTGGACATCTGGCCGACTCCTGAAAAAAATAAATGCCTGACCACGCCGGACGGCGCAGGGCAGGGTGTGGTGATTGTAGCCGCTGGCGGCGGTGGCATCGAGCGCGGATCCACGCCGGGCTGGCGTGTGGTGATGCAGTCAGGGTCCACCATGCTGCCTGTTCAGCGCCGACATCGGGCGCATTTACGAGTCACTGCGCATGCCGGTGTGGATGGTGCACGGGGTGCGCGGCGACGTTGTCGACTACCGCTACAAGAAGTGGCTGGCGCACAAGCCGAACTGGACCTTCCGGGTGTTTTCAACCGGCGCGCTGCCGTACTTTGAAGTGCTGGATGACTTCGCGCGCGACTACGACGGCTTTATGGCTGCGTCCGGCCCGGGCGCCTGATCCAGTTGACGGCCACGCCGAAGAACATCAGCAGCACCGGCACCGACAGGCACAGCGCCGCCACCAAGAGCGGACGGCTGGCCGAGGCGACGAGATCGCCTATGGCCTCGACACCGAGCGACGCGGTCATGCCCGCCCAGTACAACACCCACAGCACCGAAACCGCGATCCATCCGATCATCAACGCTTTGCTGTCCATGCTGCTGTCCCCTGCGTACGGTTATGACGGCCGAATACCGGCCTGCGCTTGCTACAATGCGGACTGAACCGGGTCTTCAGCCGTTTTTCGATCCGCCAGCGCAAGCTTATCGTTTTCACCCATCCGGAAGCAATTGAATCATGCTGCTGCCAAATTTTACCTTCCTGCTGCTGATCATCATTGACGGTTGCGCCGGGCCCATGGTGTCGGGCCAGGGCTGCGCCGCGCAAAACCTCAGCGTGCGCATTCCCTACGAAAAGCTGGAGCAATGCGATGCGGCGCGGCGCGCCATGATCACGCCCGCCGGCGTCGAGAAATTCATCCGCGCCATGTGCATCGCCCAGCCGAAGGACCAGAAGGCGCAATAACCGGCTTTGCCGCCAGGCGCCGCAGCTCAGGCGCTGTCGCCGCCGTCCCCGGAATCAAAGTAGCCCGCATCCAGAGCGGCCGTATCGAGCTCGGCCCCGGTCGGCGCAAACTGCTCCGGCGGCATTGCCGGCGGCGGTACGGCATCCGCGGCCCTGGCATGATCGGCGTTGGCATCACGCTGGCCGTGCTGGCCCAGCAGACCCTGGATACCCTGAAACAAAAAGGACCCGGCAACCACGCCGGCCGCGGTGCCCGCCACAGTGCCGAGCAGACCACCACCCCATGCACTCGGGGCACTCGGAGCACTCGGCGCTGCCGTTGCCGCTGCCGCCGGCGCGGCCTGACGCCCAAACGAACCCGGTGAGACTGCGGGGGTCATGGCGGCCGGTGCTGCTGCAACAGCCCCTGCCGGCGCCTTGCCCGAACGTCCCCAGCTCGCGCCCTGCCCGGGAAAGCCGCCGCCCGCGGGTGCAGCCTGCGCGCGCTGCAACTCGGCCTGCGCCGCCGCAAGCTCGGCCTTGGTCGCCTCGAGCGCGTACTCGAGCGCCAGCGCACGCTGCACCAGCAGGTACGCGGCATCGGGTTTGGCGGCCACCGCCTCCTTGATCAAGTCATCGGCGGCGGGGTCTTTCTGGCCGGCCTGGGTTTGCCGCAGTTGTTGCAAAAAACCGAGCAATAAGTCGCGTTCCTGGGCTGTCATTGAAAAACCTCCGGTGTGGATTTGCTTCGGACCCGCGGCTTGCGCGTAATGGCGGGCATGCACGGTTGAGACAGGAAAAACAAAAATTGGTTTGCCGCCTGCCGCAGGCGGCACGAAAAACGCCGCACGAAAAACACCGCAGTCGGCCGGATTTCATTCAGTCGAGTTCGAAGGCGTTTTTGTAATCGAGTTTCAGCGCCGGGTCCTGCGCGCTTT
>CAYLPI010000091.1:0-14222 GCA_964385505.1 uncultured Bordetella sp.
GCATCAGCGCTTCGTAGCCGTGGTCGTTCGCATCGAGCCCGGCTGCCGCGGCAGCGAGTGGCGGCATGTCGGCCATGTCGCGGCGAAAGGCACTGGCGGCGCGTGCAAGGGCGATGTGCAGTTCGTAGATCTGGCGGCTCGGCGCGGGCAGTGGCGGATCAAGGCGCACGCTGGCGCCGGCGTCCTTGAGCACCGCTGCGACGTCCAGCGCCGCTTGTCGCGTAGCGGCGTCAACCGGAAAATCGGCATCGCCGGTCAGCACCGCGACCCGAAAATCGCGCAGTGCCGTGCGTTCGGACTCGGGCAGCGCGAGCCGCCAGGCGCGCGCCCGCGTTCCGTCGGGGCCGGCCATCACCCGCAGCGCAAGTTCGAGGTCTTCGGCGCTGCGCGCCAGCGGCCCGACGACGTTGATGTCATCGGGCGGGAACTCCGGCGCGTAGGCGTGGCCGCGCACCGGCACCACGCCGTAGCTTGGCTTGTGCCCGTAAACACCGCAAAAATGCGCCGGCATGCGAATGGAGCCGCTGTGATCGCTGCCCAGTTCCAGCGCCGAAAAGCCGGCGGCAAGCGCGACCGCGCTGCCACCCGAGGAGCCGCCGGGAGAGCGGGCGTGGTCCCACGGGTTCAGTGTCGCGCCATACACGGCATTGAAGGTCTGCCAATCGGCGAGATCAAGCGGCACATTGGTCTTGCCCAGCACGATGGCGCCGGCGGCAATGAGGCGCGCCACCGCCACGGCGTCGGCCGCGGCCCGGTACCCTGCGCGTGCCGGGCGGCCGAAGGTCGAGGGTGTACCGGCCCAGTCAAAGCATTCCTTGATCGTCACCGGAACGCCGTGCAGGGGGCCCCAACTGCGGCCGGCGCGGGTTGCTGTATCGGCTTCATCGGCGCGCCGGCGTGCCGCGTCCGCGCGCAGCAGCACCACCGCGTTCAACTTGCCGTTGTGGCGCGTGATGCGTTCTAGCAGGTGTTCGAGCAACGCACGTGAGGTGATTTCGCTGCGGGCGATGCGTCGCGCCAGTTCGGCCGCGCCAAGGTGATGCAGGGCGGTTGCCACGCCTCAGAGCTTGAGCAGGCGCTCAGCGTTGCGGTGCAGGATCTTGTGGCGGTCTTCGGTGCACAAGGGCACGTTCTCCATCCATTTCACGCCGGGCGGGTTTTCGACAAAGGGGTAGTCGATGGAAAACAGTATCCGGTCCACGCCCATTTCCATGACGCTGCACAGCAGTGCCGGGTTGGAGAAATTGCCGCTGGTGGTGATGTAAAAATGCGCGCAAAACAAATCACGGAACGGCACGCTGCGGTTGCCGGCGCGTGACAAGGCCTCGTTGATGCGCCATAGCGAGAACGGCAGCGACTCGCCGAGGTGGCCGAGGATGATCTTCAGTTTCGGGTAGGCCTCAAACACACCCGAGAGCACCAGGCGTATGGCCTGCGTCGCCGCTTCCATGGTGAAGCCCCAGCCGGCCGACAAAAGCTGCGGGAAATCGGCGGCGTACTCCTTGTAGTAGGCCTCGATGACTGCCGGGTGGGGCGCGGCCGGATGCAGGTAGATCGGCACGTCCAGCGCCTGCGCCCGCTCGAAAATCGGCCAGAAGCGCTTGTCGTCGATGTACACGCGCTCCCCGCCGAGCAGCGTGAAGCCGTGCACCATCGCGCCCTTGAACCCGTAGTTGGTCACGGTGCGTTCCAGTTCGGCGGCCGCAGCCTGCGGGTCGGGTGCGGGCAGCGTGGCAAAGGCGGCAAAGCGCGACGGGTTGGCCGCGACCACCGCGTGCAGCCTGTCGTTGGCGGCCAGTGCCAGCGGCACCGCGACCTCCGGCGCAAGGCGGTGCGTCGCCGGCGCGCCCTGTGACAACACCTGCACACTGACGCCGGCGGCGTCCATTTCGCGCAGGCGCAGTGCGCCAAGGTCGAACAGGCGCTCGCGCAGTTTCGGCGACCGCCCCTCGGCGGCCGGGAAATGCGTTGCCATTTCCGCGTCCCAGTAGTGTTCTTCCAGTGCGATGATGCGCGGGTTTGTGCTTGGCATGCTGTTCTCCGGGAGACGGTGTGCGAAGGGACGGGACATGGATTTGACGGGGTCTGGCGCGGGTACTGTCCAGCGATGATAGCGGCTGGATTGCGGACTGAGAAGGCCGGGGTCGGAGCCGGCCAAAGCAGTGCGTGCATGCGCGCCAACGGTGCCCGATGTGTGAAGCCGGGGCAAGGCTTGACTTTTATTGACCGCTAGGTCAATCTCGGCCGGGTGTTGACCCTGTGTTGACCGGGTTCTTTTTTCGGGCGGCGAACCGCCCCGCCACCCGCCCCGTCCTGATGAAAACCCTCCGGAGATTCCATTGATGCTGCGTCTTGTCCGAATTGCGCTTGCCATGTGTGCCTTGCTGGGGACCGCCACCGCGCTCGCCCAGGGTGCCTATCCCAACAAACCGGTGAAAATCATCGTCACCTTCACCACCGGCGGCGCCGCTGATTTTTCGGCGCGCGTCATCGGCGACCAGTTGTCGCGCATGTGGAACCAGCAGGTGGTGGTGGAGAACCGCATCGGCGCCGGTGGCAGCATCGGCGTTGAGCAGGTGTTTCGTTCGCCGGCCGACGGCTACACGCTGCTGCTGGCGAGCAACACCCACGCCATCAACCAGGCGATGTTCAGCAACCTGTCGTTTGACCTGCTGAAGGACTTCACGCCGGTGATGCTCACCACTTCCACGCCCATCGTGCTCGCCGTAAACCCGCGCGTGCAGGCGAAGGACATGAAGGAATTCACCGCGATGCTGCGTGCCAACCCCGGCAAGGTCGACTACACCACCTGCGGCGTCGCCACGGCCCATCACTTTGCGATGGAGTTGTACAAGTACGCGACCAAGACCTTTGCCGTGCATATTCCGCATCGCGGCTGCTCGCCGGCGGTGACCGATGCGGTGGCCGGGCAGGTCGATGTCGTCGTCGCCTCGCTTGCCGCGGTGCTGCCTTTCGCCAAGCAGGGCAAGCTGCGCATCCTCGGCCTGACGACCAGGGAGCGCTCGCCGTCGGTGCCGGAGATCAGCACCTTCCGCGAGTCGGGGCTGAAGGAGCTGGCCAATTATGAAGTCGAAAACTACTACGGCCTGCTGGCCCCTGTCGGCACACCGAAAGATGTGCTGGCGCGGCTGGAGGCCGATGTGCGAAAGGTTCTCGCCATGCCAGAAGTCAAATCGCGCCTCACCAACGGCGGACTCGACTTGTTTGTAGGGTCGCCGGCGCAGTTCACCACGCTCTTGACCGGAGACATTGCCAAGTTCCGCGAGGCGATCAAGATCGCCGGCATCAAGCCGGAGTAACATCGTCGCGCATCGGTTTGGTATGGGTACGGCGGGGCGCTTGTTCAGCCCTGTCGCGTGCGTTGTTGGCATAAAACAAGAATCTCCCTGCGGTCACCGTAACGGTGTCATCACTTTGACGGTTGCTTTTCAATAAGGATGGGAAGAACGTGAACAAACTGCGCATCAGTCTGGCGTGCTGCGACTACGATCGCTGCCGCGCGCTCTTTGACGGCCGTGCGCCGATCGAGGGCTGTGAAGTATCGGCCGTGCCGATCGAACCCGAAGAGGCCTTTCACCGCGCCTTCAAGTTCGCCGAGTTCGACGTGTCCGAGTTGTCGATGTCCAGCCATACGCTGATGACCTCGCGCGGCGAGAACACCTATGTCGGTGTGCCGGCGTTTGTGTCGCGCCTGTTTCGCCACTCGGGCATTTACATCCGCACCGACCGCGGCATCAAGTCGCCCTCGGACCTCAAGGGCAAGACGATAGGCCTGCCCGAGTACCAGATCACCGCCAACGTCTGGATACGCGGCGTGCTCGCCGACGAGTACGGCGTCAAACCCGAGGACGTGCACTGGCGCAGCGGCGGGCTCGAAGAGCCGGGTCGCGAGGAGCGCACTCCGCTCAAGCTGCCCGCAGGCATAGACCTCAAGCCCATTCCACACGACAAGTCGCTGTCCGACATGCTCGCCGCGGGCGAGATTGACGCCATGATCAGCGCGCGTGCACCTTCGTGCTTTGCCCGCGGCGCGGCCAACGTCGATCGCATGTTCCCCGACTACAAGAGCGCCGAGCAGGACTACTTTCGCCGCACCGGCATTTTTCCGATCATGCACATCATCGGCGTCCGCCGCGAACTCGCCGAGCGCGAGCCCTGGCTGCCGGTGAGCGTGTTCAAGGCCTTCAACAAGGCGAAAGACCTGTGCATGTACGAACTGGGCCAGATCGGCCACCTCTTCAACACGCTGCCCTGGGGCGTGGCTGAATTCGAGGCCGCGAAGAAGCTGATGGGCGAGGATTACTGGAGCTACGGCTTCAAGGCCAACGAAAAAATCATCGACACCTTCACCCGCTACCACCACGAGCAGGGGCTGTCGGCGAAAAAAGTCGATCCGCGCGCGCTGTTTCATCCGTCCACGCTCGACCTTTCCAAGGTTTGAATCCTGTGACGCAGTACAGCCGGCGATGAAAGCCGCACCGTTTCGCTATCACGCACCGCGCACGCTGGCCGAGGCGCTGGCTTTGCTTGCCGGCTCGGACAACGCACGCGTGCTGGCCGGCGGGCAGTCGCTGATGCCCATGCTCAACATGCGCGTGGTCGCGCCCGACGACCTCATCGACATCAACGGCATTGAGGGCCTCGCCTACATTCGTGAAGAAAGCGGCGTAGCGGGCGACGAGATCGTCATAGGCGCAATGACACGCCAGCGCGAACTCGAGTTCTCGCCGCTGGTTGCGGCGCGCCTGCCTCTCATGGCCGAGGCCATCCGTTACGTCGGCCACCGCCAGACGCGCAACCGCGGCACCATTGGCGGCAGCCTGTGCCAGCTCGACCCCTCGGCCGAACTGCCGACTGTGGCGCAGGCTTTTGACGCGGTGATTGTCGCGCGCAGTGCGCGCGGCGAGCGGCGCATTGCCATCGCCGATTTTCCCGCCGGCTACATGACGCCCGCACTCGCCGCCGACGAAGTGCTGGTCGAGCTGCGTTTCAGGCCCTGGAGCGGTTTGCACGGTTGGGCGTTTACCGAGTACGCGCGCCGCCATGGTGATTTTGCCGTGGTGTCGGCGGCGGCGATGCTGGCCCTCGGTGCCGACGGCAGCATTGCGCGCCTGTCACTGACCCTCGGTGGTGTCGGCGCCGCGCCGCTGCGCCTGGCCGAAATCGAACGCACGCTGACCGGCAAGAAACCCTCGACCGAGGCCTTTGCCGCGGCCTGTGCCTCGGCCGGCAACATCGACGCGCTGGAGGACCCGCATTATCCCAAGTGGTACCGCCAGCGCCTTGCCGTCGCGCTGTCCCGGCGTGCGCTCGTCGCCGCGCTGCAACGTACGACTTTGCAACCTGCAACTTCGCCCTGAGCAATATGGAAACACGCGACATCAAACTGACCGTCAACGGCAAAGCGCACGCCTGCACCGTCGAAACACGCGTCAATCTCGCCGACTTTTTGCGCCACCAGCTCGGACTGACCGGCACCCATGTCGGTTGCGAGCACGGCGTCTGCGGTGCCTGCACCGTGTTGGTTGACGGCCATTCGGCGCGCGCCTGCCTGATGCTGGCGGCGCAGGCCGACGGCAAGAACGTGGTGACGGTGGAGGGCATCACGCCGGCCGGGGGCCTGTCGCCGCTACAGCAGTCGTTCTGGGACAAGCACGGGTTGCAATGCGGCTATTGCACCCCGGGTGTGCTGATTTCGCTGACCGAACTGCTCGAGACCAACGCCTCGCCAACCGAAGCGGAGGTGCGCGAGGTGTTGTCGGGGCATTTGTGCCGTTGCACCGGCTATCACAACATCGTCGCCGCGGCGATGGACGCGGCCGAACATCTGCGCGTCGCAAATAGTGCCGCAAAGGGCGCCGCGTTGGGACCAGCGAAGGGCGCGGAGAAATGAGCGCACTGGCCGAAAAGTCGCCGCCGCTGCGTGTGGTCGGCACGCGCGCGCGCCGGGTCGAAGACCCGGCGCTGCTGGCCGGGCGCGGCCGCTTTGTCGATGACATTCATATCGAGGGCACGCTGCAGGCGGCGTTTTTGCGCAGCCCGCACGCGCACGCGCACATTCGTTCCATCGACGCCGCCGCCGCGCGCGCCCTGCCCGGCGTGCACGCGGTGTTGGTCGCCAAAGACCTGAAGCCGGCCCTGTCGGGGTTGCGCATGCCGCTGGGTTTTCCGACCAAGGCCCTGCCCGATGGCATCACGCCCTTCGTGCTGTGCCCCGAAGAAGTCTGCTACGTCGGCGAGGCGCTGGTCATGGTCGTCGCCGATTCGCGCCATATCGCCGAGGACGCCGCGGCGCTGATCGAAGTCGATTACGACCCGCTGCCGGCGCTGGCCGACTGTCGCGACGCGCTTGACCCGGCCGCGCCCAAGGTGCGCCTCGAAGCCGCCGACAATGTGCTGACGCGCTTCACCATCGCTTATGGCGATGCCGCCGGCGTGTTCGCGAAGGCCGCGCACGTCTTCACCGAATCGCTGACCACGCATCGTGGCGGCGCGCACCCGATTGAGGGTCGCGGCGTGCTGGCGCAATTTGACGCCACCGGCGCGCTGACCATCTGGTCCTCGACGCAAATGTCGCACGACCTCAAATTCATGCTGGCCGGCATGCTCGATCTCGCCGAGGACCGCATTCGTGTCATCGCACCCGACGTCGGCGGCGGGTTCGGCGCCAAGTTCGTCATCTACCCGGAAGAGATCGCCGTCGCCGCCGCGGCACGCCTCACCGGCAAGCCGGTGAAATGGATAGAGGACCGCGGCGAGCACTTCATTGCCTCGATACAAGAGCGCGAGCAGCACTGGGACATGCAGATTGCGGCAGACGCCGAGGGCATGATTCTCGGCCTGCGCGGCCGCATGGTGCACGACCAGGGCGCTTACACGCCGCAGGGCATCAACTGTCCCTACAACGCCTCGACCGCGGTGACCGGGCCGTACAAGGTGCCGGCGTATGCGCTGGATGTGTTTGTCGCGCAGACCAACAAGGTGCCGACCATACCGGTGCGCGGTGCCGGCTATCCCGAGGCGGCCTTTGTCATCGAGCGCCTGGTCGATCGCATCGCGCTCGAACTCGGCCTCGATCGCGCCGAGGTGCGCCTGCGCAACCTCGTGCCCGCGGCCGAGATGCCCTACGAAAAGCCGCTCAAAATCCGCGCCGGTGTACCGGTGATCCTCGATAGCGGCGATTACCCGGCCTGCCAGCACAAGGTACTGGCCACCATAGACTACGCCGGCTTTCGACTGCGCCAGGCCGAGGCGCGCAAGGCCGGTCGATACATCGGCCTTGGTTTTGCGCACGGCGTCAAAGGCACCGGTCGCGGCCCCTTTGAGTCGGGCACGGTGCGCGTGTCGCCATCGGGCCGTATTTCGGTCTATACCGGCGCCCTCGCCATGGGCCAGGGCCTGCATACCGCGCTGGCGCAAATCTGCGCCGAGCAACTGGGCGTCAACGAAGGCGATGTCGATGTGATTTCCGGCGACACCAGTTTTGTGTCGCTGGGCCTTGGCGGCTTTGCCAGCCGGCAGACGGTGACGGCCGGATCGTCGGTACACCTTGCCGCCATTGCCGTGCGTGACAAGGCGATTCGCCTCGGCGCGCAAATGCTCGAGACGGCCGAGGCCGACCTCGAATTGCGCGACGGCCGCGTCTATGTGCAGGGCACCGATCGTTCGATACCCTTGAGTGAAGTGGCGCGGGTACTGCGCGGCGTGCCCGGCTATGCGCTGCCCCCGGGCATGGAGGCGGGGCTCGAGGCGAGCTTTCACTGGCGCACCGAGGTGCTGGCCTATGCACACTCGTTTCACGCCTGCGAAGTGGAGGTCGATGTCGAGACCGGCAATGTAAAAATCCTGCGGTATGTCGCGTTGCAGGACAGCGGCCGCCTGATCAATCCGATGATTGTCGAGGGCCAGATCCACGGCGGCATCACGCACGGCATCGGCAATGCGCTGTTCGAGTACATGGGTTACGACGCCGAGGCCCAGCCCTATACCGCGACCTTCGCCGACTACCTGCTGCCGGCGGCGGTAGAGGTGCCCAAATTTGAAATCCTGTTCCATGAAAGCCCGTCGCCGCTCAATCCGCTGGGCGTCAAAGGTGTCGGCGAAGGCGGTACCGTGCCGGTGGCGCCGACCATCATGTCGGCCATAGACGACGCGCTCACGCCCTGGGGCGTGCGTGTGACCGAGGCGCCGGTATCGCCGGTGCGCCTGCTGGAGCTGATAGAGGCCGCTACGCGCAAGGCATGACCGGCTGGAAAGACCCGCCTGGCGGGCCTTTCCAGCCGGTGTGCCGCGCTGGTGCCGCGCTGGTTCTTATGTGCGTGATTCCCATGCGCGTTGTCGCTTTTGCGCGATTCCATTAGCATGCGGCCTTGCCACCCTGGTCACACTTGTCGATCCCCCAAAGGAGCAGTCATGAAGTACGTTCTCATTCTTGCAGCCGGCCTCGCTGCCGGCGGTGCCGCCCACGCGCAGTCCAAAGACCCGGCCAAGCTGGCGGTTGAAAAGGCCTGCATGGCCTGCCACGCCATGGACAAGAAAATCGTCGGCCCGTCGTTCAAGGAAGTCGCGGCCAAGTACAAGGGTGATGCCAAGGCCGAGGCGGCGTTGACACAGAAGGTGATTGCCGGCGGCGCCGGCGTCTGGGGCCCCGCGCCCATGCCACCCAACGGCGCCCTCAAGGAAGACGAGGCGAGGTTGCTGGTGAAGTGGGTGCTGGGCGTAAAGTAGCAGGCCCGGTACGAACCAGGACAGGCGCGTCGGCGCCAGTCTGAAAGCCGGCGGGCGCGCAGGCCCGGCCGGCTTTTTAATTGCCCTATCCCGCTTGTTTGACAGGGAAAGCAGGGCTCGCACTATTACAATGCTTCAATTGACAAGCCTTGTTGCGCGTCAGCATAATCCGCCGTCATCGTCCTGGAGATTCGCCATGTCCCACGTCCGCCTCAGCCTTATCGCCACCGCCACACTGTCCGCCCTGATGCTGGTCGCCTGCGGCAAGGAAGAACCCAAGCCCGCCGCCGCTCCGGCCGCGCCGCCGCCGCCGCCCTCGATTGAAATCAAGATCGGCCACGCCGGTCCGCTGACCGGTGGCATCGCCCACCTCGGCAAGGACAATGAAAACGGCGCCGTGCTGGCGATTGAAGAAGCCAACGCCGCAAAAATAAAGATCGACGGCAAGGACGCCAGGTTCGTGCTGATCAAGGAAGACGACCAGGCCGACCCCAAGGCCGGCACCACCGTTGCGCAAAAGCTGGTGGATGCCAAAGTTGCCGGCGTCGTCGGTCACCTTAACTCCGGCGTTTCGATTCCCGCTTCGGCGATTTACAACGGCGCCGGCATTCCGGTGATCTCCGGTTCGGCCACCAATCCCAAGCTCACCGAACAGGGCTTCAAGGTGACCTTCCGCACCGTCGGTCGCGACGATCAGCAGGGTCCGGCGGTTGCCAACTACCTCGCCTCGATCAACAAGCCCAAGACTGTAGCCATCATTGACGACGCCACCTCTTACGGCGAGGGCCTCGCCAACGAAGTAGAGAAAACCCTCAAGGCCGCCGGCATCAAGGTGTTGCCGCGCGAGAAAGGCACCGACAAGACCACCGACTGGAAAGCCGTGCTGACCAAGGTCAAGGGCAAGAAGCCGGATGCGATTTTCTACGGCGGCATGGACGCCACCGGCGGCCCGCTGATGAAGCAGGGCAAGGAACTGGGCATCAAGGCGGTGTTCGCCTTCGGCGACGGCGCCTGCACCGACGAGATGAGCAAGCTCGCCGGCGAATCGGCCGAGGGCCTTATCTGCTCGCAGGCGGGCATCCCGGCCGTCGCGGCGAGCAAGAAATTCCTCGAGAACTACAAAAAGAAATTCAACGTCGATCCCATCCTGTACGCACCCTTCACCTATGACAGCGCACTGTTGCTGGTCGAGGCGATGAAAAAAGCCAACTCGGCCGACCCGGCGAAATACCTGCCGGAACTGGCCAAGATCAGCTACAACGGCGCCTCGGGCAAGATCGAGTTCGACGAAAAAGGCGACCGTAAGGACGCCGAGATGACCATCTTCACCATGAAGGCGGGCAAAATCACGCCGGTGGCTATTATCAAGTCGGGCAAGAGCATGACGGTGGACGAGTACGTTGCCATGTCGGCACCGGCCGCCGCCGCCCCGGCCGCAGCGACCACCACCACGACGACCACGACGGAAGCGGCCAAGGCCGGCGCACCTGCAGGCACCACGACAACGACGACCACCACGGCAGCACCCGCAGCCGAAGCGCCAAAAACAGACGCGGCCAAGAAATAAGCGGGCGCTGGACGTAGTCCGGCTGGCTATGAAGATCAACGGCACCTCAGGGTGCCGTTTCTTTTTGTCGCGGATTTTCTCGCATATTTTCTCGCAAATGTTCGTACGCACTGCCATGCCGTCCGTGCGTAATGCCTGGCGCCAAAATCCCCCCCGGCCCCCCTTTGAAAAAGGGGGGCCGGGGGGGATTTGCTGGCACGCCGCCACGGCCTGACCCGGACGCATGGATATATTCATCCAGCAAGTCATCAACGGCCTGGTTCTCGGCTGCGTCTATGCCATTGTCGCCATCGGCTACACCATGGTCTATGGCATCCTGCAACTCATCAACTTCGCCCACGGCGCGCTGGTGATGATAGGTGCAATGGTCGCCTACTCGGTGATTTCAATGCTGGCCGGCTCGGGCATGCCGGCGCTGGTGATCGTGCTGATCGGCACCGGCTGCGCGATACCGGTGTGCGCGCTGATCGGTTACCTGCTCGACCGTGTCGCCTATCGACCCTTGCGCAAAGCGCCGCGGCTCGCGCCGCTCATCACCGCCATCGGCATGAACATCGTGCTGCAATACCTCGCGCTGCTGGTCTGGGGCCGCAACCCGATGCCGTATCCGCAAATCATCAAGGTTGAAACCTTTCATATCGGCGGCGCCATCATCACCAGCGTGCAAATCGCCATCATCGTTATCTCGACGCTGCTGATGGCCGGTCTCGCCTGGGTGATTTACCGCACCCGCCTTGGCACCGCCATGCGCGCCACCTCGCAGAACCTGCAGGTGGCGGGGCTGATGGGCATAGACGCCAATCGCATCATCGCCATCGCCTTCATCATCGGCGCCGGCCTCGCTGCGGTGGCCGGCGTCATGGTCGGCACCTATTACGGCATCGCCCAGTACACCATGGGCGGCAACCTCGGACTCAAGGCCTTTGCTGCGGCGGTGCTGGGCGGCATCGGCAATGTGCCCGGCGCGATGCTGGGCGGCATCCTGCTCGGCCTGGTTGAGGCGCTGGGCGCCGGCTACATCGGCGATCTGACCAACAACGTCTTTGGCAGCAACTACCAGGACGTGTTCGCCTTCATCGTGTTGATTGCCGTGCTGGTGTTCCGGCCGCAGGGCATTTTGGGCGAGCGTGTCGGGGACAGGGCCTGAGCGAGTGAAGGAGTGAAGGGGTGAAGGAGTGAACACATGAAGGATTGGGGGCGCGCGAAATGGGTGGGTGTGGCGCTGGTCGCCATTGCGCTCATTGCGCTGCCTTTTGCGCTGGCTTCGGTCGGCACGGCGTGGGTGCGCATCACCAATCTCGCCATCCTGTTCATCCTGCTGTCGCTCGGGCTCAATATCGTCGTCGGCTTTGCCGGTCTGCTCGACCTCGGTTACATCGCGTTCTATGCGGTGGGCGCCTATGCCTATGCGCTGCTCGCCTCGCCGCACTTCAATATCCACCTGCCGTTCTGGATTATTTTGCCCATAGGCGCGCTGGTCGCCTGCCTGTTCGGCGTGTTGCTCGGCGCGCCGACGCTCAAGCTGCGCGGCGACTATCTCGCCGTGGTGACGCTGGGCTTTGGCGAAATCATCCGCATTTTTCTCAACAACCTGTCCAACCCGGTCAACATCACCAACGGCCCGCAGGGTATTGCGCGCATCGATCCGTTTCGCATCGGCAGTTTTGATTTCTCCAAAACCGAAACCATCATGGGCCTGGTGTTCAGCGGGCCGATCAAGTATTACTACCTGTTGCTCGCGGTGATGCTGCTGGTGATCGTCATCAACCTGCGGCTGCAGAACTCGCGCATCGGCCGCGCCTGGGAGGCGATTCGCGAAGACGAAACCGCCGCGCGCGCCATGGGCATCAACACCATTCACCTCAAGCTGCTGGCCTTTGCCATGGGCGCGTCCTTCGGCGGTGTCGCCGGCGGCATGTTCGCCGCGATACAAGGCTTCATCAGCCCGGAGAGCTTTGTGCTGGTCGAGTCGATCATGCTGCTCGCCATGGTGGTGCTGGGCGGCATGGGCAATGTCTGGGGCGTGGTGCTGGGGGCGGTGCTGCTGTCCTTTACGCCGGAATTGCTGCGCTACACCGTCGCGCCGGTGCAAATGGCCTTGTTCGGCAAACTGCTGATCGAGCCCGAGGTCATACGCATGTTGCTGTTCGGCCTGGCGCTGGTGCTGGTGATGATTTTCCGGCCGGCCGGGCTGTGGCCCTCGGCGGTGCGCAAGCGCGAACTCGCGGCACGCAAGGCATCGGCATGAGCGCGCTGCTCACCGCCACCGGCGTCGGCAAGAAATTTGGCGGCGTGCAGGCACTGGGCGATGTCGGCTTTACCATCGCGCGGGGCGAGATCTACGGCCTGATCGGTCCCAACGGCGCCGGCAAGACCACCTTGTTCAATGTGCTGACCGGATTTTACGCGCTCGATGCGGGCCGCTTTGAATTTGACGGTGCATCGCTTGCCGGCCTCGGCACCCATCAGGTGACGCAACGCGGCATCGCGCGCACATTCCAGAACATTCGCCTGTTTTCCAGCCTGTCCACGCTGGAGAACGTGATGATAGGCCGCCACGTGCGCACCCGCGCCGGCGTGCTGGGCGCGGTGCTGCGCAACGCCGCGACGCGCGCCGAGGAAGCGGCGATAGAAGCGCGTGCGCATGAGCTGCTCGACTACGTCGGCATCGCGGCGCGCGCCAACGACCAGGCATCGAGTCTTGCCTACGGCGACCAGCGCCGCCTCGAAATCGCCCGCGCCCTCGCCACCGACCCGAAACTGCTGGCGCTCGACGAGCCGGCCGCCGGCATGAACGCCTCGGAGACGGTGGCGCTGCGCGCGCTGATCGAGCGCATCCGCGCCGACGGCACCACGGTGCTGCTGATCGAACACGACATGAAGCTGGTGATGACCGTCTGCGACCGCGTGCTGGTGCTCGACTACGGCCAGAAAATCGCCGAGGGTGCGCCGGCCGACGTGCAAAAAGATCCGCGTGTCGTTGAAGCCTATCTCGGCAAGCCGGCATGAGCCTGCTCGAAGTCAGCGCCCTCGAAGTACGCTACGGCGGCATTCGTGCTGTAAAGGGCGTGGACCTCAAGGTCGCCGAAGGCGAACTGGTGTGCCTCATCGGCGCCAACGGTGCCGGCAAGACCACCACGCTCAAGGCCATTTGCGGCCTGATGCCTGCGGCCGCAGGCAGCGTGCGCTACCAGGGCAAAGACACCGCGGGCGTCGCGCACTTCGAGTTACCGCGCCGCGGCCTGGTGCTGGTGCCCGAGGGCCGCGGCATTTTTCCGCAACTGACGGTGGAAGAAAACCTCGCGATGGGCGCCTATGTGCGCAGCGACGTCGCGGCAGTCAGGCGTGACATCGCGCGCAGCTACACGCTGTTCCCGCGCCTTGCCGAGCGCCGCACGCAATCGGGCGGCACGCTCTCCGGCGGCGAGCAGCAAATGCTCGCCATCGGCCGCGCACTGATGGCACGACCCAAACTGCTGGTGCTCGACGAACCGAGCATGGGCCTCGCGCCCATCATCGTGCAAAAGGTGTTCGAGGTCATCGCCACCATACGCAAGGAAGGCGCGACCATCCTGCTGGTCGAGCAAAACGCCAGACTCGCGCTCGAACTCGCCGACCGCGCCTATGTCATGGAGACCGGCACCATCACGCTGTCGGGCCCGGCGAAAGACCTGCTCGCCGACGAGCGCGTGAGGAAGGCTTACCTCGGCGAGTAGCGGGTCCATCCCCCGTCGGGGGGAAGGGCGTTCCGAGCTGGGTGCACTCGAAGGACCGATGGAAATTGCGACAGTGCCTGTGCGCGAAGGAACGGCGGGCCGTAGCGCACGGCTGGACATATGTACGCATATTGCGTCACTAGTGTCCGGTTAAAACACGAATAAATTCAATTGGTTGCTTGTGTTGTGCT
>CAYLPI010000092.1:0-10454 GCA_964385505.1 uncultured Bordetella sp.
GGCTCGGTCGGGAGTCTTGATGCGGGGGTGCGACGCGGTTGTTGTCAGGCGCCGCGACCGCGGCGAAAGGCCTGAACAGCTTGTCGCGCGAATTCGGCCAGACACACCGCAAGCCCGAGCACGATGATGGCCTTGATCGGCCACACGATGATTGTGAACACGCCCTGGTTGCCGAGGTAGGACTTGCGCTCGATGGCCTCCTTTAGCAGGGGAACGGATCCCCACAACCCGATGCCCATGTAAATGGCACCGAACAGGAAAAAGACGCCCTCCATGGCATGGGCGCAGCGCGGACGCCAGCCCTCTACCATGGATAGCAGCGAGTCCGCCCGCGTCAGGCGGCCGGTGCGTATGGCATCGGCAAGCTGCAAAAAAACGATGCCGATGATCGAGACCTGGATGAGTTCGGTCACCCCGGCGATGGGAAGCGATAAAAAGCTGCGGCTGAGCGCGTCGCTGGTCACCAGAAGTACCAGCAGCAGTATCCAGACCGAGCCCAGCGCGTTCATGCCGATGATCAGTCGGCTGAACACGCCGGAGTCGGCGTTTTGAGGATGATGGTTATCACTCATGACGTCGCCCGCCTGATGCCTATTCCCGGTCCCACTGCCGCTCTATGGGTTGTTTGGCTGCGCGCATCGCGTCCATGTAGAACTTGAGCATTTCCGTGCCTTGCGCACCTTGTTTGTCCAGCCCGCTGGCCCATTCCTTTGCGATATTGGGCAGATCGCGCGCCCACTTGGCACGTTCTGCCTTGGGCAGTTCGTGAACGGTGCCGCCGGCTTTCTTGTAGGCGGCGACGCTGTCGGCGCCCTCGTCCTGCGCCAGTTTGGCCAGACGGTCACGGTAGTCGATGGAGACGGCTTTCAGCACCGTCTTTACCTCGTCGGGCAGGCGTTTCCAGGTGTCGGCGTTGACGCTGACGACCTTGGAGTTAACCGTGCCGATATCGGCGCGCAGCATCGAGGGCGCGACCTCGGCGAGCTTGAACGTCACCGCAGCTTCAGGCCAAACCATGCAGCCATCGACGACGCCAGTCTGGATCTGGTTGTAATAATTGACCAGCGGGGCGGAAACGCCGACCGCGCCAAGCGGGCCAAGATAGCGCAGGTTGAATCCGGCGCCGGCGATTTTCATACCCTTGAGGTCGGCCAGGTTCTTTGCCTGCGCTTTCGTGAATACCTGATAGCTGTCCAGCACCACTGAATTGGTGAGGTAAACCTGATTGTAGGATTCGAAGGTTTTGCGGATGGCAGGGAATTTGTCCACCATCGCGTCAATGGTTTTCGAGACGAGAACCGGATCGGTTGTCACGAACGGCGTGGCGTAGGCTACGGAGAGGATGTTCATCTTGTCGCCGTAAATGGCCGTGGTGACGATGCCGATGTCGCCCAGTCCCTTTTGTATGCCCTCGAGTACGCCGTTGGGTTTTGCGATCTGCCCGCCCCAGGCCTGGTTCCAGCGGATCTTGTACTTGTTGTCCTTGGCCAGGCGCTTGTCGACCTCGGGAATGTAGAACTCGATGAATTCCTTTATCCAGAGCGATTTTGGCGGATAGCCATCAATGGCGGTCAGGTTGATGGTGGTTTGTGCGTGCAAAGGCGCGGCCGACAGGGCAAATGAGGCGGCTATTGCCAGCAACAGCGGGCGGGCGCATCGGACAGGTGTGAGCTTCATGGTGTGTTTCCTCCTTGTTATTACGTTATTTGACACCGACGGTTCAGGCGCGCGCCAGTTGGAAGCGGAAATGCACGCGTTTGAACGGGGATGATAGCGCCGTCTTCGCCGTAATTTTTGGGTCGTTGACCGTATCGACATTCACTGTGAGGCCTTCGCGTACGCCGAATACCGCGTCCGAATCAAGATAGGCACTGTCCTGCGGGAATACCTCGGTCACGAGGGAGCGATACCCGGGCGCCTCGACGATCAGGTGAAAGTGCGCGGGGCGCCAGCAGTGGCGCTTGGCGGCAGTCAACATGGCGCCGACGGGGCCGTCATAGGGCACCGTATAAGGTTGCGGGATGACGGTGCACAGGGAAAAATGTCCGCCATTGTCGCAGCGCATTTTGCAGCGCAGGTTATGCGGGTCCTGATCTTTGTCCTGGGCGGGGTAAAGCGAATTGGCGGCGTTTTGCCAGAAGTCTATGGTCGCGCCGTGCAATGGCCGGCCGTCGGTATCGCAGACTTCGCCGACGAACAACACCGGCTCGCCGGCCTGCCCGCCGATAAGGTTCGCGCCGTTCTCCACCCAGCGCGAATCCTGATTGTGAAAGGGGCCGAGTACGCTGCCGGGGGTGGCGCCGGGCTGGTGGGATTGCAGGTCAACCAGTGACGAGACGCCCAGAATGTCCGACAGCAGCGAGAACTCGTTGCGCTCGGCCGTGGTGATGCTCGCGCAGTCGGTCAGGAACTGCAAGCCGGCGCGCCATTCGGCGTGGGTGACGCGGCCTTCGCGGATGAAGGCATGGGCGTGGCTGACCAGAAGTGGCAGCAGTTCGGACATGCGTGCCGAAGAGGTATTGGCGAAGCTCGCGACTACCGCCGAGGTGACACTGGACGCATCAACGCCGCGACCAGTCGAGGACATGGCAACTTTGGCTTTGTCGGAATTTGGTAGCGCGCTCATTTTGTCCAAAATAAGGAATGGGTTAAAATAGCGATCAAAGTTTAAATTTGACGATAAAATCGATAATAATTTATTTTTAACGGTTTTGTCGATTAATTTTTGTGATGACTATGACTTCTCCGACTACGCTCATTGCATCTGCTTACGAACGCCTGCGCGCGGATGTCCTCTCAGGGCGTTGGGCGCCGGGGCAGAAACTCGGCATTGAGGTGTTGCGCGAGCATTACGACACCGGCGCCACGCCGGTACGCGAAGCGCTCAATCGCCTTGCGGCGGAGGGCTGGGTGCTGCATCTGGAGCAGCGCGGATTCGCCGTTGCGCCGGTAAGCGAAGAGGCTTTGCGCGAACTGGCGCAAACGCGCATCTGGGTAGAGACACTGGCGTTGCAAAAATCCATGGCGTGCAAGGACGAGGCCTGGGAGGAGCGCGTGGTGGTCGCGCTGCATCGCCTGTCAAAGACGCCGCGTTCGTTGTCGAGCGAGCACTACGACGAAAATCCCGAATGGGAAAGCCTGCATCGGGCTTTTCACATGGCCCTCGTCGGGCATTGCGGTTCGCGCTGGCTCACGGCATTTTGCGAGCAACTCTACGATCAGGCCTACCGCTACCGCCAGCTTGCGGTAAAGCGCGCGTACAAGCACCGTAATGAACTCGAGGAGCATCGCGCCGTGGTCGATGCGATCATCGCAGCCGATGCCGACGCTGCCTGCGCCGCCCTGGAGGCGCATTACTCCAAAACCGCGCGCATCATTCTGGAGTCCGGATCCGGCGCCAGCCCGGTCTGACAGGGCTTGGTCCGTCATTGCGGGCTTCGTAATTTTACGGTTCCCCAAATAAAGACCCCGCTCCCGGGAACCGGAAGCGGGGCGGCGGGGCGAAGCGTTGGGCTTCAACCCCTATCCCCTCCCGTAAGGAGGGGAAACGTGTTTATTTCAGCGCGGCCTCAACGGCCCGCTTCGCCATCACGGTAATCAGGTGCGAGCGGTAATCGGCCTTGGCATGCATGTCCGAGTTGAGGTTGTTCTCGGGCACCTTGATGCCGGCCACAGCCTCGGGCGCAAACTTGGCGCTGAGGGCTTTTTCCATTTCGGCAACGCGGAACACCGAGGGCGCGGCGCCGGTCACGGCGACCCGCACGCCAGAGCCGGTGTCGGCGACGAACACGCCGACGATGGCGTAACGCGAGGCCGGGTTCTTGAACTTCATGTAGGCGGCGCGTTTGGGCACCGGGAAGGATATGGCGGTGATGAGCTCGCCCGGCTGCAGCGCCGTCTCGTAAATGGCGGTGAAGAACTCGTCAGCCGGGATCTTGCGCTTGTCGGTGATGATGGTGGCGCCAAGGGCAACCACGCCGGCCGGGTAATCGGCCGCCGGGTCATTGTTGGCAACCGAACCGCCCATGGTGCCCATGTTGCGCACCATGCGGTCGCCGATGCCGGCGGCGAGTGCGGCGAGCGCGGGAATGGCTTTTTTGACCTCGGCCGATGCGGCGACCTGGGCGTGGCGCGTCATCGCGCCTATGGTCACGGTGTTGCCCTCGACCTTGATGCCGGCCAGTTCCTTTATGAGGCCCAGGTCAACGATGTCGGACGGATTGGCGAGGCGCAGCTTCATTGCCGCGATCAGCGTCTGGCCGCCGGCAAGCACCTTGGCGTCGGGCTTTTGGCCCAGCACGGCGGTGGCGTCGGCGACGGATTTGGCTTTTTGGTAATTGAACGCGTACATGGTTTATGTGTCTCCTGATTTCCTGAATTTTAAGCTGCTTTGTCCTGAAGGATGCGCCAGATTTTTTGCGCTGTGGCGGGCATGGCGATGTCTTTTACGCCGAGGGCGTCGGTAATGGCGTTCATGACCGCGGCAGGTGCGCCTATCGCACCTGCTTCGCCGCAGCCCTTCACCCCCAGCGGATTGTGGGTGCAGGCGGTTTCCTTGGTGCCGACCTTGAACGTCGGCACGTCGTCGGCGCGCGGCAGGCAGTAATCCATGTAGGTGCCGGTCACCAACTGGCCGGTCTGCGGGTCGTAGTGACAACCCTCGGTCAGCGCCTGGCCTATGCCCTGCGTCAGCCCGCCATGAACCTGGCCCTCGACGATCATCGGATTGACGATCTTGCCGAAGTCATCGACCGCGGTGAAGTTGACGATGCGCGTGACGCCGGTGTCGCGGTCGATCTCGACCTCACAAATGTGGGTGCCGGCCGGGAAGGTGAAATTGGTCGGGTCGTAAAAGGCGTTTTCGTTGAGACCGGGCTCGAGCTTGTCGAGAGGGTAGTTGTGCGGCACGTACGCGGTCAGCGCCACGCTGGCGAAGGGCACCTGCTTGTCGGTGCCGGCGACGCGGAACACGCCGTCGCGAAACTCGATGTCGGTGTCCGAGGCTTCAAGCAGGTGGGCGGCGATTTTTTTGCCCTTGGCAATGACCTTGTCCACCGCCTTGACGATGGCGGTGCCGCCTACCGACAGTGAGCGCGAGCCGTAGGTGCCCATGCCGAACAAGACCTTGGAGGTGTCGCCGTGGACGATGTCAACGTCCTCCATCGGAATGCCGAGGCGCTCGGCGACCACTTGCGCGAAGGTGGTTTCGTGGCCCTGGCCGTGGCTGTGGCTGCCGGTGAACACGCTGACCTTTCCGGTCGGGTGCACGCGTACTTCGCCCGCTTCAAACAGGCCGGCGCGGGCACCGAGGGCGCCGGCCACATTGGAGGGCGCGATGCCGCAGGCTTCGATATAGCAGGCGTAACCGAGGCCGCGCAGCTTGCCGCGCGTGGCCGCCTCGGCCTTGCGCGCGGCAAAGCCGGCGACGTCGGCCATGTTCAGGCCCTCGGCCAGCGTCGCCTCGTAATTGCCGATGTCATAGAGCAGCGCCACCGGCGTCTGGTAGGGGAAGGTCGTGATGAAATTCTTGCGGCGCAAAGCCGACGGGTCCATTTTCAGTTCGCGCGCCGCCTGCTCGACGATGCGCTCGACGAGGTAGGTGGCTTCCGGACGCCCGGCGCCGCGGTAGGCATCCACCGGCGCGGTATTGGTGAACACCGCCGTCACCTCGGCGTATATCGCCGGCGTCTTGTACTGGCCGGCGAGCAGCGTGGCGTAAAGAATGGTCGGAATGCACGAGGCGAATGTGGACAGGTAGGCGCCCATGTTGGCCGTGGTCGCCACGCGCAGCGCAAGAAAATTGCCGTCCTTGTCCATCGCCAGTTCGGCCTTGCTGACGTGGTCGCGGCCGTGCGCGTCGCTGACAAAGGATTCAGAGCGATCGGCGGTCCACTTTATGGCGCGGTTGACCTGCTTCGAGGCCCAGGTCAGCGCCACGTCCTCGGCGTAAAGATAAATCTTCGAGCCAAAGCCGCCGCCGACATCGGGCGCGACGACGCGCACCTTGTGCTCGGGCAGGCCCAGCACAAAGGCCGTCATCAACAGGCGCTCGACATGCGGGTTCTGGCTCGACACATACAGCGTGTAGCTCTCGTCGGCGCGCGAGTACACGGCGTTGGCCGCGCGCGGCTCGATGGCATTGGGGATCAGCCGGTTGTTGATGAACTCAAGTGTCGTGACATGGGCCGCTTGCGCAAAAGCCTTGTCCACCGCGCCTTTGTCGCCGAGGCCCCAGACGTAGCAGGTGTTCTCGGGTGCGAGTTCGTCATGCACCTGCGGCGCGCCTTTTTTGCGCGCATCTTCCGCGCGAATCACCGCGGGCAGAACCTCGTAATCCACTTCAACCAGTTCGGCGGCGTCGCGCGCCTGGTGTTGCGTCTCGGCGATGACCATGGCGACGTGGTCGCCGACATAGCGCGCCTTGCCCTGCGCCAGCACCGGGTGCGGCGGTTCCTTCATCGGCTGGCCGTTGAGGTCGGTGATCAGCCAGCCGCAGGGCAGGCCGTTGATCTTGGCCGCCGCGATATCGTCGCCGGTAAAAATGGCGATGACGCCCGGTGCCTTCAGTGCGCGGTCTTGTTTGATGCCGCGGATTCTGGCGTGGGCATGCGGCGAGCGCACGAAGCTGGCAAAGCTCTGGTGCGGCAGATCAACGTCGTCGGTGTAATTGCCCGCGCCGGTGAGAAAGCGGTAATCCTCGCGGCGCTTGACGCCCTGGCCGATGAAATTCATGGCACCCATGGTCATCCTCCTCCGGTCGCGTTCACGAGCGCGGGATTTATGTCCCGCGCTTTGGTCTTTTAAAACCTAAAAGCTTTCACCACAGAGTACATAGAGAACACAGAGGAAAAACAAAAGAGACTTTTTCTCGGGGTTTCTCTGTGCTCTCTGTGGTTCAGGCTTCTGGGGTTCAGGCTTCTGGGGTTCAGTGGTTCAGTGGTTCAGGGGTTCAGCGCTTCGGATGCGGCTTTTATTGATTTGACGATGTTGTGATAGCCGGTGCAGCGGCACAGGTTGCCGTCGAGCTGCTCGCGGATCTGCTCTTCGGTCGGGCGCGGCGTGTTCTTCACCAGATCGAGCGCGCTCATCACCATGCCTGGCGTGCAAAATCCGCATTGCAGGCCGTGGTTCTGGCGAAACGCCTCCTGCATCGGGTGCAGCGTGCCGTCGGCGGCGGCGATGCCCTCGATGGTGGTGATCTGCGCACCCTCGGCCTGCATTGCCAGCATGTTGCAGCTTTTGACCGCGCGGCCGTCGAGGTGGATGGTACAGGCGCCGCATTGCGCGGTGTCGCAGCCGACGTGGGTGCCGGTCAGGCGCAGCGTGTCACGGATGAAATTGACGAGCAGCGTGCGCTCCTCGACCTCGTGGCTGACCGCCTTGCCGTTGATGGTGAACGAGACCTTGATGGTCATGGGTGCTCCTCCTGTGTTGCCTTGAGATGGTCTGGACTTGCCGGTTTCCGGGCACGGCGGGTAAGCTGCAACTACCGCTTCGGAAAGGCGGGGGATTTCGCGCCTGTGCGAATCGTAGCCTACGCCTGCGGCATAAGCAAATGCCGCAGGGCCGGATAGGCGCCCAAATCATGTCATTCCGAGCGCAGCGGGGAATGACGGTTTTCATGATTATCCGGCGGGCGCCGATCTTGACCGGGACAGCGGCCGCGACTAGGTTAAAATACGTCGGCTAACGTATTTTGCGAGGTCTATTGTGGATAGTGTTGATCTGGAAGTCATACGCAGCGCCATCGCCTGGACCGAAGCGGGCCATCGCGCGACCATCGGCACCGTCACCCACACCTGGGGCTCGGCACCGCGGCCGGTGGGCGCCATGCTGGCGATTCGCGATGACGGCCACGTCAAGGGCTCGGTCTCGGGCGGCTGCGTCGAGGACGACCTCATCGACAAGGTCAAGGCCAATGCGCTCGGTGTGACGCGCCCCTCGGTGGTGACCTATGGCGTCACCCAGGAGCAGGCCAACCGCTTCGGGCTGCCCTGCGGCGGCACGCTGCAACTGGTGCTCGAACCGGTCGGTGAACAGTCGCGGTTGCAGGAGTTGCTCGCCACCATAGAGCGCCATGAACTGGTCGCGCGCCATCTCGACATGGATACCGGCGCGGTGCGCCTTGAGGCCGGCAAATGGTCCGATTACCTCGAATTCGACGGCAAGGTCCTCAAGTCGGTGCATGGCCCGAGCTGGCGCCTGCTGATCATCGGCGCCGGTCAGTTGTCGGGCTTTCTCGCGCAAATGGCGCAGGCCCTCGACTACCACGTCATTGTCTGCGACCCGCGCGAGGAATACGCCGACGAATGGAATGTCGCCGGCGTGCCGCTCAATCGCGGCTACCCCGACGACGTGGTGTTGTCGTTGAACCTCGACGCGCATAGCGCGGTGGTGGCGGTGACCCACGATCCCAAGCTCGATGACATCGCGCTGATCGAGGCGCTGAAGTCGCCGGCGTTTTACGTCGGCGCGCTCGGTTCGAAAAAGAACAACGACGCACGCCGCAGCCGGCTCACCGAGTTTGATTTGTCGGCAGGCGAGATTGCACGCCTGCACGGTCCGGTCGGCCTCAAAATCGGCAGCAAGACGCCGCCGGAAATCGCGGTCGCCATCCTGGCAGAGATGACTGCGGTGCGTCATGGCGTGAAAATTCCCGAAACCATAGAGCCGGCTAAGCACAATGTCAGCGCCAGCTGCGCCGTTCCCGCTGCGCCACGCTGAAGGGCATCGGCTGGAAAGCCCCGCCAGACGGGCGTTTCCAGCCGGTTCCAACCGGTTCTGCGGATTCATACGCATCGGGGCAAAGACCCTGCGGTGCAAAACTCAAGGAGTGAGACATGTTTCCCCGTGAATGTTGGTATGTCATGTGCGAGGCGGGCGAGCTTGGCGACAAGCCGCTGGCGCGCACCATCCTCAACAAGCCCATGGTCGCCTATCGCACCGTGTCCGGAGAGGCGGTGGTGCTCGAAGACTACTGCCCGCACCGCGGCCTGCCCTTGTCCAGGGGCACGGTCGAGGGCGATTCGATCCGCTGCGGTTATCACGGCATGCTGGTCGGGCGTGACGGCGCTTGCCGCGAAATGGCCGGGCAGGCCAACATCGCGCGTCTGCAGGGGGTTGCCAGCATCCCGGTGGTGGAAAAATTCGGCTTCGTCTGGATCTGGCACGGCGAAGCGGCCCGTGCCGACGTCGCGACGCTGCCGCCGCTGCCCTGGGGCGGGGGCACCGGTTGGACGTATGGCGGCGGCGTCTTCCGCATCGCCTGCAACTACCAGTTCATCATCGACAACCTGATGGACCTGACGCACGAAAAATACGTGCACCCGACCAGCCTCGGCCAGAAGGAAATCGACGAGACCAAGCCCGAGGCGAGTGTTGACGGCGACGAGGTGTATTTCAAGCGCTGGATGATCAACGTCAAGCCGGCGCCGTTCTGGGCGGCGATGATAGACACCGACAAGAACTGCGACCGCTGGCAGATCTGCCGCTTTGTGCCGCCCTCCAACGTGCTGATCGACGTCGGCGTCGCGGTCACCGGCACCGGCGCGCCGCAGGGCGACCGCGCGCAGGGCATCACCGCCCTCGTAATCAACCTGATGACGCCGGAAACAGAAACGAGTTCGTTTCACTTCTGGGGCTTTGCGCGCAATTTCAAGATCAGCGACGAGGCCCTTACCGCGACCATTCGCAAGAACCAGGGCGGCGTGGTACTCGAGGACAACGTCGTGCTCGAGGCGCAGCAGCGAAGCGTGCTCGCCTATCCGGAGCGGCGGCTGGTGAGCCTTGATATCGATCGCGGCGGCTCGCAGGCGCGCAAGGTGATCGGGCGGCTGTGCCCGGCGCAGCAGGTCAGCGAGCCCCCGAGCCTGCGCCCCGAAGCGCTGGAATGATTGCCGGCATACTGCTCGCGGCAGGCTCGGCATCGCGCTTTGGTTCGAACAAGCTGCTGCACCGGTTGCCCGATGGCACGCCGATCGCGCTGGCTGCGGCGCGTAATCTGATTGCGGCGATTCCCGATTGCATCGCGGTGGTGCGGCCGGGCGCACGTGAACTGACGCGTATTCTGCGCGCCGAGGGTTTCAAGGTGGTTGCGAGCACGCACGCCGACAAGGGCATGGGCCACACGCTCGCCAGCGGCGTGCGCGCGTCGCGCGAGGCGAGCGGCTGGGTGGTGGCCCTCGCCGACATGCCTTACATCAAAGCGCAGACGATTCGCCGCATCGCCGACGAGTTGCAGGAAGGCGGCGCCATCCTCGCGCCCGGCTTTGACGGCCAGCGCGGACACCCGGTCGGTTTTGCGCGGCGCTTCCAGGACGAGCTGCGCGCGCTGCAAGGCGACGAGGGCGCGCGCAACTTGATCCAGCAGCATCCTGGATGGCTGACGGTGCTCGACCTGCACGACCCCGGCGTGTTGCGCGACATTGATACCCGCGCCGACCTTGAGGCCTGAG
>CAYLPI010000092.1:10554-11820 GCA_964385505.1 uncultured Bordetella sp.
TGAGGCCTGAGGCCTGAGGCCAGGCCCATCCAGTTTGTCATTCCGAGCGCAGCGAGAAATCTGCTTTTCGCTGAAAAAAACAGCAGATTCCTCGCTGCGCTCGGAATGACAGTTTCAAAAATGACCGTTTCAAACAATGACGGTCCCGAAACGATTCCGCAGGCGGGTCTGATACGATTGGCATCCGTTTTTTGCCTTCCCCGCAAGCCATGAACGCTCCCCTTCCCGCATTGCCGGTCAATTACGATGATGTCGTCGCCGCCGCGCGCCGGCTCGAAGGTCACGCCCGCCGCACGCCGGCCATGACGTCGCGCAGCGCCGATGAACGCACCGGTGCGACGGTGTTTTTCAAATGCGAAAACCTGCAACGCATGGGTGCCTTCAAGTTTCGCGGCGCCTTCAATGCGCTGTCGCAGTTGTCACCCGGGCAAAAAAAACGCGGCGTGCTGGCGTATTCATCCGGCAATCACGCGCAGGCCATCGCGCTGTCCGGGCGCATCCTGGGCATCAGTACCGTCATTGTCATGCCCGACGACGCGCCAGGCGTGAAACTCGAGGCAACGCGCGGCTACGGCGCAGAAGTCGTCGTCTATGACAAGCGCGGGACCACGCGCGAGGCCTTGTCGGCGCAACTCGCCGGCGAGCGCGGTCTGACCTTGATCCCGCCCTTCAACCACCCGCACGTGGTGGCCGGCCAGGGCACGGCGGCGAAGGAACTCATCGAGGATGCAGGTCCGCTCGATTACCTGCTGGTGTGCTGCGGCGGCGGCGGCCTGCTATCGGGCTGCGCCATCGCGGCCGAAGCCTTGTCGCCCGGATGCCGCGTCATCGGCGTCGAGCCAGAAGCCGGCGACGACGTGACGCGTTCGTTCAATACGAGGACGCTGCAGTCCTGCCACAACCCGGACACCATCGCCGATGGCGCACGCACGCACAGCGCCGGCGACATCACCTTTCCGCTGATCCTGCGCCATGTGCACGGCATGCTGACGGTCAACGACGGCGAACTCGTGCGCGCCATGTTCTGGATCTGGGAGCGCATGAAAATTGTCGTCGAGCCGACCGGGGCACTGGCTGCTGCGGCGCTGTTCGAGGGCAAGCTCGGTGCCGCCGTCAAAGGCAAACGGGTGGGGGTGATCATTTCCGGCGGTAACGTCGATCTCAAAGACGCGGCCCGACTGCTGCAGAACCCGGGACAAACGACGGGTTCCTGATTGCGTTCCTGATTGCGTTCCTGATTTGGATTCCCGATTGCATTCCCGATTG
>CAYLPI010000092.1:11920-14160 GCA_964385505.1 uncultured Bordetella sp.
GGGAGTTCGTCCCGAAACCGGGCCTGTCCCGGGTTCTGCGCCGGTTCTGCTCTCAGGTGAAGTCGAGTCGCGTCTCTATGGTGACACCGTAGAGCGCGACCGGGTCGCGTCCGCCTATGACCAGATCGGGCAGGGCCTCGGTGTCGGTGACGGTGCAATTGTCCTGCATCACCTGTTTGAGCGCGGCGCTGAACACGATCTCCCCGGCACGCGCGCGCTGCATGAAACGCACCGCCATTTCGACGCACTCGCCGAACACCATGTTGGTCCTGAGGGCCGGCGTGCCGGCAACGCCGACCACGGCCTCGCCGCGGTTGAGGCCGATACCCAGTGCGGCGCGAATGCCGAACTCCTCGACCCACTCGTCGGCCATTGCCTGGAAGCCGGTCTGCATCTGGTGGGCGCAGGTGAGGGCGCTGCTCAGCGTCTCGGGTGTCGTCCCCGCATCGGCGCCGCCCGCAGCGCCAAAGGCGGCGAGCAAGGTGTCGCCCTGGATGTTGACCATCACGCCGTCGTTGCAGGAGATGATCTCGCTCATTCCGCTGAAAAAAGCGTCGAGCATGGCGAGAACGGTGCCCGCCGGCAGGATCTGCGAATGCTGCGTGAAGCCGCGCATGTCGGCGCAAAGCACGACGACCTCGCGCCGCTCGCCGCGGTTCAGCAGCGACGATGCATCGCCCGGGCCGGTGCGCGGCATGGATTGCAGCGCGCCGCCAAAAGGCGTGGTTCGGCCGGGGCTGGCGGCGTTGTTTGGTATTTGAAGAAGAGTGTTCATGCGTCCAGCTTACGTGCCTGTCACGCACGCCGTCTGTGCAAAAGGTCACATTCCGGCGCGTGTAGTCACTATGGCTGCGACGAGCGGCGGCTTTTTGCGGACTGGCGGCGCGAGTGCTTGTCGTGAGTTGGCGACAGTCTCGGGGCGCCAGTGTGCAAAGCACAGGCCGACGCCGGTCAGCACCTGCACGATTGCTGCCTCGTCCGTCTGACGCAGTGGCTGCGACAGACCGGCGGCCTGCTCGCCATTGAAGAACATGCGCAGATGCAGGCGCAATGGGCCCTGCTCGTCGACCATGCGAAAGCGGATGCCGTGGTAGCGCCGGTCCGTATTGGCGGGGTTCACTGCCTCCAGTGATCCCGCCGCGCAAATCATCGCCAATGCCGGCGTGAGGCAAGACGTGCCCGGGACGCCGTGGCCTCTTCAGTGCCGCCTCCACACCTGCCAGCGTTCCTTGCCGGCAAACACCGGCAGTGAGTCTTCCGCCGCTTCGTCAACTTCGCAGCCGAAGGCAGGTTCGAGCAGCGAAGCCAGTTCTCCTGCGGCGAGGCCGAAGGGCGGGCCGCGCAATTCATCGCTGAAAAAGTAGAAACCGGCGATGCGCCCGCCCGGGCGCAGCAACTCGCCGACGCGCATGGCGTAGTCCAGCCAGAGATGGCGCGGCAGTGCACAAAGGAAGGCGCGCTCGTAAATGAGGTCGATGTCCGGGGCGTCAAAACGGAAAAAATCCGCCAGTTGTACGATCCCGGGCACTTGCGCGGCCAGATCGCCCAGTTCGATGCGCGCGCGGGCGATGGCGGCCGGCGTGTAATCGATGGCGAGCACTTCCCAGCCGGCGTCGTGAAACGCCCGCACTTCATAGCCCGAGCCGCAACCGGGTATCAGCACGCGCGCCGGCGCTGCGGTTTGCAAAAAGCGCTCGAGGCGCGGCGGCGTGCGCCCCGCATCCCAGGGTGTCGTGCCTTCGCGAAAGCGCTTTTCCCAGAACTCGGGCAGCGCGGGATCCTGCTTGCTCATAGTGTTGCTCCCATACTTTGCGCGAGGCGGGCTTCGTCGCACGCCGCGCGCGACAGTATCAAGTGCGGTCATTCTAGCGCGGCGGCGGGCCGCCCCGGGACGCCTGGAAGCATGAGAAAGGCATGGTAAAATGCTGATTATTCAACGTTTGAGTGCCGGGTTTGGTGACTTTTTTCTCACTCCAGCGCGATTAACCCGCATTTCAGCCCGCATTTCAGCCCGCATTTGCCAAGGACCTGCATGTTTGATCTCAACCAGAGCCTCGCCCAGGCCGACCCCGAAGTATGGGCGGCGGTCAGCGCCGAAAACCAGCGCCAGGAAGACCACATCGAACTGATCGCCTCGGAAAACTACGTCAGCGGCGCAGTACTCAAGGCGCAGGGCTCGCAACTGACCAACAAGTACGCCGAGGGCTATCCGGGCAAGCGCTATTACGGCGGCTGCGAGT
>CAYLPI010000093.1:0-10758 GCA_964385505.1 uncultured Bordetella sp.
GTCCTCGGCCTTGTCCGGATCGGTGGCCGGACGCTTGCCGACAATGCGACCGAGCACGATGCCCAACTCGTAGAGCAGGCACATCGGAATGGCCAGCAACAGTTGTGACAACACATCGGGCGGCGTCACCACCGCGGCGATGACAAAGGCGCCGACAATCACATAGGGCCGCGCCTGGTAGAGCTGCTCGACGGTGACTAGGCCCATGCGCACCAGCACCACCACGACGATCGGAATCTCGAAGGTGACACCAAAGGCGAGGAACATGGTGATGACAAAGTTGAGGTATTGCTCGATGTCAGGCGCGGGCGTGATGCTCTTGGGCGCGAACTCGTTGATGAACGCAAAGATCTTGCCGAAGACGAAAAAGTAGCAAAACGCCACACCGCATAAAAACAGCAGCGTGCTGGCGACAATGACCGGCAGGGCAAAACGCTTTTCGTGCTGGTACAGGCCGGGCGCGACAAAGGCCCAGGCCTGGTACAGCACAATGGGCAGCGCAACCATGAAGGCGACCATGGCGGTGACCTTGACGGGAATGAGGAAGGGCGTGATGACGCCGGTGGCGATCATCCTGGTGCCCTCGGGCAGCGCCTTCATCAGCGGCAGCGCCAGCACGTCGTAAATGGCCGAGGAACCGGGCCAGAAAAACAGCGCGACAAAAACGACGGCAACGGCGAGCAGCGCGCGCAGCAGGCGGTCGCGCAACTCGACCAGATGCGAAATGAAGGTGTCCTGGACGCTCATGCCGATCCGGTCTTGGTGGCCTTGGTGGCCTTGGTGGCCTCGGTGGCCTCGGTGGCGGGAGGCGCGGCTTCGGCCACGGCTTGCGGCGCGGCGGGCGCAGGCGCGTGCGGCTGCTCCGGTGCGGACTCAAACAGCGGCAGCGTCGAATTGAAGTGCTCGGCCGGGGGCACCGGGATTTCGGCCGGCGGCGGTGGAATATCTGCTGCGGCGGCCTGCACCGCCGCGTCGAGGCTGGCGGTGACGGTGGAGGTGAGCGGGGAACCCAGACCAGGATCGCCTATGGCGCTTGCGGCGTCGGTGACCGCGCCTTGCAATGGCGCAATGCTCTGGTTGATGGCCTGCTCGGCGTCGATGACCCCGGAATTGACCGAGGACTCGACTTCGCGCGCCGCGTCCTGGAACTGCGTCTGGATCTTGCGCAGCTCGTCGAACTCCATTTCGCGGTTAATGTCGGCCTTGACGTCGTTGACGTAGCGCTGCAGCCGGCCGACCAGCAGGCCCACGGTGCGGGCGACTTTGGGCAGGCGCTCCGGGCCGATGACGATCAGCGCGACGACGCCGATGACGACGAGTTCGGAAAATCCGAAATCAAACATGGCGGGAAGAAATTGGGATCATGCGCTGGTGAAGTCTGAAAAAACAAACCGCGCAGGAGCGCGCGGTCTGGTCGGGGCGAGTGTCGAGAGGCGGGCGGAAACGGCGCGAGCCGTGACTCAGGCCTTGCTCTCGGTCTTTTTCTGGACTTCCACGTCTATGGTGCGGCCGGTCACCTGCGCTTCCGCAGGCTTGTCCGCTGCGCCGGATTCCTTCATGCCGTCCTTGAAGCCCTTGACCGCGCCGCCCAGGTCGGAACCCATGTTGCGCAGTTTCTTGGTGCCGAACACCAGCATGACGATGACAAGGACGATCAGCCAGTGCCATATGCTGAAAGAACCCATTTTTGCCTCCGTTGCGTATCTCGTTTTACCGCGTAGTTGAATCAGGGCGTGGCGCCCGGCTTCACTGTTTGTGTCTGACCATGTCTCTGACCATCTGTCTGACCATCATCGGGCCCAATGGTTCGGGGCCGCCAACAACGTGCATGTGCACATGATACACCTCCTGTTGCCCCACGCGCCCGGTGTTGATAATGGTACGAAAGCCCTCGGTGGCGCCCTGTTCGCGCGCCAGGCGCCCGGCCACGGTGAGCATTTTCCCCATGGCGTTGATGTGGTCCGGGCTGGCTTCGTAAAGGCTTGCCACGTGCATTTTCGGGATGATAAGGAAATGCACCGGGGCGATGGGATGCAGGTCATGGAAGGCGAGTACTTCGTCGTCCTCATAGATTTTTTGTGACGGAATTTCGCCCTTTACGATTTTGCAGAAAATGCAGGCGGGGTCATGCATCAGCGCTGCTCCGATTCGTTGCGCGCGGCTTTTTCGTCGATGCCGGAAATGCCCTCGCGCCGGCGCAGCTCCATCAGCACATCCGAGGGTTGCAGGCCGTAATGGGCGAGCATGATCATGCAATGGAACCACAGGTCGGCGGTCTCGCCGACGATGCGCAGGCGGTCTCCGTCCTTGGCCGCCATCACCGTTTCGGTGGCTTCTTCGCCGATTTTTTTGAGGATGGCGTCCTCGCCCCTGGCGAACAGCCGCGATACATACGAGGCGTCGGGGTCGCCGCCCTTGCGCGCCTCGATCACCTCCGCGAGGCGCGCAAGGATGTCGGCGGTGTTCTGGTCAGTTCCCATGATGCTGGTCATTTTCCATAGATCTCCTTCGGGTCTTTCAGGACCGGGGCGGTCACCAGCCACTGGCCGTTGTCGAGTTTCTGGAAAAAACAGTTGTGGCGACCGGTATGACAGGCGATGCCGCCAACCTGCTCGACCCGCAGCAACACCACATCCTCGTCGCAATCGAGGCGCACCTCGAGCACTTTTTGCACATGACCGGATTCCTCGCCCTTGTGCCACAGCTTCTTGCGCGAGCGCGACCAGTACACCGCCTGCCCGCCCGCCACCGTCTGTGCCAGCGCCTCGCGGTTCATCCAGGCAAGGGTCAGCACCGTGTTGCCGGCGGCCTCCTGCGTGATGACCGGCACCAGACCGCGCTCGTCCCAGCGCACCTTGTCGAGCCAATTTTCGTTCACCTTCACGCCCACATCCGCACTCAAAGTCGCACCTCTATGCCAAGCGCCGCCATGTATTCCTTCACCTGCCGCACACTCAGTTCGCCATAATGGAAGACGCTGGCGGCGAGTACGGCGTCGGCCCTGCCCTCGGTGATGCCGGCGGCGAAGTCCCCGAGATTGCCGACACCGCCAGAGGCGATCACCGGCACGTCCACCGCCGCAGCGACGGCATGCGTCAGCGCCAGGTCAAAGCCGGCCTTGGTGCCGTCGCGGTCCATGCTGGTAAGCAGGATTTCGCCGGCGCCCAGTTGCTGCATTTTACGCGCCCATTCGACGACATCGAGTCCGGTCGCCTTGCGTCCGCCATGGGTGAACACTTCCCAGCCATCGCCCGCAGCCTTCTTTTTTGCGTCGATGGCGACGACGATACACTGCGATCCGTAGCGTCCGCTCGCCTCGGCGACCAGCCCGGGCCTCGCCACGGCCGAGGAATTGATCGACACCTTGTCGGCACCGGCATTGAGCAGGCGCCGCACGTCGGCCACTTCACGCACGCCGCCGCCGACGGTCAGCGGGATGAATACCTGCGCGGCGACAGCCTCGATGATGTGCAATATCAGGTCGCGGTCGTCGGAGGTGGCGGTGATATCAAGGAAGGTCAGCTCGTCGGCGCCCTGCTCGTCGTAACGGCGGGCGATTTCAACCGGGTCGCCGGCATCGCGCAACGCGACAAAGTTGACGCCCTTGACGACGCGTCCCTTGGTGACATCGAGGCAGGGAATGATGCGTTTGGCCAATGGCATGGGGAAAAGGTGAAAAGCAAAGGGTGAAAAGGAAAAAGTGGCGACCCGCCACCATTCACCATTTCCTATTTGCCATTCACCCCTTTTCAGCCAGCTTGTCGGCCGTGTCCTGGGCCTGCTTGAAGTCGAGCGTGCCCTCGTAAATGGCGCGGCCGGTGATGACGCCGTTGACGCCCTCGGGCTCGATCTTGCACAACTCCTTGAGGTCGGTGAGACTGGTCAGCCCGCCCGAGGCGATGACCGGCACGGTCAGTTCGCGCGCGAGTTTTACCGTCGCCTCGACATTGACACCGGTAAGCATGCCGTCGCGGCCGATGTCGGTGTAGATCACCGCCTCGACACCGTAGTCCTGGAATTTGCGCGCGAGATCAACCACATCATGCCCGGTCATCTTGGACCAGCCCTCGACCGCGACCTTGCCGTCCTTGGCATCGAGGCCGACGATGATGTGGCCGGCAAAGGCGGTGCAGGCGTCGCGCAGGAAGCCGGGGTTTTTCACCGCCGCCGTGCCGATGATTATGTAGGACACACCGGCGTCAATGTAGCGCTCTATGGTGTCGAGGTCGCGGATGCCGCCACCCAGTTGCACCGGCAGTTCGTCACCCACCTCCTGCAGGATGGACTTGATCACCGCCTCGTTCTTGGGCTTGCCGGCCACGGCGCCGTTGAGGTCAACCAGGTGCAGCCGGCGCGCCCCCTGCGCCAGCCAGTGCCTCGCCATGGCGGCCGGGTCCTCGGAGAACACGGTGGACTGGTTCATGTCGCCTTGCCTGAGGCGCACGCAATGACCGTCTTTGATGTCGATGGCTGGAATGATCAGCATGGGTGATTGGCTTTAAGAGCGTGCTGGTAGGGAGGATCAGCCCCGCGGACCGGGAAGGTTCAGGGCTTCCAGTTGACAAAGTTGGCGAGCAGTTGAAGACCCGCAGCCTGGCTTTTTTCAGGATGAAATTGCACGGCAAAAATATTATCCCGCGCCGCCGCGCAGGTAAAGGGAAACCCGTAGTGGGTGCTGCCGGCGATCAGTCCGGGATCGGTCACATCGGCGTAGTAGCTGTGCACATAATAAAAACGCGAACCCGAAGGAATGCCCGCCCACAGCGCGTGGCCGCTGGTTTCGACCCGGTTCCAGCCCATGTGCGGCACCTTCAACGGGCCGCCTTCGGCCTTGCGCATCAGTTCGGCCGGAAAGCGTTTGACCTTGCCCGGCAGCACGGCAAGGCCTGGCGTGTCGCCCTCCTCGCTTGATTCGAACAGCATTTGCAGACCGATGCAAAGGCCGAGGAAGGGCTTGTTGCGCGTTGCCTCGAGCACCGCCGGACGCAGGCCGCGGCTGTCCAGCTCGCGCATGCAGTCGGGCATGGCACCCTGGCCCGGAAACACCACCCGCCCGGCTGCGGCGACCTCGGCCGGGTCGGAACTGACGCGCACATCGGCCCCCGGCGCCACGTGCTCGAGGGCCTTGGAGACGGAACGAAGATTGCCCATGCCGTAATCGATGACAACAATGCTCATGCGTGCGAAAAAATCAAGAATTGCATTGAATGGATATCAGAATTTTCAAGCAAACCGGCTGGAAAGCCACGCCTGGCGGGCCTCTTCAGCCGGTTGTTCTGCGACAAGCCGGCCATTTCGGGACCCGGGTCCTGGCGTCACTGCGACTAGAGGCTGCCCTTGGTCGAGGGCACGGTACCGGCGGCGCGCGGGTCGGCTTCGACCGCCATGCGCAGCGCACGGCCGAAGGCCTTGAACACCGTCTCGCACTGGTGGTGGGCGTTGTTGCCGCGCAGATTATCAACGTGCAGCGTGACCTGGGCGTGATTGACAAAACCCTGGAAAAATTCGTGCGCAAGATCGACGTCAAACTCGCCGATCAGCGGCCGCGTGAACGGCACATGGAACTCAAGGCCGGGCCGCCCGGAAAGGTCGATGACCACGCGCGACAAGGCCTCGTCAAGGGGCACATAGGCATGGCCGTAGCGGCGCACGCCTTTTTTATCGCCGAGAGCCTTGGCCACCGCCTGGCCGAGGGTGATGCCGATGTCCTCCACCGTGTGATGGGCGTCGATGTGCAAATCACCCTTGGCGCCGATGTCGAGGTCGATCATGCCGTGACGTGCGATCTGGTCGATCATGTGGTCTAGAAAAGGCACGCCGGTCGCCAGTCTGGATGTGCCGGTGCCGTCCAGATTGAGGCTGACGCTGATCTGGGTTTCGAGGGTGTTGCGGGTGACGCTGGCCGTACGCATGGTCAAAGATTACCTCAATTGCCGGGTTTGCTCGGTGCCGCAGCGCGGGCCTTCAACTTTGCGCCAGCGCCTTGAGCATGATGGCGTTCTCTTCGGGGGTGCCCACCGTAAGGCGCAGGCAGTTGGCGAGCGTGGGATGGGCGCCGTGGAAATTTTTTACGAGAACGTGATGCGCCTTGAGCGCATTGAATACCGCCGGTCCGTCGGCAAAGCGCGCCAGGATGAAATTCGCGTCGCTCGGGTAAACATGCGCGCCGGGCAGCGCCGCAACGCCGGCGGCGAGGCCGGCGCGTTCGGCCTTGATGCTGGCGGCCTGGGCGTTGAGCAGGTCCATGTGGCCGAGCAGCGCCGTGGCGATGAGCTGGGTGGCGATGCCAACGTTGTAGGGCGGGCGCACCTTGTTGAATTCGTCCATCAGCTCGGGCGCGGCGGCGGCGTAACCGAGACGCAGGCCGGCCATGCCGATCTTGGACACGGTGCGCATGACCACGAGGTTCGGGAACTCCGCGAGGCGCGGCATGAAACTCCTGCCGGCAAACGCAAAGTAGGCCTCGTCAACAACCACCAGCCCGGGTGCGGCGCGCAGGATGCGCGCGACGTCCTCTTCCGGATAGAGATTGCCGGTCGGGTTGTTGGGATAGGCCAGGAACACCAGCGCCGGCTGGTGCGCGTCGAGCGCGCTGATGAACGCTTCGACATCGAGCGTGAAATCAGCCCTGAGCGGCACACCGGCAAAGCGCATGTGCGAGAACACTGCATTCATGCGGAACATCGCGAACGAGGGCTCGGGCGCCAGCATCACGGCCCCGGGTCCGGCCAGTGCCTGGGTGATGATGGTGATGATTTCGTCCGAGCCGTTGCCGATCAGCAGGCCGGCGCCCTCGGGGATATTGAAGCTGCGGCGCAACGCCGCGGCGAGCGCCGGTGCCGCCGGGTCGGGGTAGCGGTTGATCAGCGCATCGGCGACGGCGCGGCCGATTTCAGCGCGCACCGCTTCGGGCAGGCGGTAGGGGTTTTCCATGGCGTCGAGCTTGACCATGCCCTCGGCGCTGGCGACGTGATAGGCCGACAATGCGCGGATTTCATCGCGCACCAGGCGGCGCACAAGATCGGCGGCGCTCATGAACCGACCCGGTAGCGCGCCGATTGCGCATGCGCCGGCAGGCCCTCGCCGGTGGCAAGGGTGTCGGCAAGGCGGCCCAGCGTCTGCGCGCCTTCGCGCGACACATTGATCAGGCTGCTGCGTTTCTGGAAATCATAGACGCCCAGCGGCGACGAAAAGCGCGCGGTGCGGGCGGTCGGCAGCACGTGGTTGGGGCCGGCGCAGTAATCACCCAGCGCCTCGGAGCTGTAACGCCCCATGAAAATGGCGCCGGCGTGACGGATTTTTTGCGACCACTGTTCGGGGTTCTCGACCGATAACTCGAGGTGCTCAGGGGCGATGCGGTTGGCGATGGCGCAGGCCTCCTCGAGGTCGCGCGTCAGGATCAGCGCGCCGCGGCGCGCCAGCGATGCGGCGATCACCGCCTTACGCGGCATGCCTGCCAACAGCTTGTCAATGCTGGCGGCGACGCGGGCGATGAAGACCGCGTCGGGCGACAGCAAAATGGCCTGCGCCGCCTCGTCGTGTTCGGCCTGCGAGAACAGATCCATCGCGATCCAGTCCGGATCGGTGTTGCCGTCGCAGATGACAAGGATTTCCGAGGGGCCGGCGACCATGTCGATGCCGACGGTGCCAAAGACGCGGCGCTTGGCCGCTGCGACGTAGGCGTTGCCGGGGCCGACGATCTTGTCCACCTGCGCAATGCTTTGCGTGCCATAAGCGAGCGCTCCTATCGCCTGCGCCCCGCCTATGGTGAATACGAGGTCGATGCCGGCGATTGCCGCGGCGGCGAGCACAAGGTCGTTTTTTTCGCCGTCGGGCGTGGGCACCACCATCACCAACTCGGCCACGCCGGCGACCTTGGCCGGAATGGCATTCATCAATACAGAGGACGGGTAGGCGGCGCGACCGCCCGGAACATACAGGCCGGCGCGATCGAGCGGACTGACACGCTGGCCGAGCACCGTGCCGTCGGCTTCGCGAACCTCCCAGGAGGGCATGACCTGGCGCTCGTGGTAGCTGCGCACGCGTGCCGCAGCCTGCTCGAGGGCCGCGCGTTCGGCCTTGCCGATGCGCGCAAGGCTCGCCTGCAAATCTGTGGCATCCAGCTGGAGATCGGCCATGGACGCGGCTTTCAGGCGATCGAACCTGGCCGTGTAGTCGAGTACCGCGGCATCGCCACGCTGTTTGACGTCGGCCAGTATGGCCGCTGCGGCGCTCTCGACCGAGGCATCGAGCGAAGCGTCAAATGCCGTGAGGTCCTTCAGCGCGGCGTCAAACCCGGCCTCGGCCGTGGACAGGCGCCGGATATCAGCCATTGGCGGCGGCCTTGGCGAAACTGTCGATCAGCGGTTGCAGCAGGTCACGTTTCAACTTCAGCGCGACCTGATTGACGATGAGGCGCGAGCTGACCTGCACGATCTGTTCGACCGCGCGTAGTTTATTGGCGCGCAGCGTGTCCCCCGACGAAACCAGGTCGACAATGGCGTCGGCGAGGCCGACCAGCGGCGCCAGCTCCATCGAGCCGTAGAGCTTTATCAGATCGACGTGCACGCCCTTGGCGGCAAAGTGCTCGCGCGCCGTCTGTATGTACTTGGTGGCGACGCGCAGGCGCGCGCCCTGCTGCACCGCGCGCTGGTAGTCAAAAGCCTCGGGCACCGCCACCATCATGCGGCAGCGTGCGATGCCAAGGTCGATGGGCTGGTAGAGGCCGGCACCGCCGTGCTCCATCAGCACGTCCTTGCCGGCAACGCCGAGGTCGGCCGCACCGTACTGCACATAGGTCGGCGTATCGGAGGCGCGCACGATGATCAGGCGCACATCGGGCCGGCTGGTCTCGATGATGAGCTTGCGCGAGGTCTCGGGGTCGTCCGTGGGCACGATGCCGGCCACCTGGAGCAACGCGGCGGTCTCGTCGAAGATGCGACCCTTGGACAGGGCGATGGTGATTTTGGACACGGTACGGGCACGGCCTGGAGCAAAAGCGGAATTTTACCGTAAAGACGGTGAATGACGCGCAGAAAGCCTTATGTTTCAGGCTCTTCGGCCAAGTCTGCAAAAGCGGCACAGCCGCCTTCGCGATTCAATGCACGCGTTTGATCCGCGCCCCGAGCTGCGACAGCTTCTCCTCTATGCACTCGTAGCCGCGGTCAAGGTGGTAAATGCGGTCTATGGTGGTCTGGCCTTCGGCGACGAGGCCGGCGATGACCAGGCTGGCCGAGGCACGCAGGTCGGTCGCCATCACAGCGGCACCGGTGAGGCGGGGCACGCCGCGCACCACCGCGGTATTGCCGGAAATTTCGATGGCTGCGCCAAGGCGCTGGATTTCCTGCACATGCATGAAGCGGTTTTCGAAAATGGTCTCGGTCATCATCGCCGTGCCCTCGGCGACAGTGTTGAGCGCCATGAACTGCGCCTGCATGTCGGTGGGAAAAGCCGGATACGGCGCGGTGCGCACGCTGACGCTTTTGGGTTTACCCTTCATGGCAAGGCGGATTTCGCCGGCGGCGACGCTGATGTCGGCGCCCGCTTCGCGCAGTTTGGCCAGCACCGCATCAAGAATGCCGGCATCGGTGTTGAACAGGCGCACGTCGCCGCGGGTCGCCGCGGCGGCGGCAAGGAAGGTGCCGGTCTCGATGCGGTCGGGCATGATGCGGTGCGACGCGCCGTGCAGGCTGTCGACGCCATCTATGGTGATGACGTCGGTGCCGGCGCCCTTGATGCGTGCGCCCATGGCGATGAGGCAGTTGGCGAGGTCGATGACCTCGGGTTCACGCGCGGCGTTCTCGATGATGCTGGTGCCCTCGGCGAGGCAGGCCGCCATCATCAGGTTCTCAGTACCCGTCACGGTGACAAGGTCGGTGACGATGCGCGCCCCCTTGAGGCGCTTGGCGCGAGCGCTGATGTAGCCCTGCTCGACCTGGATTTCGGCGCCCATGGCCTGCAGTCCCTTGAGGTGCTGGTCCACCGGGCGCAGGCCGATGGCGCAGCCGCCAGGCAGCGACACGCGCGCCTCACCACAGCGGGCCAGCAGGGGGCCGAGCACGAGAATGGACGCGCGCATGGTCTTGACCATGTCGTAGGCGGCGACCGGTTCGGCAATGGTCGCGGCGCGCAACACGATGCCCAGCTTGTCGTCAAGCGAGGCCTCGACGCCCATGCCGGCGAGCAGCCGGATCATGGTGCTGACGTCGCGCAGGTGGGGCGCGTTGGCGAGGTATAGCGGCTCGGCAGTGAGCAGCGCCGCACACATCAGCGGCAAGGCGGCGTTTTTGGCGCCGGAAACCCGGACGTCACCACGCAGGGGAAGCCCGCCTTCGATGACCAGTTTATCCATTGCCACCCTCGGCAGCCGCCTCTTCCGGGGTCAGCGTCTTCATCGACAGCGCGTGGATTTCCTGGCGCATGCGTTCGCCCAGCGCGCCGTACACCAGTTGGTGACGCTGCACCCGGCTTTTGCCGGCAAAAGCGGCGCTGACGATCAGCGCCTGAAAATGCTGCCCGTCGCCATCGACGGCGACCGCCTCGCAGGCCAGCCCCTGTTCGATATAGCGTTTTACGTCTTCCGGTTGAACCATGGTTTATCAGCCTGTTTTGGAGTGAAACGTCGGAGATTGTATGTCGATAGTCGCGTGCAGGGTGAGGGTGAGGGTGGGCCCCGCCGCCGCAAGTTCACACGCGATTCAGTTGCGCAGCTTGTAACCGGCACTGAGCATGCCCAGCGTCAGCCAGGTGAGCAGCACC
>CAYLPI010000093.1:10768-14133 GCA_964385505.1 uncultured Bordetella sp.
GCGAGTACTCGCGACACCGCGACAACCGCCAGCGACACCACCGGATCGACGTCGGAGACACCGAAAAAGCCGTAGCGAAACCCGTCGATCATGTAAAAAAACGGGTTGAAATGCGACAACTGCTGCCAGAACGCCGGCAGCGAATGGATGGAGTAGAACACCCCCGACAAAAAAGTCAGCGGCATGATGATGAAGTTCTGGAACGCGGCGATCTGCTCGTAGCGCTCGGCCCAGATGCCGGCGATCAGCCCCAGCGCGCCGAGCAGCGCGCTCGCGGCGAGGGCGAACACAAAAATCCACAGCGGATGCTGGAACTGCAGGTCAACGAGCGCAAAAGTGCAGGCCAGCACGCCGGCACCGACGACCAGGCCGCGCACCACGGCGGCGAGCACGTAGGCGGCGAAAAACTCCAGGTAGGAGAGCGGCGGCAGCAACATGAAAATGACGTTGCCGGAAATTTTTGACTGAATCAGGCTGGACGAGCTATTGGCAAAGGAATTTTGCAGCACCGACATCATCACCAGTCCGGGTACGAGAAAAGCGGTGTAGCGCACGCCGTCATAGACCTGCACGTGGTCTTTGAGCACATGCGAGAAAATAAGCAGGTAGAGCAGCGCGGTAAGGATGGGCGCGGCGACAGTCTGGAAGCTGACCTTCCAGAAACGCAGCAACTCCTTGTAGATGAGGGTCGGAAAGCCGCTCATTCGGGCGATCTCGTCTTGTCGGCCGCACCCTCGCGCTGCATGATTTCGACGAACACGTCTTCGAGGTCGGGGGGGGCGACTTCCATTTCCTCGATGCGGCAGCCGGCCGCGCGCAGCGCCGCCAGCATCGGCTCGACCTCGTCGAAACCCCTCAACTTGAGCACATGCCCGCGCTCGTCGGCGTGATGCACCAGCGCGGCGAGCGCGGGGGTCAGCGCGCTGCCCGACAGGCGCACGCGCAGGTGCAGGTGGTGCTGGAAGCTGTTGAGCAGGTTGCGCGTGGTGTCGAGCGCGACGATGTGCCCGGACTTGAGCATGGCAATGCGCGCACACAAGGCCTCGGCCTCTTCGAGATAATGGGTGGTGAGCACGATGGTGTGGCCGTCGGTGTTGAGGCGGCGGATGAATTCCCACAAGCCCTGGCGCAATTCAACATCGACGCCCGCCGTCGGCTCGTCGAGCACGATGACCTGGGGCTTGTGCACCAGCGCCTGCGCCACCAGCACGCGCCGCTTCATGCCGCCCGAGAGCGCGCGCATGTTGGCGTCGGCCTTGTCGGTGAGATCAAGGTGGTGCATGACCTCGTCGATCCAGGCCTTGTTGTTGCGCAGGCCAAAATAGCCGGATTGGATGTCGAGGGTTTCGCGCACCGAAAAAAACGGGTCGAACACCAACTCCTGCGGCACCACACCCAGGGCACGCCGTGCGGCGCGATAGTCTTTGGTGACGTCATGGCCCATCACGCTGACGCTACCGGTGTCGGCGCGCGTCAGTCCGGCGAGCACGCTGATGAGCGTGGTTTTGCCCGCACCATTAGGGCCGAGCAGGCCGAAAAACTCACCCTCGCGGACGCTGAGGTCGATGCCGGCGAGCGCCTGCAGCGCGCCATAACGCTTGCCGACCTGACGGACCTCGATTGCTGCGGTCATGCGGGGAAAAGGTCGCGCGAAGCGCGGGACCAGGCTCTGAGAAAAACTATTGGAGGAGTTCGGTAACGGCGTAAAGCTTGGCCATCTTGCGCATCGACCCGGGCATGTTGGCAAATTGCAGCTTGCGCCCCGCCACAGCCGCCTGGCGCAACCATTCAACCGCCAGGGCAATCGCCGCCGAATCGGTGGTGGTCACTGCGCCAAAATCCACAACCGTCACGCCTTCGGCCATCAACGAGGTACTCTCGGCCAGCATCGCCGCAGCTCGGCCCAGGGTAACCTCGCCCTCCAGGATCAACCGCTCGCCCTCACGCCGCATCAGGTTTTTGCTTCGAGCTGCTTGTTCTTGCTCGCAAGCGTTTTGATGAGGCCATCAATACCGACGCTGCGGATTTCATTGGTAAAGGTCTCGCGGTAATTGGCGACCAGGCTGACACCACCAACTTCAACATCAAACACCTTCCAGCCGGAGACGGTTTTTTCCATGCTGTAATCGATGGTCACCGCCTGCGCGCCCGACTGCCTGATCTCGGAACGCACCTTGACCTCGGTGTCGGCGGTCTGCGCCCGCAACGGCTTGAAATCAATAACCTGGTTCTTGTAGGAAGACAGCGCCGTCGAGTAGGTGCGCACCAGCAAAGTCTTGAACTCGTCCACCAGCAGCTTTTGCTGCTCGGAACTGGCACGACGCCAGTTGACGCCGACGGCATAGGCCGTCATGCGGTTGAAGTTGAAGTGCGGCAACACCCTGGTCTCGACCAGATCGACGATTTTCCTGGTGTTGCCGGACTGGATGTCCTTGTCCTTGCGGATGATCTCCAGCACCTCGTTCGAGATACCCTTGACGAGGACATCCGGTGCGACTTCCTGCGCCGAAGCGGGCGCGGCAAAGCCGGCCAGCAACAGCGAAAAAACAAACGCTCTTGCATTCATGATTATTTCGCCTGCAGCACCACGTTATCGGCGAAACGCACCGCCGTCGTGGGCGAGGGTTCGGGGACCGCATTCGGTGTTTTGAGGGCCACGCCGTCGGCAAACATGGTGTAGATCACCGGCGTCGTAGCCTCGGCGACCGGGGTTTCAGCGACCGCGGCATCTGGCACGGCCTGCACTGGGGGCACGACCGGCACGGCGGCTGCGACGACCGGCGGCGCCGGGGCGGCGACGGCCACCTCGGCTGGCGCAGCGGCGCTCAGGGGCTGCTCGTCGGCATCGAGGGCTGCCCTCGGCTCGGGCGGCGGGTTGCCATCGTAAATAAGGTTGCGCCGGCGCTGCAGGAAGGCGTCGCGCACAAAGGTGTACTTGTCCAGCGCCGCCTGCTCGAGCACACTGGAGGCGTCGAGCAGATTGGCGCGCAAATCGATGGTGCGCAAGGCCACTGCCGTATTGCGCAGCGGGATGTTGCCTTCGTTGACGACCGGATCGACGTACATGTCGACCATCCTGCCGCCCACGTCACGGACCGTGCTCGGGCCAAAAAACGGCATCACCACATACGCACCGTTGCCGACACCCCATTTGCCCAGGGTCTGGCCGAAGTCCTCGTTGTGTTTTTGCATACCCATGTCGCTGGCCACATCGATAACGCCAAAAATGCCGAACACGGTGTTCACCGCGACGCGAAGCAGGTCCTGCACGCCGTCCACGACCTTGCCCTGCAGCACATTGTTCACGGCAATCCAAAGGTCTTCGATGTTGCCAAAAAAGTTGGTCACGCCGGTGCGCACCGGCG
>CAYLPI010000094.1:0-3512 GCA_964385505.1 uncultured Bordetella sp.
GCCGAGGCGAGCATGGCCACCGGCGCAAAATCCTTGATGAGGTCGAAGGGCAGTTTGCCCAGGCTGGCATTGATCGGGATGGTGTTGGCGCCCATCAGGATGGTGTATCCGTCGGGCGCGGCCTTGGCCACCGCGTCGGCGCCGATGTTGCCGCCGGCGCCGGCGCGGTTTTCAACGACCAGCGACTGGCCGAGCGCCTCGCCGACCTTGGGCGCGAGGGAGCGCGCCAGGATGTCGGTGCCGCCGCCCGAGGCATAGGGAACGATGTAGCGCAGCGGTTTGTCGGGGTAGCGCTGGGCTGCGGCGGGCAGGGCGAGCAGCGCCATCGTGGCGCAAGCGGCTGAAAGGGCTGCGCGTCGGGTCATTGTCATGAAGCCTCCTTGTCGTGTTGGTCGGAACCTGGAAAGTTGGAACGTATCCTGAAAATAAGTAGTCGCACATTTTTCCCACATCCCCGGCCCTTCTCGTGGGGAGGGAAGGGAGAAAACGGCCTCATCTCCTGCCCCGCTCCCAAGGAAAGGGAAGAATACCCACTTTCGCTTCGGGAGAGGGTCGGGGTGAGGCAGGGGTGGTGCTGAAATGAGCTTCAGTTCCTCAGGCGCGGCAACAGCTTTATTGCGTTGCCGCTCTCGATTGCTGTCGCCGTTGCGTCCGGCAGGCCGAGCTTGCGCAGCGCCGATGCCTGGGCGTCGATGGGCACGTAGGGGAAGTCGGTGCCGAACACCACTTGCGACTCGGGTACCAGCTTGAGCAGCGCAGCCATCGAGGCGGGATGCAGCGCATTGGCGGTGTCGTAATAAAGGCGCCCGAACTCCGCTTCGAAACCCTCGGGCGCAATGGTCTTGGCATCGGGGCGGAACTTGAAAAAATAGTCCATGCGCCCGGCCAGCATCGGCACCGTGCCGCCGGCGTGGCTGAACAGCCACTTGATGTCGCGGTTGCGCGCCAGCGTGCCCGAGAGCATCAGGCTCACCACTGCACGCGTCGTGTCGTGCGGCACTTCGATGACGGCAGGAAAGGTGCCGACTGAAAGACGGCCGCAGCAGGCGGCGACGAGCGGGTGGAAATAGACCACGGCCTTGCGCCGGTTGAGTTCGTCGAAGACGGGCTTGAACTTCGCGTCGCCGGGCCAGACGTCGCCGTAATTGGTCTGCAGGCCGACGCCGTCGGCCTTGAGCACGTCAAAGGCATGAGCGATTTCTTTCAGGCTCGCTTCGACATCGACCATCGGCAGCGTCGCGAACAGGCCGAAGCGACCGGGGTAGTCCCTGACCATCTTCGCGCCGAAGTCGTTGCAGGTGCGCGCCATCTTGACGGCCTCGGCCGGGCCCTTGTCGAACCAGACGCCGGGCGTCGAGGCGAGCGAAAGAATGCCGGTGCGCACGCCGGCCTTGTCCATTTCAGCAATGGCCTTGGCGATGCTCCAGTCCTCTTGCTGCTTGAAGTGCGGGATTTTGCGCTGGTTCTCCCAGTCGAACCAGGCCTTCTGGTATTCGGGCGGGTAAAAGTGGTGGTGGGTGTCAATGCGCTTGGGTGCGGCCATCGAGCCGCCCATGCTGGTGCAGGCGGGCAGGGCGGCGGTGGCGCTGATGGCCCCCAGGGCCTGCATGAACCCGCGGCGTCTGCCAAAGGTTTCGGCGCTGATTTCAAGCGGGGCGCAGTCGCAACTGCTGCTGTGGGTGGCGCAGGCGCGCGCGGAATCGACTGTCATGATGTTGCCTCCTTGTGTTTGTCTTTTTAGTGATACTGTTTTTTTTTGCAATCCGGTGTGCACCCACCATGATTTGCGTCGAGTGATTTGCGTCGAGCCTACCGCGACCTTGATGCCGCCGTCAGCGCAATGCTATTTGTTTCGCTCGAATATCAGGAAAAACTGGTTGGGCAGAAAATCGTGGGTCGTGGCGAGACGGTAGCCCGCCCCGGTCATTTCCGCCTTGACGCTCTCCGGCGTCATGCGCGCAGCCTGCGGCGGGCCGATCTTCGAGGTGGCAGTGAAGTCGATGATGGCAACGCGGCCTCCCGGTTTGAGCGAAGCAGCGAGCTTGGCGAAGTAGGCCCGGCGCGAACCGATGTGGTGGTAGGTGTCGGCCACCAGTACCATGTCCACTTTTGCCGGGAGGTGTGGGTCACCGGGCGTGCCGCGGATGGCGTAGAGGTTGCCGATACCCTCTTTTTTGGCGCGGTCGCCAAGGTAGCGAACCATGTGCGGTTCCACGTCGACGGCATAGACGCGCCCCTTGTCCAGCATGTGCGCGAGGCGCACGGCAAAATAGCCGGTGCCTGCGCCGATGTCGGCCACCACCGCATCGGACTTGAGCGCGAGCGCCTGGATGACCTCGTGCGGTTTTTGCCAGGCGTCGCGCGCCGGGTCGTCGAATACCTTCGCCCAGCTCTGTGCGTCGCCGAAGCTGTGATTGTGGGTGTGCGGCGATTGCGCCATGACCGCACCGGCGAGCAGCGCGGCAAGGGCTGCGGCAAGATATCGTTGCAGCCTCATGTTGCGTCTCCCAGCATGCGCACCCGGCCGACCTGGCCGTCCGGGCTCATGCCGGCCCAGCCCTCGACGCGGTCAAGGTCGATCACGAGCGCAATGCCGGTCAGCGCATAGTCGTGGTTGCGCTCGCTCTGGTTCATGTTGGAGAAAATCTGCTCGCGCGCGGCGGCGTCGGTCGAGACATGGGCGCGGCCCTGGAACTGGTAGAGGGCGCGCGTCTTGGCGTTGCGGTACATCAGTGCGATTTTCGGGTTGGCGGCGAGCGAGTTGAGGAAATTGCCGTCGGCATTGCGCACCCAGATGGCAAGCTGCGTGTCGCTGAACACCTGCGTCGAGCCGCGAAACGAAATGATCGGCTGGCCGCTTACATCCACGTGCGCCACGGTCATCGGGAAACCGTCAGTCTGCGCGCTCGCCACCATGGCGCGCATTTCGTCGGTGATTTTTATCGGCGTGGCCGGCACCGGCGCGCCGGGCAGCGGCTGTTGCAGCACCGCGCTGATGAGGCCGCCCTTGAACCCGAAGGTGATGATGACGCCGCCGCCAGCAGGCATGTGGCCGGTGATGCGCGCTTCGGTGCTGTCCATCACGGGTGTTCCCCATTGCATCGTGCGATAGACGGCGCCCGCGCCGTCGTTGCCCATGCGCTCCATCACCGCGGTGCGGCCCTCGATCTTGCCAAGGGTCTGGAAAATCGCGTCTTCGGCCAGCAGTTCGGCGCGCGGCGCCGGTTTGCCGCCGGCAGCCGGTCGCAGCGAGGCGAGAAAGTCGGTCACGGTCTTGAGCGAATCGGACATGGGGTTCCTGTGGTGCAAAGCCGTTGGCGAAGAGCGTCATGATAAGGCATAGAATGGCGCTCCTGTACCAGCCCTGCTCCTCATTGTTTTCATTGCAAAGCGCACCGCCATGCCCACCCAGCCCGTGAAACTGTTCGCGCCCGCCGATTTTCCGCAAAAGCAGGCGGAAATCCGCGCCTATACGGTGGCGGCGTTTCGCATCGCCAGTGTGGCCAGTGTCG
>CAYLPI010000094.1:3612-11854 GCA_964385505.1 uncultured Bordetella sp.
GCCAGTGTCGGCGGAGGCGGCGGAGATTTGTCGCTGCTCGACATGCCGAAAAAAATAGTCGATTTCCTGATCAAGGGCCGCGCCCTCGATTACTGGAAAAAGCAGCAATGGCTGCAGGCCACGCCGACCAGTTACCGCCTGACCGAAGCCGGCCTGGAAATTTGCCGCAAGGCCGATGGCGTCGCCAGCGCCGGCGCGGCCGATGCCGGCTGGTGGGAGGGGCAGTTCGTCGCCAATACCCAGTGGCCGCGCTACAAGACCTTTCGCTTCCCGCTGCCCGAGGCACCCGCTGCCGACCGGCAATAGACGCCGCTATCCGGGCCGGGGGCGGGGCCGCGCGTGGAAGCGATGCCCCGGCGCATGCATTGCGAAGCGTGATACCCCGCAGCAGGGCACGGGAATAGAATCCGCAGGCTGCACTGTTAACACTGCAATGTCCGTCCATCGGGTCGGACTCAATTCGAGGGGGGGTAGTGATGTTCAAGCAAAAATCCATGGCGGGATTCGTTCTTGCCGGAGCGGCGGTGGCCGCATTCAGCTTGATGGCGCCGGGTGCTGCGCTCGCCGACGATGCGAGCGGGGTGCTCAAGCGCGCCGCCGCCGCGATGGGCGACCCGAAAACCCTGCGCTATACCGCCGAGGGTACGGGCTGGACCTACGGCCAGGCCTTCGTGCCGGGCAAGCCCTGGCCGAAAATCAATGTCCACAACCTGACCCGCACCATCAATTACGACACCGCGTCGATGCGCGAGGAAATCACCCTCAGCCGTGCCGAGCCCAAGGGTGGCGGCGGCTATCCGCTGTCGGGCCAGCAGCGCAACGACCAGTTCGTCAGCGGCGACATGGCCTGGAACATGGCCGGTACCAATGCGCAGCCCGGCCCGCGCTTTGTCGCCGACCGCGTGCACCAGTTGTGGGTGACGCCGCACGGTGTGATCAAGGCGGCGATGAAACACAACGCCAAACTGAGCTTTGCCTCCAGGGGCGGCAAGTCGCTCGCCGCGGTGAGTTTTACCGTGCCCGGGCGCCTCAAGGCCACGGCGTATTTCAACGACAGCTTTGTGCTCGAGCGCGTTGAGTCGCGACTGCCCGATCCGGTGCTGGGCGAGGTGGCCTCGGTTGCGCTGTTCAGCGAATACCGCGATACCGGCGGCATCAAGTTCCCCGGGCGCATCAGCATGGCGCAGGGCGGACACCCCACGCTCGAAGTCATTGTCACCAACGTCACGCCCAATGCGCCTGCCGACATCCAGGTGCCCGACGCCGTGGCCAAGGCGGTCGAGCGCGTGACCACCGAAAAAGTGGCCGACGGGGTGTGGCATGTCGCCGGCGGTTCGCACAACAGCGTAGCCATCGAGATGAAGGACCACATCGTCATGGTCGAGGCGCCGCTCAACGACGGGCGCAGCGCGCCGGTCATTGACGAGGTGAAAAAACTCGCCCCCGGCAAGCCGATCCGCTTTGTCATCAACTCGCACAACCACTTCGACCATACCGGCGGCATCCGCACCGCCGCCGCCCTGGGCGCGACCATCGTCACCCAGGCGGGCAACAAGGCCTACTTCGAAAAAGCCCTGGCGACCAAGAACACCATCAACCCGGACCTGCTGACCAAGTCAGCCAAAAAGGCCAAGGTGATGGGTGTGGGCGAAAAAATGCAGATGAGTGACGGCACGCGCACGCTCGAAGTGCACCGCATCACCGGCGGCGACCACAACGACACCTTCCTGATGGTATACATGCCGAAAGAACGGCTGCTGATCGAAGCCGATGCCTTTACGCCGGGCCCGCCCGGTTCCAAGCCGCCGGCCACGCCCAACGGCAACCACCTCACGCTGGTCAGCAACATCGAGCGGCTGAAGCTCGACATTGACAAGATACTGCCGCTGCACGGCCGTGTCGTGCCGCTGGCCGAGCTGTATACGGCGGTCGGCAAAACGCGCTGAGCCGTAACTGAGCGCACGCAATCGGGCCCCGCGGCGTCCGCTGCGGGGCTTTTTTTCGGCTGTATTTTTTTCAGGAACAGTCCCGGCCCGGGCTATAGCACATCGACTGGAAACGGCCGCCAGGCGGGCGTTTCCAGTCGATGTGCGCATCGTGATGCTGCCGGCCGGGGTGCGCCCGGCAAGGGGGGCATCAAGATGTGACTCCGCTTGGCACGCGCGATGGTTTGGTGCTTCTCTTTGCCTTCGGTGGCGCTGCTTTGTAGTGGGGCGGTTTCACCCCCCGCAAGGGGGGCGAAACTTCTTGCGCGTCGGCAAAGAAACGCGCGAACCACGGGCACGAAGCCGCCTTCCCCTCAGAGTATCGCCGTCACCCCGAAAGCCCGCAGCGCAGCCGCCCCGAGCGAATCGGCCGTTTCGCGCGTCATGTGCATCACCATCTGGTCGGATTTGCGCACCACCACCGATGCCATGCTGCGCACGCCCTGCGGCAGGCGCGCCTCAGGGCCAGGGTGCGGCGTCAGCGCATTGCCGCGGTCAGAACTCTTGCCATTCATCTAGCGTCTCCGGTTGTTTCCGTCGCGGCCTTGGCGGTCTTGACGGGGCTTGCTGGTTGGCGTGCTCCCGGCGGTCGTTCGCGCCGCCCATGAGCCATGACCCATGACCTATGACCCATGACCTATGATCCATGACCCATGACCCATGACTTAGCGCGGCACAGGGAGCAATGTACCAAGCCGGACGCCGGGCAAAATCGCGATAAGCACTGCTTTCTCGGCCGATTTTTCGCTTTGGGCGGCACTTGGCCGCGCTGCATCACCTGTATGTTGGATATCGGCACACGATGGCGCAGGTTTAGGGTGATCCTGGCAGTTTTTGTACGCGAAAAGCAGCACAAAACTAGGAGTTTGGTGCAGGCGCGGGCGCCACCCGTTCGTGGCGACCGATGAGGATGCCGCCGCTGACGCCCACCAGCGCGCACGCCAGCATCACCCACAGCGCCGCGTCCCATGTGCCGCGCCAGGTCACCACCGCTGCGACCAGCGGCGGGCCGAAGAATATGCCGACATTGGCGATTTGCATCACCAGACCTTGCAGCGGTCCCGCTTCGGCCGGCGTGCGGGCGTAGCGCGCCGCACCGGAGATCGCCGCCGCCGGCACCATGCCGGTGACCATGTTGTAGGCGAGCATCAGCGCGTAGCGCAGGCCGTCGGGCAGGCTGGTGGCAAAAATGCCTGCAAACAACACGCTGGTGATGCAAAAGGTGCTGACGATAATGCGCCCGCGCAAGACGCCGCGCTGGATCAGCCAGCCGCCGAAGACGTTGCCGAAACAATTGCTGAAAATCGCCAGCGCGGTGAGCATGGCCGCAGCGGTGGCGCCGACGTGGCTGACTTCCTGCAGGTAGGTCGGCAGCCAGATCAGCATCGAGACGTTTTGCGTGGTGTACACCGCGAACACCAGGCCGAGCAGCCAGGGCACCGGTTGCGACAGCGCGCTGCGAACGTGCGCGAGGGACGCCGATGCGGCGGGCCTCACCGCATCAAAGTGGCGGCGCTGCGAGGCGAGCAGCGCGGCGACGGCGACGGCGCAGACGCTGACCAGCAGCCACAACGGGCGCCAGCCGGTGTGGGCCAGCACCAGAGGCGAGAGCACGATGACGATGGCGCTGCCCAAGGGCATGTAGCTCGACCAGAAGCCGAAGGCGACACCGCGCTGCGCCGGAGCGGTGGCCATGACGATAAGGCCGGGCGCAGCGACGACGATGGCGATGAAACCCATGCCCTCGATGAGGCGCGAGGCGATCAGCACGCCCGCGCCGGGGGCGAGTGCGCCCAGCACGCCGCCGGCGGCGATGCAGCCGAGGCCGAACACGCAAAATCGCAATGCGCCGGCGCGGCCGGACAGCACACCGAATACGATGGCACTGACCATGGCGAGCGCATTGAAGGCCGAGGCGAGCCAGCCGGCCTCGATCAGCGTCAGCCCCAGTTCGCGCTTTAGCAGCGGCAGCGCCGGCGATATCTTGGCAAAGGCGCAACCGCCGATTACACCGGCGGCGATTGCGGCGGCGACCGCAACCGGCCGTGTGATCTGCGGCATGGTTCAGTGCGGGGTCGTCGCGCCGGCGCGCTGCGGCTTGCCCAGCAACTGCACGGCCAGTACCGTGCCGAGCAGGGCGACGCCGATGAGGTCGGTGACCCAGCCCGGCTTGATCAGCAGCAGCGCGGCGATGACCAGCACCGCGCGCTGCCACGCGCTGCACGGCCGTGCGAGGTAACCGAACAGGCCGGCGGCGAGCGTGATGCAGCCGACGGTGGCGCTCACCACGGCACTGGCCACCGCGGTCCATTCGCCTATCATCAGCAGCGCCGGTTCATAAACAAACATGAAGGGCACGATGAAGCCGGCCGAGCCGATGCGCACCGCCTGCCAGCCGGCGTGCCACATATTGGCCTTGGCGAGGCCGGCGGCGGCGAATACCGCCAGCGCCACCGGTGGCGTGATGGCCGACAACACCGCGAAGTAGAGCGCAAACATGTGCGCCGCCGGAATCGCCACTCCGAGCTTGATCAAGGCGGGCACCAGCAGCGACACCATGACGATGTAGGCCGGTGTGGTCGGCATGCCCATGCCGAGCACGATGCCCGCGACCGCGGTGAGCATCAGCGCCAGCAGCAGGCTGTTCTGCGACAACGCCACCACGCCCTGGGTGAAGGTGATGCCAAGTCCCGTAAGTGCGATGACGCCGATGACGATGCCGGCGCAGGCGCAGGCCATGGCCACGGCCAGCGCGTCTTTTGCGCCGCCCTCCATGGCCTCGATGACGCTGCGCCAGCCGATGCCCTCGCGCGTGGATTTGCGCATCAGCGCGATCGGCAGGCAGGAGATGGCGCCGACGAGGGCGCACAGCGGCGCCGAGTAGGACATCGACATGCCGCCAAGCACGATCAGGATGGGGATGAAGAGGTGGCCGCGTTCGCGCATCACGGCACCGAGGCGCGGCAATTCGGATCTGGGCACGCCCATCAGGCCGACGCGCTTGGCCTCAAAGTGCACCGCCGCGAACACCGCGACATAGAACAGCAGCGCCGGAATCCAGGCCCACACCGTGACCTGAAAGTAGCTTACCGCGAGGTACTCGGCCATGACAAAGGCGGCGGCGCCCATGATGGGCGGCATGATCTGGCCGCCGGTCGAGGCGGTGGCCTCGACGCCGGCGGCAAAGGCCGGCGTGAAGCCCGAGCGCTTCATCAGCGGAATGGTCATCGGGCCGTCCACCATGACGTTGGCGACGGCGCTGCCCGAAATGGTGCCGAACAGGCTCGAACTCACCACCGAAACCTTGCCCGGGCCGCCGGCGGTATGGCCGGTTATGGCGAGGGCGAAGTCCATGAACAGTTTGCCGGTGCCGGATTTTTCCATGAAGCTGCCGAACAGCACGAACACGATGACGTAGGCGGCCGACACGCCCAGCGTGGAACCGAAAATGCCTTCGGTGGACAGGTAAAGCTGCTCGAGCAGTATCTGCGCCTTGATCTCGGTGCCGAACACGGTGTAGGCGAGAAAGACCAGCGCGGTGACCGGCAGCGCCCAGCCGATGACCCGGCGCGTGGCATCGAGCACCAGCAGCACCGCGAGCACCGCCATGGACTTGTCCCAGACGGTGAGGTCGTCGATGTAGATGATGCGGTTGGTGATGCTCTCGTAGGTGAGGAAGATGTGGCCGACCATGGCGATGCTGGCGGCGATGAGCAGGCCGTCCAGCCACAGCAGGCGGCGCACGCCGTCTTTTTGCGCCGCCGGGAACAGCAGGTATACAAGGCACAGCGCGAACAACAGGTGGGTGCCACGAAAAATCAGCGCCTCGGGCGGCGAGAAGGCGATCGCCCACATGTGGTAGAGCGACATCGAAACGGCGACGATGCCTGCGGTGCAGCGGATTGCGCCCGGAAGGGTCATGGCATGGGTCCTGAAAAGAAAATCCCCCCGCAGTACGGCGGGGGGATGTTTTACGGAGGCATGTGCGGCGTGCCGCCTTACATTGCCCCGACTTCTTTATAGAACTTCACCGCGCCCGGGTGGAAGGGCACGCCGACATCCTCGGCCATCATCTTGGGCGTCAGGCCCTCCATTGCCTTGTTGATCGACACCAGGTCTTGCATGTTGGCGACGATGGTCTTGACCATGGTATAGACCTGTTGCTCGGGCAGCGAACAGGCGGCGACGAGGTGGGCCGAATAGACGATGGCATCGACATCCTTGTCCTGCTTCGGATAGGTGCCGGCCTTGATCACGCCCTTGGTATAGCCGGGATTGATCTTTTTCATTGCCGCGACCTCGCCCGCCGTGACCGGGATCATCTTGATGTCGCGGCCGGCGGCGACATCCATCACCGAGGAGGCGGGGATGGTGGTGCCGAGCGTGAACACCTGGGCGTGGCCGTCCTTGAGCATCGAGGCGGCGTCGGTGTACGAGTTGACGAAGCTCACCTTGGTGGTCTGGGTGTTGAGGCCGGCGATGCGCAGCATGTGCTGCGAAATGAGCTCGGCGGTGTTGCCCTTGGGCTGCACCGCAAGGGACTTGCCCTTCATGTCGCCGAGGCCGTTGATGCCGGCGCTGGCGAGCGCGACGATCTGGAAGTACTGCGGATACAGGTTGGCGACCTGGCAGACCTTGGTCACCTTTTGCGGATAGGGCGGCGCGCCGTTGATGCCGTCCACCGAGGTGATGCTGTTGCCGAAGCCGACGTCGGCCTTGCCCTCGTCGATGCCGCGGATGTTGGCAATGCCGGCCCCGGGCAGCGTCTGCACGCTGAGGCCGGGGATGGCTTTTTCCCACATGTTCTTGAACGAACCGGCAAGCGGCACCCAGACGCCGCCCTGCGGGCCCGTCATGATGCGAAGGTCTGCTGCTGCGGCGCTGCCGGCGAAGGCGCTGATGCCGGCGGCGATGGCAATGCTGCCAATGGAGCCAAGGGTTTTGCTGATCATGTTTCCTCCTGTGTCGAAAAGAACTGCCTTTGCCGGGCGCGGCCTCTGTCGGGGCCGTTTTGTCCCGGCGCCACCTGCCGCCACCTGCCGCCAATTAGGGGTGCGCCTGCAAAAGGGGTGCGCCTGCAAATCCCAGTATGGCACAGCCTAAATAAGCCAGGGTGCCCCGGCGTTTGCGGCGATGGCCTTCAACTGGCCGGTCAGCATGTCGGGCAGCGGCACGCCGTTGACGAGGCGGTCTTTCATCGCCGCCTGTTCCGGGTCGCCGGCGACCAGCACCGGCCGGCCCGCTTCGGTCGGGCGCGTCGCGCGCAGCGCTTCGATCATGTCGTCGAGGTCGTCCTCGAACTCGCCCTCGTCGCGAAAGGCATCCGGGTCGATGGCAAGGAAAAAGTGCCCGATGTTGTTGTGCTGCTCGCCCGGATGGCGCGCCTCGCGCGTCGGCGCATACCAGGCGCCGGGCACCATCGAGCACAGCACTTCAACCATTGCGGCAAGGCCGTAGCCCTTGTGGCTGCCCATGGTGCGGGTTGCACCGAGTGGCGTCAGCAGCACTTTTTGCAGCGCGAGCGCCGGGTCGGTGACCGGATTGCCGGCGGCGTCGAGTGCCCAGCCCTCGGGCACGCTCTTGCCGTTGAGGTTGGCAACCTTGAGTTTGCCCACGGCGGCGGTGCTGGTGGCCATGTCGAGGTAGAACATCGGGTGCTTTTTGCCCGGTGCGGCGAAGGCGATCGGGTTGGTGCCGAACATCGGCTCGGCGGCGAAGGTCGGCACCACCACCGCATGCCAGACCGAGGTGAAGGACATGCCGATGAGGCCGGCCTCGGCCGCCATCAGCGCATAGGCGCCGGCCGAACCGTAATGATTGGACTGCTTGACCGCCACCGCGGCGAGGCCGCTTTTTTTGCATTTGGCGATGGCCAGTTCCATCGCCTGCGTCGCCGGTACGTGGCCAAGCGCATGGTCGGCGTCGAGCAGCGCCGTGACCGGCGACTGGCGCAGTACGCGAATCTCCGGCCGCACGTTGATGAGGCCGGCGGCGAATTGCTCCGAGTAGAGCTGCATCATCGTCGCGCCGTGCGAGTCGATACCGCGGATGTCGGCCGCGCCCATGCGCTCGGCGGTGGTGCGGGCATGCGCCTCGCTCATGCCCCAGGCGGTGAATATCGCGACGAGCTGGGCTTTGAGGGTGTCGAAGGGGACGCGCATGGGCAGGCCTTTAGCGTAAATTCAACGAAATCGTTTTTTAGAACCCGCGCCGGGCGGACATTTCAGGTCGATTGTGGTGACAAATTTGTCACTATT
>CAYLPI010000094.1:11954-13976 GCA_964385505.1 uncultured Bordetella sp.
TATTGTAAATATTGTCACCATCGCCGCCGTGGAGCAGCCGCCGTTCAATACACCGGCGTCAACACCGGCTTGCCGGAGAAATGCGCCACCAGGTTGTCCACGGTGAGGTTGCCCATGGCGGTGCGCGTTTCGTGCGTGGCGCTGGCGACGTGCGGTTGCAGCAGCACGTTGTCGAGGGCCCAGAAGGCCTCGTCCATTTTCGGTTCCTGCTCGAACACATCGAGTGCGGCGGCGCCGAGCGACTTGTCCTGCAGGCACTGCAACAGCGCGGCTTCGTCGATGACCGAGCCGCGTGCGACGTTGATCAAAAACCCCTTCGGGCCGAGCGCCTTGATGACCTCTTCATTGACGAGGTGGAAGGTGTCCTTGCCGCCGGGCGTGATGACGATCATGAAGTCGCAGTTTTTCGCCAGTTCGAGTGCGCTGGGAAAATAGGCGTAGGGCGCGCCGGTCACCTTGTTGCGGCTGTGGTAGCGGATGTCCATGTCGAAGGCCGCGGCGCGCCTGGCGATGGCGCCGCCGATGCGGCCATAGCCCAGTATGCCGAGGCGCTTGTGCGAAACGCTGGTGGCGAGCGGCATCGGACCCTTGAGCCATTTTCCGGCGCGCACATAGCCGTCGCCCCGGACGATGTTGCGGGCCACCGCGATCATCAGGCCGATGGCGATGTCGGCAACGCAGTCGTTGAGCACCGCCGGCGTGTTGGTCACCGGGATCTTGCGCCGCCTGGCCGTATCGACATCGACCTCGTCGTAGCCGACGCCGAAGCAGGAGATGATCTCGAGCCTTGGAAGCGCGTCGATCAGCGCGCCGGGCGCGCCGTACTTGATGGCGGTGGCAATGCCGCGGATGCGGCCTCCGACCGCCTTCAACATGGCGTCCTTGTCGGGGGCGAGCCACAGCTTGTGCGTGCTGAACTCGGCATCGAGCCGCTTGAGCGCGCTGCTGTGCATGGGGCCGACGACAAGGATGTCAGGTTTCATGGTTTTTCTGGGCGGGTGGCAGGTGAAAGATCAACAGCGTTTACCACAGAGGGCACAGAGAACACGGAGAAAATACGTTACAAAGCACATGTCATTCCGAGGCTGAAGGCCGAGCAATCTGCTATTGCTTCAAAAAGCAGATTCCTCGCGGTGCTCGGAATGACGGGGTCTGAGCGCATCCTGATTTTTTCGGGGTCTCAGTGCCCTCTGTGATCTTTAGTGTTGCAAGCCTTTGGGTTCAGCTTTTGAATTTCGCGGCCAGCGCGTCGGTGGCGCGCGCCAGCAGGCCGACGTCGGCGCCGACGGCGGTAAAGAGGCAACCCTCGCCTATCCAGCGTTTTGCGTCAGCCTCGACACCGGTAAGGATGCCCGGCGCCTTGCCGGCCTTCCTGATGCGGCGGATGGCCTCGTCGATGATGGGCATCACCTTCGGATTGTTGGTCTCGCCCATGTAGCCGAGCGAGGCGTGCAGGTCGGCCGGACCGATGAATACGCCGTCCACGCCGTCAACTGCGGCGATTTTTTCGAGGTTGTCGAGGCCGGCCTGGTTTTCGATTTGCAGCAATACGCAGATTTCATCCTGCGCGCGCCTGGGGTAGTCCTTGACGCGGCCAAAGCGCGTCGCGCGCGTGGTGCCGGCGACACCGCGCACGCCCGCGGGCGGGTAGCGCGTGTAGGCGACGGCGCGTTTGGCCTCTTCTTCATTCTGGATGAACGGAATCAGCAGCGACTGCGCGCCGATGTCGAGGTAGCGCTTGATGGTGACCATATCGTTCCATGGCACGCGCACCACCGGGTGCGAGTGATAGGGCGCCGCCGCCTGCAACTGCGTGAACACCGACTCGATGTCGTTGGGCGAGTGCTCGGTGTCGAACAGCAGCCAGTCAAAACCTGCGCCGGCAACGACTTCGACGGCGAAGTGGTTGGACAGGCTGCACCACAGCCCGATCTGTTGCTGGTTGGCCTTGATCGCCTGCTTGAACTTGTTGACTGGAATGTCCACCTTGTCTCCCCGATGATGATTGTGGCGGCGGCCCGC
>CAYLPI010000095.1:0-10527 GCA_964385505.1 uncultured Bordetella sp.
GGAAAATGAAATACACGGTGCCGTCGAAGCTCTTGCTTTGCGCCAGGTACCTGGCCGCACCGAGCAGCATTGCGGTGTGGCCGTCATGGCCGCAGGCGTGCATGCGGCCCTCGTTTCTGGATTTGTAGCCGAAACTGTTTTTCTCGTGAATAGGCAGTGCGTCCATGTCGGCGCGCAGGCCGATGGCGCGGTTGCCGCTGCCGCAAACCAACTTGCCGACAACGCCGGTTTTGGCGAGGCCCCGGTGCACTTCTACGCCCCAGGAGGCGAGCTTGGCGGCGACCAGGCCCGAGGTGCGCAATTCTTCAAATGCCGTTTCCGGATTGGCATGAATGTCCTGACGGATGGCGCTGATTTCAGCCTGTTGCTGCAGAATTTTCTCGACAATGTGCATGGCGGTCACCGGAGGTGCAGGGGAGCGAAGTTATAATGTTGCCACATCCTTCGGTGTTTCCCCATGCGCGCTCACATTCAGGGCATTGATCACGTCGTCATTGCGGTGCATGACCTTGATCTCGCGGCACAAACCTTTCAACGCCTCGGATTCACGCTGACGCCGCGCGGTTTTCACGATTTCGGCTCGCAAAACCACTGCATCATGTTCGGCGACGATTACATCGAAATTGTTGCCGTGCCCGCCGTGGCGGAGCCGCATGCTTTCAACCAGTACTACACGGATTTCCTCGCGCGTGGCGAGGGACTGGCCGCCACCGTGCCGCGGACCGGCGACGCGGCACGGGCCGCAATGGAGTTGTCCGCAGCGGGGCTCGCGCCCGGCGCGCCGCTCGCCCTGTCGCGCCCGGTTGATATCGGTGGCGTGTCGCATGCTGCGAAATTCAATCTGGTGACCCTGCCGCCGGAAGCAACCCCCGGACACCGCATGTTTGTCTGCGAGCATCTGACGCGCGAGTTGTTGTGGCGTGCGCAGTGGCAGTCGCACGGCAACGGCGCATCACGCCTTGCCGCCGTGGCGATCGTTGATGAGAACCCGGCAAGCGCGGCCCGGCCCTACGAGCGTATTTTCAATACGACCGCCAAGCCGGTTGCCGAAGGACTGGTGGTTGAAACCGGCGACGTGTCGCTTGCCTTTGCCAGCGCCGGCGCATTGGCGAAAAAATTGCCCGGGGTGTGGATTTCCGGCAGGCCGGAGCCGGTGGCGGCGGCCTTGTTCATTCATGTCGAAGATCGGGACGCAGCGGAACAGGTCTTGCGGCGTGGCGGATTTGATTGCCTGCGCCTGCCCGATGGGTCGGTGGCGGTGGGTGCGACCGAGGCGCATGGTGTGGCGCTGATATTTGGTTAGATTGCATCGGCTGGAAATGCCCGTCCCTAGGGCATTTCCAGCCGATTCACTGGCTGACTGGCGGCACTTTCCCGGGCAGTTTCGACGCGCGATTGCAGGTTCGGGATGTCGTTCAGAACGGTCTTCCAGACAATTTCCAGATCGACCTTGAAGTAACCGTGCGCCAGAGCGTTGCGCATTTCGTAGCTAAATGCGAGAGGCAGTTCCGGGTGCCTGGCTGAGAATTCGGGGTGGTCCCACTCGATGTTCCGGCTGGCTTCGCCGATCACTTCAAAGTTGCGAATCACCGCATCCTGAACCATCCGGTTTTCGAGAAAGTCCTGCTCGGTCAGACCCTCGGTGTAGTGCCGGATGCGCTCGATGGCTTGCAGTATGTGATCCAGTTAGTCTGGCAGGCGTTGCGGGCCGCGCCTCATACCGGCATGGCTTGGGCCAGCACGGCATCGCGGAATTTCCCGGGCAGGGCCTTGGGTGTGAGCACGTCCACCGACATGCCCGGCAGCACGCGCAACTCGTGCCGGGTCGCCCCGATGTCGAGCCGCGTCGTTTCGGCCGTCGGATCGACCAGAATGTCGAGATCACTGCGCTCGGCGTCAGTGCCCTGCGCAGCAGAACCGACCACGCGGGCGTTGAGCGCGCGATGCGCCACCACCTTGCGGACGGCGTCCCGGTGCAGTCGCACGGCTGCGGATGGTTTCATCGGGCCAACATAGCAAATCGGGGGCGGTTTGGCAAAATGCGGCTGAACGCGAGAACCCCTATGCGCTCAGGCACCGGGTTAGGAAGGGAATTCGAGCGGATCGGAAGGTATTGCACCGTTGGGTGCCGCGGAGTCATGGGTAAAACGTCACAGGCGCACTTGCACGCGCCCCTCAGGCAGTAGAAATCGCGCAGTCGCTGCCATAACTTGTTCCCAGTCAGCGGCGCAGTGTGCCTCAGCAATTACGCCCGCAAGCTTCATCGTCCATTCGCCGCGTTCACGGGCTGGTCACCAAGAGCCCGACTGTGGCGCTTGCCCACGCACTAGCTTTTTTTCAGCGCCCTCGCCGCATCCAGCGCGAAGTAAGTGAGGATGCCGTCCGCCCCCGCGCGTTTAAACGCGATCAGGCTTTCCATCATGCACTTGGGCTCGTCCAGCCAGCCGTTTTGCGCGGCGGCTTTGAGCATCGCGTATTCGCCGCTGACTTGATAGACGTAGGTCGGCGCCTTGAATTCGTCCTTCACGCGACGCAGGATGTCGAGGTAGGGCATGCCCGGTTTGACCATCACCATGTCGGCGCCCTCTTGCAGGTCGAGGCCGACTTCCCACAGCGCTTCGTCGGCGTTGGCCGGGTCCATCTGGTAAGTCATCTTGTTGCTCTTGCCGAGGTTGGCCGCCGAACCCACGGCGTCGCGGAAGGGGCCGTAAAAGGCCGATGCGTATTTGGCCGAGTAGGCCATGATGCGCGTATAGATGAATTTTTTGGCGTCGAGCTGGGCGCGGATGCGGCCGATGCGGCCGTCCATCATGTCCGAGGGCGCAACGATATCGACGCCCGCCTGCGCCTGTGTGAGCGCCTGCTTTTCGAGTATGGCGAGGGTGTCGTCGTTGAGGATGTAGCCGGTTTCATCAATGACGCCGTCCTGGCCGTGGCTGGTGTAGGGATCGAGCGCGACGTCGCACATCACGCCCAGTTCGGGAAATTCCTTTTTCAGCGCCTTGACCACGCGCGGCACCAGCCCCTTGTTGTTGATGGCTTCGCGCCCGTCCAGAGTCTTCAGCCTGGCGTCGATAACCGGAAACAAGGCGAGTACCGGCACGCCCAGCTTGAGGCAGGTTTCGGCCACGGGCAGCAACTTATCGAGGGTGTAGCGCTCGACGCCGGGCATGGATGGCACCGGCTGGGTTTTTTTCGATCCCTCCATGACGAACACCGGATAAATGAGGTCGTTCGTAGTGAGCACATGCTCTCGCATAAGCCGGCGCGAAAAGTCATCTCGACGCATACGCCGCATGCGCACACCGGGAAAGCTGCCGTAGGTTTTCATTGCGTCGGTTTCTCCTGCGGTATCAATAAATTAACAAACTGTTACGAATTCAAAAGAATGCCGCCTGAAACTTTTTGACTGATTCCAACTCATACGTACGGACGGTTTCGATCGTCCCCCGCTTCACCTCCCTGAGCGGGTGCCTTAATCCTGTTAAGGCGTTTTGCCCCCGGGCTTACTCCCCTTTGCCCGGGGTTTTTTATTTCAGGCCCCGGACGTACCCCCCTTGTACGTCCGGGGCCTTGTTTTGGTGGTGGCGGCACGGATTTCCTCGCGCACCTCGCGTTTTTGCTCCGCTGTGGTCATGGACACATTCGGCAGCCAGCCGGCGAGCACCGCCTCGGCTTCGTCAATGCCGGTTTTTTTGGTGCTCGAAAACAACTGCGCCGAAAACAGCGGCGAGGATTTTGCCAGTGCGGCCTGCACTTCGCGCAGCGTTTGCCGGCCCTGGTTGGGGGTCAGCTTGTCGGATTTGGTCAGCAGCACATGCACCGGTTTGCCGGTGGGAATAAACCAGTCGAGCATCAGGATATCGAGATCGGTGAGCGGGCGCCGCACGTCCATCATCAGCGCGAGGCCGCACAACTGGTCGCGCGTGGTGAGATAAAACTCCAGCAGGCCCTGCCAGTGCGCACGCACGGTATGGGGCACCTTGGCGTAACCGTAGCCTGGCAGGTCAACCAGGTAGTCACCGGTCGCCATGCGGAAAAAATTGATCAGTTGCGTGCGGCCCGGCGTTTTGCTGACAAAGGCGAGGCGGTTGTGGTTGGCGAGGGCGTTGATGGCGCTCGACTTACCCGCGTTGGAGCGGCCGGCGAAGGCGATTTCCAGGCCGGCGTGCGGCGGCAGGTCGGTCAGTTCCTGCGCCGACTGGATAAACGTGAGATTTTGGAACAATGGCATGGGGGGTTGCTGCAAAGGCGCGCGCAAGGGCGCGGCGGCGGGGACTCTGGATGCCAGAATATGGCCTAAAAACACTGCATTAAGATAGAATACCAGCTTTTCGGAACAAGCCTTTCTGCGGCGGCGCATGCCACTGGCGGCAGGGCGATGCGGGAGTAAAAGGGGGAGCCCTTTCCCGACCCATTTTCAGGAGTCTGCATGAAACTCGGCATGAAATTTGTCCTGGCCCTGTCTGCCGTCATCGCTGGCGCCGGTTTTTCTGCGGCCATGGCTGCCGATGCGCCCGCCAAAGCCGCCCCGGCCAAACCCGACGCGGGCAAGGGGCAGACCATCGCCACCCAGGTCTGCGCTGCCTGCCACGGTGCCGACGGCAACAGCAGCATCACCGCCAATCCCAAACTTGCCGGTCAGATTCCCGAGTACACCGTCAAGCAACTCATCAATTTCAAGCCTGCCGCGGGCAAGAAGGCGGAGCGCGAAAATGCAGTCATGGCCGGCATGGTTGCGACACTGAGCCCGGATGACATGAAAAACATCGCCGCCTATTACGCCAGCCAGAAGCCCAAGGAAGGCGCCGCGCGCAACAAGGACCTCGTCACGCTGGGCCAGAAAATCTGGCGCGGCGGCATTGCTGAAAAAGGTGTTGCCGCGTGCGCGTCATGCCATGGTGCCAATGGCGCCGGCGTGCCCTCGCAGTATCCGCGTATGGCCGGCCAGCACGCCGAGTACACCGAAGTGCAAATGAAAGCCTGGCGCGCGGAAACACGTGGCAACGACCCGGTGAAAATGATGCGCACCATTGCGGCCAAGCTGTCGGACAAGGAAATTCTCGCCGTATCCGATTACATCGCCGGCCTGCGCTGAGCGCGCATCACCGTCACGCATCACCGTCACGCATCACCGTCAATATGGTGATGCAATAAAAAGGGCGGCCCGGCCGCCCTTTTCTTTTGCGTCTGACGATGGTCCCCTTGCCGCGACGGTGCGCACTGCCTGCGGTGATACTATGATTGCCTTGATGCGTCCCCTCACGCGCTGTTATAAGCGCACGGAATAAAGCAACCGACCCGGCTGTTTGCCTCAATGGAAACCGCACGCACCATGGATCCCGAAATCGCGCAGCACATCCCGCGCCTGCGCCGTTATGCACGCGCGCTGGTGGGTGATCGTTATCGCGCCGATGACCTGGTGCAGGACACGCTGGAGCGCGCCTGCCGCAAATTCCATTTGTGGCGCCAGGGCAGCGATTTGCGCGCCTGGCTGTTCACGGTGATGCACAACGTATTCGTCAACCAGGTGCGCGCGCGCCGACTCGAGCTGGAGGAGTTCGACGACGCGCCGGCGCCGCCGACGCAGATGGAGCGCATCGACCTGCTCGACATCGAAAAAGCGCTGGCGCGCCTCCCGGTCGAGCAGCGCGAGGTGATCCTGCTCGTCGGCATAGAGCAAATGGGATATGCAGAAGTGGCAAAAGCACTGGATGTGCCGATTGGTACCGTGATGTCGCGGCTGTCGCGGGCGCGCGAACGCCTGCGCGCGCTGTTGTCCGGCGCGGGCGATGCCGATATGCCGGGTACCGGTTTGAAAGTGGTGAAATGAACGAAGAGCAATTACACGCCTACGCTGACGGTCTGCTCGACCGCGAGACCCGCGCGGGCGTCGAGGCGGCGCTCGCCGCCAGTCCGGCCGACGCCGCGCGCGTGCAGTCATGGATGCGACAGAACGAATTGCTGCGCGCCAGTTTCGATCCGGTGCTGCTCGAGCCGGTGCCCGACCGGCTGCGCCTGCTGCGCATCCGCCGCGCCTGGCTGCCCTACGCCATGGCCGCGGTGTGGGTGGTGCTGGGCGTCGCCATCGGTGTCGGCGGTTCCGCGCTGCTGCGTGATCGTGACGCCGCCGCCTCCGCTTCGCTGGCGCGTCGCGCGGCCATGGCGCACGCCGTGTACTCCCCCGAGGTGCGCCATCCGGTAGAGGTCGGCGCCGCAGAACAGGACCATCTGGTGCGCTGGCTGTCCAAGCGTCTGGGGTCCGACCTCAAGGCGCCGCTGCTGCAGGCGCTCGGTTACGAACTGGTGGGCGGCAGGCTGCTGCCCGGCGAGAACGGACCGGTGGCGCATTTCATGTATCAGGACGGCCGCGGCCAGCGCCTGACGCTGTACGTCTCGTCACGCAAGGGCGACCCGCGCGACACGGCGTTTCGCTTCAGCCAGGAAGGCCGCGTCGCGGTGTTTTACTGGATCGACGGCAAGCTCGGCTATGCGCTGTCGAGTGAACTAGACAAGGCGGTGCTGCTCAAGGTGGCGACGTCGGTCTATCAACAGTTGAACCCGTAATCGTTCCCGGCCCGTCAAGCCGGCCGGCGCGCTGCCATCACGCGTAAACGCCGGCCGGATTTGTAAGGAATCCGGCCGCCGCAACGACTCGTATACCATCAACACACACTTCCTGGAGCAGTCCATGCTGATCAAGCGCCCGAACGATATCCTGCCCTCCGACATCACCGACCTGAAGTTCTATCAGCGGCGGCGCGAGTTCATGAAACTGGCGGCGGCCGGGTCCATACTCGGCGCCTCTTCCCTGCTGCCGCCCGAAGCCGGCGCGCAGACTGCGGGCCTCGCCAAGCTCAACGCGGCGAAAAGCCCGCTGAGCACAGTGGAAGCGCCAACCGCGTACAAGCACGTCGTCAGCTACAATAATTTTTACGAGTTTGGCACCGACAAGGCCGACCCCGCCGTGCACGCCAAGAACCTCAAACTCAAGCCCTGGACCGTGGTGGTCGAGGGCGAAGTGAAGAAGCCGCGCACGCTCGGTATCGAGGAATTGCTGAAGCTTTCACTCGAGGAGCGCGTCTATCGCATGCGTTGCGTCGAGGCCTGGTCGATGGTGATCCCGTGGATAGGCTTCGAGTTCAACCAGATCGCCAAACTGGTCGAGCCCACCGCCAACGCCAAGTTCGTCGAGTTCGTCACCGCCTACCAGCCCGAGGTCATGAACGGCGTGCGCCTGCCGGTGCTCGAGTGGCCTTATGTGGAGGCCTTGCGTATCGACGAGGCCATGCATCCGCTCACCATCATGTCGGTCGGCCTTTATGGCGAGGTGCTGCCCAACCAGAACGGCGCGCCGGTTCGCCTGGTGGTGCCATGGAAGTACGGTTTCAAGTCGGGCAAGTCCATCGTACGCATCCGCTTTGTCGAAAAGCAGCCGAAGACCGCCTGGGAAAAAGCCGGCCCCAACGAATATGGTTTTTACTCGAACGTCAATCCGGATGTTGACCATCCGCGCTGGACGCAAAAACGCGAGCGCCGCATTCCCGATTTCTTCGCGTCAAAACAGACGCAGTTGTTCAACGGCTACGGTGACCAGGTGGCGAAGCTGTACGCCGGCATGGACTTGAAGAAGTTTTTCTGAAGGTGACGGCTGGTTTGCGAGCGGTTCTCGCGCCATGCAATTGAGTCCGGCAAAGCTCACCATACTCAAAGTCGCGGTGTTCGCGCTGGCGCTGGTGCCGCTGGCGCGGCTGGTGGCGGGGGCGCTGGTCTTTCCGGAATGGCTGGGCGCCAACCCGGCCGAGTTCATCACGCGCGCGACCGGTGACTGGACGCTGCGCTTTTTGCTCATCACGCTGGCGGTGACGCCGCTGCGCAAACTCACCGGCTGGGGCTGGCTGCTCAGGTTCAGGCGCATGCTCGGCTTGTTCACGTTTTTCTACGGCGTGGTGCACCTGGCGAGTTATGTGTCCTTCGACCATGTGTTCGAGCTTGGCGAGATCATCAAGGACATCATCAAGCGCCCCTTCATCACCGTCGGCTTCGGCGCGCTGCTGCTGATGCTGCCCCTTGCCGTCACCTCGACCAACGCCATGGTGCGCCGCCTCGGCGCCGCGCGCTGGCTCAAGCTGCACCGGCTCATCTACGTCATCGGTCCGCTGGGGGTGCTGCACTTCTGGTGGATGGTCAAGCGCGACCTGACCGAGCCGGTCATTTACGCGCTGATTCTTGCGCTGCTACTCGGTTACCGGCTGGTGGTGAAGCTGCGCGAGTCGTGCGCCGCGCCTGCAACTGTGGCGCGCAAACCCGCGTAAGGCCCGGCGCACCCCGGCAAGACCGGCTCCCGCCGCCATCTCCATCGCAGGCAATCGTCTGGAAACCCGCGCCTGGCAGGGGTTTCCGGCATATGCGCGTCGCGTGTGCCAACGCCGACCGCTTACCTCTACGGCTTAGTCTGCGGCGTCAGTGGCCGCCTCGCCGCCGCCGCTGTGGGTTTGTTTTGTCTCCAGCCCTTGCTGCAGGCGCTCGAAGTAAATGTAAATCACCGGCGTGATGTAGAGCGTCAGGAACTGCGACACGATCAGTCCGCCGACCACCGCCAGACCCAGTGGCTGGCGTGCATCGGCACCCGCGCCGATGGCCATGGCGATGGGCAGCGTGCCGAACAGCGCGGCAAAGGTGGTCATCATGATCGGCCGGAAACGGATGATGCAGGCCTCGTGGATGGCTTCGCGCGCGCTCTTGCCCTCGTTGCGCCGGGCCTCGACGGCGAAGTCGATCATGATGATGGCGTTCTTCTTGACGATGCCGATCAGCATGATGATGCCGACAAAGGCATACATGTTGAGCTCCATGCCGAAGGCCCACAGTGTCAGCAGTGCGCCGAGGCCGGCGGTGGGCAGCCCGGACAGGATGGTGATCGGATGGATGAAGCTCTCGTAGAGGATGCCCAGTACGAGGTAGATGACGAAAATCGCCACTATCAGCAGAATGCCCATGCCGGCAAGCGAACTCTGGAAGGCCTGCGCCGTACCCTGGTACTTGCCGGTGATGGTGGCCGGCACCTGCATTTCACCGACGGCCTTGTCGACCACGGTAATGGCCTCGGACAGCGACAGCCCGGGCCGCAGGTCGAAGGCGAGCGTGACCGAGGGCAACTGGCCGGCGTGGGTCACCGACAGCGGACCGACACCGAAACTCAACTTCGCCACCGAAGTTAGCGGCACCAGCACGCCGGTGGTGGAGCGGATATAGAGCATGTTCAGCGCCGAGGGGTCGCGCTGGTACTTCGGATCGAGCTCGAGGATGACCCAGTAGTTGTTGGTCGCGGTGTAGATGTTCGACACCTGCTTCGAACCGAAGGCGAGATTGAGCGCCGAGGAAATCTGTTGCGGCGTGACGCCGACCGATGACGCCTTCTCGCGGTCGATCTCGACCGTAACCTGCGGGCGCGTGATCTGCAGGTCGGTGGTGACATCGACCAGTTCGGGCAGCGTTCGCAGTTTGGCCTCGATCAGCGGCGCCCAGCGGTACAACTGCTCGGTGCTCGCCCCCTGCAGCACGTACTGGTAGGGACTCTTGGTCAACGAACCGCCGATGCGGATGACGGGCACGTTTTGCACGAACACCTTGACGCCGACCACGCTTTGCAATTTTGGCCGCAGGCCGCGCACCACTTCGTCGGCCGGTTTGCGTTTGCCGAAGGGCTTGAGCGCGATGGTGGCGCGGCCGACGTTGAGCGAGGGATTGAAGGGGCTCGAACCGATGAAGCCCATCGCCGCCTCCACGTTCGGATCGGCGTTGATGATGTCGAGCACCTTGCGCTCGGCCTCGGCCATGGCCTCGAACGAAATATCCTGCGGTCCCTCGATGAAGGCGAACAACTGCCCGCTGTCGTCGTTGGGCAGGAAGCCCTTGGGCATGCGCATGAACAGCGCCACGGTTGCGATGACGATGATCAGGAACACGATCATGACGGTGCGTGCATGGTCCATCGACCAGACGAGGGTACGGTCGTAGGCGTTGCGGCAGGCGTCGAACATGCGCTCGGTCAGCATGAACAGCCGGCCGTGCTTCTCCTCGCTGTGCGGTTTGAGTATGCGGCTGCACATCATCGGCGTCAGCGTCAGCGACACGAAGCACGAGATGAGCACGGCGATGATGATGACCACGGCGAACTCGTACAGCAGGCGCCCGAGGATGCCGCTCATGAACAGCACCGGGATGAACACCGCAATCAGCGAAATGGTCATTGACACGATGGTGAAGGAGATTTCCTTCGATCCATCCAGGGTTGCCTGCAGCGGCGATTTGCCCATCTCGATGTGGCGTGAAATGTTCTCGAGCATGACGATCGCGTCGTCAACGACAAAGCCCACGCACAGCGTCAACGCCATCAGCGACAGGTTGTCGAGGCTGAAGTTGAACGAATACATCAGCGCAAAGGTGCCGACGATGGAAATGGGCAGGGCGATGCTGGGAATGAGGGTGGCGCGGATGCTGCGCAGGAACACGAAAATCACGCCC
>CAYLPI010000095.1:10537-13930 GCA_964385505.1 uncultured Bordetella sp.
CACGAGCAGCGTGAATTCGACATCCTCGACCGAGTTGCGGATGGTGATGGAGCGGTCGTAGAGAATGTCGATGTCGATGCCCGCCGGCACTTCGGTGCGGAAGGTCGGCAGCAGTTGCCGGATTTTGTCGACGACCTCGATGGTGTTGGTGCCCGGCTGGCGCAGGATGGAGAGCACGATGCCGCGCTTGCCCTTGGTCCACGCCGCGACCTTGTTGTTCTGCACGCCATCGACGACGGTGCCGACCTCACTCAGCCGGATGGGCGAGCCGTTGCGGTAGGCGACGATAACCGGGCGGTAGGCGTCGGCGGTGAACAACTGGCCGGTCGCCTGCACCGCATAGACCTGGTTGGCGCCGGAGAGCGTGCCGGTGGGCAGGTTGACGTTGGCGTTGGCCACCGCGGTTTCGACCTCGTTGATGCCGATGCCGCGCGAGGCGAGCGCGCTCGGGTCCACCTGCACCCGCACCGCGTACTTCTGCTGCCCCTGCACCTGCACCTGCGCCACGCCGTTGATGGTGGAGATGCGCTGCGCCAGCACCGTCTCGGCGTACTCGTTCACGGTCGAGAGCGGCAGCGTGTCCGAGGTCAGCGTCAGGAAGAAAATCGGCGCGTCCGCAGGGTTGACCTTGCGGAACGAGGGCGGCGAGGCCATGTTGGTGGGCAACTGGCGCGCCGTCGCGGCGATGGCCGAGTTCACGTCCTGTGCCGCCGCGTCGATGTCGCGCTCGAGCGAGAACTGCATGGTGATGCTGGTGATACCCTGGCTGCTGATCGAGGTCATCGAATCGATGCCGGCGATGGTCGAGAACTGCTTCTCGAGCACGGTGGCGACGGCCGAGGCCATGGTTTCGGGGTTTGCGCCGGACAATTCGGCGGTGACCTGGATGGTGGGGAAGTCAACGTTGGGCAGCGACGATACCGGCAGTTTTTTGAAGCCGGCGATGCCGAATACGACAATGCCCAGCATGACCAGCACGGTCATCACCGGACGGCGGATAAACAGTTCCGAAATATTCGCGCCCATCAGTCCTTACCTTTGTCCGCAATTCAGTGTGCCGCCCTGAAGCCAAAGCCCGGGGCGGCCGGCGGAATGGCGCCGGCTCAGGATTTGGCCACTGCCCCGGTGCTTATCTTCACCCCGGGGGCAAGCCGCAACTGCCCGCGGGTGACCACTTGTTCGCCGTTCTGCAGGCCCTTGGCGATGATCAGCCGGTCGCCGTCTGCACGCTCCACCGTCACTTTGCGCACCTCGGTGGTCATGTCGGGCTTGACCACAAACACGAAGCGTCCGTCCGGACCCGTCTGCACCGCCTGTGCCGGCACCATCAGCGCGTCTTTTTGCTCGTAGAGCGTAAGGCTGACGTTGACGAACTGGCCCGGCCACAGGCCTTTGTCGTTGTTGGGGAAGCGCGCGCGCAGCTTGATGGTGCCGGTGCTCGCATCGACGGCGTTATCGACAAAGATCAGCGTGCCCGAAGCGGGCGCCCTGCCGGCGGCGTTCGGCGGCGAGGCCTCGACGGCAAGCGCCTTCTTGCCCATGTGGGTGCGCAGCATCGAGAGACTTTGCTCCGGTACCGCGAAGCTGACATAGATCGGCTTGACCTGGTTGAGCACCACCAGCGCATTGGTGTCGTTAGCCTTGATGAGGTTGCCCATCTGGATCTGGATCTTGCCGGTGTAGGCGTCGATGGGCGAACGGATGGTGCAGTACTCGAGATTGAGTCTGGCGTTGTCGATGGCGGCCTTGCTCGACTGGGCCACCGCTTCGGCCGCATCGGCGTTGGTACGGATCTGCGCGTAGGCCTCTTTCGACACGAAATTCTTTTGCAGCAATTCCTGGTAGCGCTTTTCCTGCGAGCGTGTCTGGTCGCGCTGCGCGGCGTCGCGCAGGTGATTGGCCTCGACCTGGCGCAGCGTCGCCTCGTACGGGCGCGGGTCTATCCGGAACAGGACGCCGCCCTTGCGCACCTCGTCGCCCTCCTTGAATCCGACCTCGATGATCTGGCCGTCCACACGCGCCTTCACGCTGACGGTGGACAAGGCCTCGACGTTGCCAATCGCCTGCAGCTTGAACGGGACGTTCTCCTGCGTGACTGCGGCAACCGACACCGGCACCACGCCCGAACCCTTGCCGGCGCCGCCCTTGGCCGCACCGGTTTTGCCGGAATCGCCTTTTCCAACTTGGGCAGCGCCGCCCGCAGGCTGCGCGGTGTTGGCCTTGGCTTCGAGCGCGCTTTTGGGCGGGCCCATGTAGACATAGAGTCCGCCGCCGGCGATGGCGATTGCCAGCAGGCTGAACAATATCGCGCGCTTGGCGCTCATAAACGGCTTTTCGGATGACGTGGAAATAATCGGATCGTTCATGGATGCTGTTCGCTGATAGTCCTGCTGTGATTGCCGCGTTTGCGCCTCGATTACTGGCTGCGCCACGGTCCGCCTGCGACGCCGGCTTTACCCGGATCAAGGGTCGTAAATTTACGGTAAAAGTCGTTCTAAAGCAAAGAGCTCCTCGGGTTTCTCGCGGGCACGAATCTGGTGCGCCTGTGCACCATCAACCATCACTTCGGCGGCGCGGCTGCGGCTGTTGTAATTGGAACTCATGCTCATGCCATAAGCGCCCGCAGACAAGACGGCGAGCAGGTCTCCCTCGGCCAGCGGCAACCGCCGTTCGCGTCCCAGCCAGTCGCCTGTTTCACACACCGGACCGACGATATCGTAGGTTTTCGCCTCCGCCTCGCGCCGGTTGACGGCAATGATGTCGTGCCATGCCTGATAGAGCGCCGGGCGCATCAAATCGTTCATGGCGGCATCGACCACGGCGAAGTTTTTCTCGCTGTTGTGCTTGAGGTATTCGACCCGCGTCAGCAGCAGGCCGGCGTTGCCGACGAGGTGGCGGCCCGGCTCAAACATGATTTTCTGCCTGCGGCCGGCAAGGCGCGCAAACAGCGGCGCGAGGTAATCACCTACGGCGGGCGGGGTTTCGTCCTGATAACGGATGCCAAGGCCGCCGCCAAGGTCGATGTGTTCGAGCACGATGCCGCCCGCCTCGAGTTCATCCACAAGCTGCAAGACCTTGTCGAGGGCGGCAATGAACGGCGCGGTTTCCGTCAGTTGCGAGCCGATGTGGCAGTCGATGCCGACGACGGTCAGATTGGGCATGGCGGCGGCTTTTCGATAGAGCTGTGCCGCAGTGCCGAACTCGATGCCGAACTTGTTCTCCTTCAGTCCGGTGGAAATGTAAGGGTGGGTTTTCGGATCGACATCCGGGTTGACGCGCAGTGACACGCGCGCCTTGCGCCCGGCAGCGCCCGCCACCGCGTTGAGGCGCACGAGCTCGCTCTCGGATTCGACATTGAAGCAAAGGATGCCGGCCTCAAGCGCGCGGTGCATC
>CAYLPI010000096.1:0-1385 GCA_964385505.1 uncultured Bordetella sp.
ACGTCGATGCCATACACGGCTTTGCCGGTAGTCTTGGACGGCACATCGACGCGCGGCTGGTCGTGCCCGATGAGGCGGAACTGGCTGATCGGCTTGAGGTTGGCCTTGGTCACCGCCGGCGGTGTGTCCGGCACCCTGGCAAAGGCGGCGATTTCACCGTAACCCATCTTGCGGCCGGAGGCCTGGTGCACCACGGTGTGCGGCGTGGTTGACAATTGCGCCACCGGCACGCCCCATTTGTCGGCTGCGGCCAGCATCATTACCTGGCGCGCCTGCAGGCCGGCGAGGCGCAGCAGGTCGTAATAGCCCTGCGTGGTGCGGCTGGCGCCGGTGGTCATGCCGCCGCCAAAGCGCGGGTTGCCGTAGGCTTTGGGATTGGTCGGCGCCTGTTCCACTTTGACGCGGTTCCAGTCGAGGTCCATGTCCTCGGCGATGAGAAGGGGCATTGCCGTCATCGTGCCCTGGCCCATTTCGGAGGCGGGCGAGTAGATGGTCACGGTGCCGGTGGTGGCCACATGCATCCAGGCATTGGGCGAGAACGAGGCGGCTTGCGCGAAGGCGTCGTCAATGGCGATGCCGGCGAGCGGCGCGCCGAACATTACGCCGAAGGCGGTGCCGGCACCGGAGAGCAAAAATGCGCGGCGCGACACGCCGGCATAAGCGATGTCCTCGAAGCCGGTGCTGTGTCCGGCAGCGGGGGTTTTGTCATTGCGTTTTTTCATGGTCATGGCGCGCTCCTCAGCCTTCTTTCGCAGCGCGTTCCACCGCTGCGATGATTTTGTTGTAGGTGCCGCAGCGGCACAGATTGCCCGACATGTGCTGCACGATCTGCTCGCGCGAGGGCTTCTTGTTCCTGGCCAGCAGCGCGGCGGCGGTCATGATCTGGCCCGACTGGCAGTAGCCGCACTGCGGCGCCTGTTCGGCCACCCAGGCTTTTTGCAGCGCATGGTCGCCGTTGGCGGACAGGCCCTCGATGGTGGTGATCTTCTTGCCGGCGACGGCTGATATCGGCGTCACGCAGGAGCGCGTCGGTGCGCCGTTGACGTGCACGGTGCAGGCGCCGCACTGCGACATGCCGCAACCGAATTTGGTGCCGGTGAGGCCGAGGTGGTCGCGCAGCGCCCACAACAAGGGGGTATCGGCGGGCATGTCGACTTCTTCAGCCTTGCCATTGACGGTGAGTGTGACCATGGAATTCTCCTGATGGGTGGAACGGTTGCAATATTTTGTCGGTACGTCGCCGGCCGCTTGCCGCCGGTTCCAGTTGATTTTGGCGGGAGTTAGTCTGCCATGATTCAGGCGCTTTTACATCTGGAAACCGGTGTCGCGGTGCAGCAAGATCGGCCGCGCACCCGGCGCGCGCGGAATGCGCCGGTAGGCTGGTA
>CAYLPI010000096.1:1485-13561 GCA_964385505.1 uncultured Bordetella sp.
GCGGTTCCGCAATGGTGCTTTTCCGGAGGCAGATGGATAGTTACCTGGTCTGGTTGATCGCCGGCTTTGTGCTGGTCATAGCCGAAATGCTTTCCGGCACCTTTTATCTGCTGGTGCTGGGCGTGGCCGCGTTCGCCGGGGCCGGTTCGGCCTGGCTTGGCGGCGCGTTCTGGGTGCAGACGGTGGTTGCCGCCGGCGTTGCCATCGCCGGCGTGTGGTGGGTGCACCATCACCACAAGGCCAGCAACACCGCCTCCATGCTCCCGCTCGATGCCGGCCAGCCGGTGCACTTTGAGTCCTGGGTCGATCAGGCGGGCGGACTTGCCCGTGTCAAATACCGCGGCGCCGAGTGGGACGCGCAATTACCCGCGGGCGACGCGCCGGCTATCGGTGCGGTGTATTACATCAGCGCAGTCGAGGGTTCAAGTCTGCGCGTGACGAAAGTGCGACCGTGATGATGCCGCGGCCGCCCAACCCGAAAGACTGGGTTGGCGACCTGGCAGAAAAATTACCATTCAAATCCCCGCAGGAGATCGGCATGTTTCCAAAATTGATCGGTGTCTTAATCGCCACATTCGCCATTGCGAGCATAGAGCAGACGCGCAGTTTCGCCATCCCGTTTTTTATCATCGCGCTGGTGGTGGTGTTCGTCATCGAGGGCGTGCGCGTGGTGCCGCAGCAAAATGCCTGGGTGGTCGAACGCCTTGGCAAGTTCCACGCCACGCTCGAGCCCGGCCTCAACATCATCGTGCCGTTTTTCGATCAGGTGCAGTATCGCCACTCGTTGAAGGAAGTGCCGCTCGACGTGTCCGAGCAGATCTGCATCACGCGCGACAATACGCAGTTGTCGGTGGACGGCATCATCTACTTCCAGGTGGTCGATCCGCGCCTCGCCTCCTACGGATCGTCCAATTACATCGCCGCCATCACCCAACTGGCGCAAACGGCGCTGCGTTCCGAGATCGGCAAGATGGAACTGGACAAGACCTTCGAGTCGCGCGATGAAATGAACAAGCAGGTGGTGTCGGTGCTCGACGAGGCCGGGCGCAACTGGGGTGTCAAGGTGCTGCGCTACGAAATAAAGAACATCACGCCGCCGGAAACGATTTTGCGCGCGATGCAGGCGCAGATCACCGCCGAGCGTGAAAAGCGCGCCCTCATCGCCAAGTCCGAGGGCCAGCGCCAGCAGGAAATCAACATCGCCGAGGGCGAAAAGCAGGCGGCCGTGTTGAAGTCCGAGGGCGACAAGATCTCGGCCATCAACACGGCGCAGGGCCAGGCCACGGCGATACGCGTCGTCGCCGAGGCGACCTCATTTGCGGTCGAGGCGGTGGCGGCCTCGATGGCCAAGGACGGCGGCCAGCAGGCGGCCAACCTGAAAATCGCCGAAGCCTACATCAACGCCTTTGCGCTGCTCGCGCGCACCAACAACACCATGATCGTGCCGTCCAACGTCGCCGATGTATCGTCGATGATGGCCACGGCGATGACGGTGCTCGACAAGTCGCGCCCGGTCCAGGCCAAGCCGGCTTGAAGCGAAGTCGCTGCACGCCGGGCAATCCATCGCCGCAATCACCTCAACCAGAGCCTGGCGGCACAACGCATGCCGTCAGGCTGGCAACCGCAGAACCGCAGAACCGCAGAACCCAAGAACCCAAGAACCGCAGAACCCAAGAACCGCAGAACCCAAGGAGAATCGTATGACTGCTAAAAAACCGTGGTTGGCTTTGATTTCAAGTTGCTGCGGCCTCGCATTCGCCGTCGTTACACAGACGGCGCTGGCGCAGGCTTTTCCGACCAAGCCGATGAAAATCATCGCGCCCTACGCCGCCGGCGGCGCCGCCGACCTGATGGCGCGCTACCTGTGTGAAAAGCTGCCGCAACTGCTCGGTCAGCCCTGCGTCGTCGAGAACCGTCCGGGCGCCGCCGGCATGATCGGCATGGAGGCCATGCTCAGGGCCGACCCCGACGGTCACACGCTCGCGATGATGCCCAACAATCTGTCCATCATTCCCGGGCTCTATGCCAAGGTGCCCTATGACACCTTGCGGGATGTGGCGCCGATCGCGCTGGTGTCGAGCACGCCCATCATGATCGGCGTGTACGAGGGCTTCCCCGGCAAGAGCTTCAAGGACTTGTTGGCATTCGGCCGCGCCAATCCGGGCAAGCTCGATTTCACCACCTGCGGCCCGGCCTCGCCGCAGCACCTCGCCGGCGAAATGCTCGGCGCCATGGCCGGTTTCAAATGGCAGCACATCAACTACAAGGGCTGCGGCGCGGCCATGGCCGACGTGCTCTCGGGTACGGTGCCGGTGTTCATCAGCACCTACGCCCACTTCGCGCCGCAGATAAAGAGCGGCAAGCTGCGCGGCTACGCCGTGCTGAGCGGCAAACGCAGCCAGTTCGCGCCCGACTTCCCGACCCTGGCCGAACTGGGCTTTCCCGACGTCGATGTCGATGTCTGGTTCGGCTTGGTCGGTTCGGCAAAAATCCCGCCGCAGGTGCTGGCGCAACTGAACGTCGAGGTCAACAAGGTGCTGGCGCTGCCCGATTTGCGCGCAAAACTGTTGTCGCAGCAGTACGAACCCCTGGGTGGCAGCGCCGAGCGCTTTGCCAAGATCATACGCGACGACATGCAGCGCTATGCCAAGGTGATTCGCGATACCGGCATCAAGGCCGACTGAGCCGCCGTCTTGAACGACAAGCGCGGGGCGCAAACGCTGACCCACCCGAGCGCTGCAAAACCCGGGCGTGCCCGGGTGAGGACTGGCGCGCTGTTGCCTTGATGTAGATCAATCCGGCGCGAGGCGGGCGGTTTAGAGTCAAGCCACAGACCGACATCACGGAGCCGGGCATGACAGCACAACGAATCAGCACCGCCGCCCTCGCCGCGGCCGGACTCAAGCTTGCCGCGCGGCAGACCGAACTTGAGGGCGAGGTCAACCGCAAGCTGGCCGAGGTTCGCGAGGACCGCATCGGCTTTGACGCCGGCAGCAGCACTGACGGCGGCGACGGCGCGCAAATCGATGCGCAGGCGAGTCTGCACCAGGCCGAGGTCGAGCGTGACCTCGCCGAGGTGCGCGACATCAGCGCCGCGCTCGAGCGCATCACCGCCGGCAGCTACGGCGTATGCGTTGACTGCACGGCGGCCATAGCGCCGGCGCGCCTGCTTGCCGCGCCCACCGCAAAACGCTGCACCGCCTGCCAGGAAAAGAGCGAGCAGGGGCGGCCGAGGACCGCTTCTCTTTAGTCACCCGCAGTAGCAAATCCGCAGCAAATCCGCAGCACAACGCGTACCAAAACCAACAGGAAAATTCCATGAGTTATTCTCACGCCGTCATCTGGCTTGACCATAAACGCGCCCACGTCATCCGTTTCGGGCGCGAGACCAGCGAGGCGGTCCTGATCCATCACGAGGGCGGCGAGCGCCACCTGCACCATCGTCGCGGCTCGACCGGGTCGGGCCACGCCGCCGAAGACCCGAAGTACTACGAGCAAATTCTCGTTGCCGTCGCCGATACACCCGAGTTGCTCGTCGCCGGCCCGGCCAATGCCAAGCTCGAGTTCGTCAAGCACATCCACAAAAAGCATGCGGCGCTGGTTGACCGCCTGGTGGGTGTCGAAACGCTCGATCACCCGAGCGAGGGCGAACTGCTCAAATTCGCGCGTGCGTATTTCAAGGCGGCTGATGCGATGCTGCCCGGGGGCGGCGAGAATCTGTCGCGCTGATTCGTCGCGCGATCGGCTGGAAACGCGCGTCCCTTGGGCGTTTCCAGCTTTCGTTGCTGTCGGGGAGAAGGGAATCCAGTGTCTTGGTTGTTCTCTTTGCGTTCGGTGGCGCTGCTTTTGGGTTGGGCGGTTTCACCCCGCCTGCGGGGGGGGGGGAGTTACCTTTCTTGCTGCGCCAGGAAAGGTAACCCAAAGAAGGCGACCCGGAGGTGACGGTCGCTGCGCGACTGCCCTGCGATGCTCGCATCTACGGGTTGGCACCGGCCCGCCTTGCCGAGTAGCGCAGGGAATCCCCGAAGGGGGCGGTGTCGTTGGGGTCGCCTTTTCTTTGGCTTCTTTCTTTTGGCGAAGCAAAAGAAAGAATGCTCGCCCCGCGAGGGGCGAAACATCTCGCGAGTCTGCAAAGAAACGCGCGAACCACAAGGGCGAAACATCTCGCGAGTCTGCAAAGCGCAGTGCAATGGAGCGAAAAAGCTTGTGACGATTTAAACAGCCACGCCGGGAGCGCGACGAGCATGCCTGTTGCCCACGAAGCGCTCCGGCCTGTCAGCCCAAGCGCACCGCAAGCGCGCTCAATCCGCCGGCATGGCACCGACGGACGAGGATTACTTCGGCGCGGCCGCCACGTACTCGAACAATTTCACCACCTTCGCCACGCCCCCTGTGGTGCGCGCGACCTCGACCGCGTCGTCGGCTTCCTGGCGGGTGACGAGGCCAAGCAGATAGACGGTGCCGGCCTCGGTGATGACCTTGACGTGGTTGGCCGAAAACTTGCCGACGTCGATGAAGCGCGCCTTCACCTTGGAGGTGATGAAGCTGTCGTTGCCGCGTGCGGTGAGCGAGCTGATGCCGGCGATCTGGATTTCGTTGGCTACGCTCCTGACGTTGGGCACCTCGCCGACGAGCTTTTCGATGTCGGCCTTGATCTCGGCGGTGGGCGCCTCGCCGGTCAGCAGTACGGTGCGGTTGAAGCTGGCGAGGTTGATGTGCGTGCGGTCCTTGTACTTGTCGCTGATGCGGCTGCCGGCCCTGACCTCGATGCCCTCGTCCTCGAGATAGGTGCCCGAGGTGCGGCGGTCGGTGGCGACCAGCACGCCGGCACCGGCGCCGACTGCGATCAGGGGAAAGCAGCCTTGCAGCAGCGGCGGCAGTGCGATGACAAGGGCGAGGGTGGCGATGCGAAGCGTTTTCATGGGGCTTCTCCGAACAAGAGTTGATCAATGCCGTCGCACATGCAGTGCAGCATCAGCAAATGCACTTCCTGTATGCGCGCGGTACGGCTGTTGGGGACGCAAAGGTTCACGTCCCCGGGTTTGAGCATGGCGCCGATCCTGCCGCCGTCCTTGCCGGTCATGGCCACCACGCGCATGCCGCGGGCATGCGCCGCGTTGATTGCCTCGATGACATTGGCCGAGTTGCCGCTGGTCGAGATGGCGAGCAGCACGTCGCCCTTGCGGCCGAGGCCGCGCAACTGCTTGGCGAACACCTGGTTGTAGTCGTAGTCGTTGGCGATGGCGGTGATGGCCGAGCTGTCGGTGGTGAGGGCCACCGCCGCCAGTTCGCGCCGCTCGCGCTCGAAGCGGCCGAGCAGCTCCGCGGCGAAATGTTGCGAGTCGGCGGCCGAACCGCCGTTGCCGCAGGCGAGGATCTTGCAATCGGCGTTGAGCGCCGCGGCCATGAGTTCGGTGGCGCGGGCGATCGGGCCGAGCAGCGCGGCGGCGGCGTCGAGCTTGGTTCGTGCGCTGTCCTGGAAGTGCTGGTTGATGCGGGCGGTGAGATCCATGCCTTGGGTATCGTGTGCCGCCGCTTGGGTTGCGGCGTTATGGTGTTGGTCAGGCTCCAGTTTACACCAGCCCAATGTGGGGTCAGAAAAATGCTTTTCAGTGCAAAAAAGCGGTGTACTTCCTAAAAAGGCTTTTCACCACCGAGAGCACCGAGAACACGGAGAAAAACCTGTTTTTGTCTTCTCCGTGTTCTCGGTGCTCTCGGTGGTGCGGGTTTTACAGTTGGACGTTTCCGCTACTGCGCCGGCTATTCAACGTACACCTCGAATTCGACCCGTTTGCGCGGGTTTTGTTCGGATCGGAGGGCGCTGATGCGCGCGCTCACCTGCTCGCCACGGTCCATCGCCCAGGCGAGGGCGTTGTTTTGCGTGCGCGGCACGTAGCCCAGCTTGTGGCTGCGCCAGTACACCGCCACCGCGTTGGCGTCGTGCGGGTTGTCCGGCTCGCGCACCAGCGCCAGCGCGTCGCCGCGCGACAACGCAGCCCAGTGCGCCCTCGCCTCGTGGTAGCGGTAGCCGGCCAGCGGCGAGCTTTGCACCAGCATGCGCACCTGTGCCTGCGGCGCTTGCGCGAGGGCGCTTGCGGTGGAGCCCGGCAGCCAGAACAGCAACGATGTGCAGAGGCAGGAGCCCAGAATGTTTTTATTCACTTTTCACGCCTTTACTCCTTTACTCCATCACGTCTTCACCCATGCGCCGCTTATTCGCCAAAGGCGTCTTGCAGCCACTCCACTGCGTCCGGCGCCAGCTTGTCGAGCAGCACCACGTCAAAGCGGCAGGGCTGGTCGGGTTTGTCCATCAGGTAGTAACGCGCGGCGGTGACAATGCGCTGACGTTTTTTTGCGGTAATGCTGGCCGCCGCGCCGCCAAAGGCGGCGCTGCTGCGATAGCGCACCTCGGCAAACACCAGGCTCGCGCCGTCGCGCAGTATCAGGTCGATTTCACCGGCCTTGCAGCGGAAATTGCGTGTCAAGAGACGCAGCCCCCGGCGCTGCAGCCAGGCTGCGGCGATGTCCTCTGCCGCCTGTCCCGCGCCGGACACGGTGGCGCACCGTGCGCGCCTAGCGCGCCGGCTCCAGCGACACCACGGCGCCGTCGCGAAACTGCGACATCACGGCTTCGCGCTGGACCTGGTTGCCGCTCAGCGTGAGCTTGCCGGTGACACCGTCGATGTTGATTTTCATGCGGTTGGCGGCAAATTCCGAGGCGAGGCGGAAGGCATCGATGCCGAGGGCGTAAAAGCGCTGCAATTCGGGGGCGAGGCTGTCAAAGCGCGGGTAGCCCATCACCGCGACATTGTCCGGCTGCACCAGCCAGGGCATTTCAACGAAGCGTATGCCGTTGAGATCGACATTGGTGAGTGCGTCGTTGCGGCCCGAGTACACGAGCGAGGTCGAGTAGGTCGGCAACGCGCCGGAGAGGAAGGGGCGTACTTCGAGCGCCTGCGCGACATCGGCGGCGAGGAACAGTCCGTCGGCACCGGTCTTGCCGACCATTTGTTTGAGCAGGGCGAGATCCGAGGCCGGCGTGAATTCGAGCGTGGCGGTGATGTTGCCGCCGAGCGCCCTGAAGCTCTCGGCAAAGGCGTTGCCGGCGCGGCGCGCCAGCGGCGAGGCGGCGGTAATGGCGAGCATGTCGCGCATGCCCTCGAGCCGCGCCTGGCGCGCCACTTGGCGCGCCTCGGCTTCGACCGACAGGCCGAAGCTGTAGAACTTTTCCGGGGTTTTCGCCTGCGCCTCGGGGTAGTTGAGTGCGAGCGTGGGCACGCTGATGCGGTTGCTCGCGGCGACGGCGGCGACGCCCGATCGCGTCAGCGGCCCCACCACCACTTTTGCGCCGGCGCGAACCGCCGCGTCGTACTCGAGCATGATCTGATCGCCCGAGGCATCGGTGGCGCGTATGGTCACCGACAGCTTGCTGCCGTCGCGCTCGCGCGCGGTCATGAACCCGAGACGCAGCGCTTCGGCCGCAGCCTGGAAGTCGGCTGATTTCAAGGGCAGCAGCAGTGCGATGTCCCCGGCCGGCGGTGCAGGCGAGGCCGGTGGCGGTGCGGCGGGCGCGGCGGCGGGCGCGACTGCCCCCGGGGCGGCCTGTGCCAGCGCTGTTGCCGGTGAGCCGGGTGTTGCCGCCGCCGCGGGTGTTGCTGCTGGCGCGGTAGCCGGCGTGCTTGCCGGTTTAGCCTGGGCCGCGCACAATGCCGGCGCCAGTACAAACGCTGAAATCAGCGCCGACCGCGACAACGCCCGCCAGAACGACGGCGCAGGCACAACCGAAACCAGACAATGACCAAGCAGCATGAGCACGCACCGGTGAGTGGAGGCCAATTATATGTGGTCGCCACGCCGCTTGGGAACCTCGCGGACATCACGCTGCGCGCCCTCGATATCCTGCGCGGCGCCGATCTTGTCGCCGCCGAGGACACGCGTACCACCGCCGTCCTGCTCGCCCACCACGGCATCAAGGCGAGGTTGCTGGCCCTGCACCAGCACAACGAGGGCCGCGCCGCAGACAAGCTGATCGAGGCCCTCGCCGCGGGGCAGTCGGTGGCCCTGGTAAGCGACGCCGGCACGCCGGCCATCTCCGATCCGGGCGCGCTGGCGGTGGCACGCGTGCGCGGGGCCGGTTTTCGCGTCACGCCTATTCCCGGTCCCAATGCCGCCATCACCGCGCTGTCGGCCGCCGGCATGGCCGAAACCGCGTTTTTGTTCTACGGCTTCCTGCCGGCCAAGGCCGGCGCCAGGCGCAAGGTGCTCGCGGGGCTGCGCACCCTGCCGCATGCGCTGGTCTTTTACGAGGCGCCGCATCGCATCGCCGAATGCATCGACGACATTGCCGCGAATTTTGAGTCCGGGCGCAGCGTGGTGCTTGCGCGCGAGCTGACCAAGCTGTTCGAGAGCATCCACCGCTGCCGCCTCGACGAGGCCGCCGCCTGGCTCGCCGCCGACGACAACAACCGCCGCGGCGAGTTTGTGCTCATCGTATCGGGTGCGCCGCAGCTCGAGGGCACACTCGACGCCGAGGCCGAGCGCGTGCTGGGCCTTGCCGCCGCCGAACTGCCGCCGGCCAAGGCGGCCAAGCTTGCCGCCGCCATCACCGGCGTGCCGCGCGATGTGTTGTACGCGCATGCGCTGGCGAAGTCTGGCGGGCGGAAAGACTGAATCAAAAGCCTGCACCACAGAGGGCACGGAGAACACAGAGAAAAAACTCAGGGAAACACTGAACAAGTCCGTCATTGCCGCGAATCCCACGCCGGGGACCGGAGCGGGAATCCATTTGTTTTTGTGACCACACGAAAATGAATCACCGCTCCCCGATTCAAGCATTCGCGGAAATGTTCCGCCGCGATGACGAATTAAACACTTATCCAGCGCCTCCCTAGGGTATTGGCTGGAAAGGCGCGCCAGTCGGGGCTTTCCGGGCGATCAGGCAAGCGAATATCACATCCGGGCAAAGCCTTTCTGAGGGGTTCCCCTGTGTTCTCTGTGCCCTCTGTGGTGCAAAGCTTTTCGCTTTTCCCGCCCTCTACCGGCACCAGTTAAAATTGCCCCATGCAAACCCTGACCCTGACCCGACCCGACGACTGGCACCTGCATTTGCGCGACGGCGACACGCTCGCTGCGGTGCTGCCCGACACCGCGCGCCAGTTCGCCCGCGCCATTGTCATGCCCAACCTCAAGCCGCCGGTGGTCACCACCGAGGACGCCATGGGCTATCGCATGCGCATCATCGATGCGCTGCCGGAGAAAAGTCGCTTCGAGCCGTTGATGACGCTGTACTTAACCGACCACACCACACCCGAGGAAATCGCCCGCGCCAGGCAGTCGCGCATCGTGCATGCGGTCAAGTACTACCCGGCCGGCGCCACCACCAACTCCGACTCGGGCGTCACGCGCCTGTCGCGCGTATTCCCGGTGCTCGAGGCGATGCAGGACTACGACCTGCCGCTGCTCGTTCACGGCGAGGTCACCGATCCGGCGGTCGATATATTCGATCGCGAAAAGGTGTTCATTGAAACCGTGCTGGCGCCGCAGATCGTCGAGCGCTTTCCCGAACTGCGCGTGGTGCTCGAGCACATCACCACGCACGAGGCCGCCCAGTACGTTGCCGCGGCGCCGGCCAACGTCGGCGCCACCATCACCGCCCACCACCTGCTGCTCAATCGCAACGCGCTGTTCTCAGGCGGCATGCGGCCGCACCACTACTGCCTGCCCGTTCTCAAACGCGAGGAGCACCGCCAGGCCCTGCTCAAGGCGGCAACGGGCGGCAGCGCAAAATTCTTTCTCGGCACCGACAGTGCACCGCACTCCAGGGCCAACAAGGAATCGGGCTGCGGCCACGCCGGCTGCTACACCGCGCACGCCGCGATCGAGTTGTACGCCGAAGCTTTCGATGCAGCCGGAGCCCTCGATAAACTGGAGGCCTTCGCCAGCTTCAACGGCCCCGACTTTTACCGGCTGCCGCGCAACCAAGGCAAGATCACGCTGAAAAAAGACCCGTGGAAAGTCGCCGCCAGCCTGCCTTTTGGCGAAGAGGACGACCTGGTGCCCTTGCGTGCCGGGGAAACTATTTCGTGGCGACTGGTGTCGTGATCGAAAACCCCGCATGAATTGTCATTCCGAGGCGAGGGGCGGAGGAATCTGCTGTACCGATGTTGGAAACAGCAGATTCCGCGCTGCGCTCGGAATGACGACGGGCGTGGATCGCGGTGATTCGAGTCGGCGACAGGCCTGAATGTCCACAGTCATGGACATTGCCGACCTGAATACCCAGGCCGCCACCCGCAGCCTCGTCTCCGGCGGCGGCGCACCGCTGCGTTTTGTCGCGCCGCCCGATGACGGCCTCAACTACGAACTGCGCATCCGTGATCGCGGCGAAGTCGCCACCCGCCCGGGCAATCCGCACGACCTGCTCAACGCGCAGGCCTGGCTGGATTTTCCGCTGACCAAGGCGGCGCTCAACCGGTTGCATTGCGATGCACTGGCCCGACAACAGGGCACGCGGCGCAGTGCGGTGCGCGATGCACTGACGCTGTTCGACGAGTCCGGCCTCATCGTCTCAAGCGACCGGCCCGAGCTTCTCGCGCTGCTGCGGGGCTTCAACTGGAAGCCGCTGTTCTGGCAGCAGCGTGCCGCTGTTAAAGCCGCGATGCGCTTTGATGTGCTCGGCCATGCCCTGGCCGAGAAACTGCTCGATCCGTACAAGGGCATCACCGCCCATGCGCTGATCCTCGACACGCCGGGCTCGACATCGCGCGAACAATGCGATGCGCTCGCCGCGGCGGCGCTGCCCGCACTCGGGAGCACGCGCGATCTCGCGCCGGTGCCGGTGCTGGGCATTCCCGGCTGGAGCCCGGCCAGCGAGGATGCGGCCTACTATGAGGACACCGCCATTTTTCGGCCGGGGCGGCGCGCCTAGCCGGTGCCGGGCACGCCCGGTGCCACGATTGCTTCCCAGTGGCTTCCCAGTGGCTTCCCGGCGCCATTCGCCGATCAGCACGAGCGGAGTCCCGATTACGCTTCAAGGCGCAGTGCGTCGGGCACTCGGCACTCGGCGCTCGGCGCGGCCAAAACCCGGCCTGGCGTGCAGCGGCGCGCGACCGCCGTACACGCTGGCCGCAGCGCGAACCGCGTGCCATGGTGGCACCGATTACCGGCATGAAAGCCTGAAAAAAACCGGGAGGGAGACTGGAAACGTCCGCCTGGCGGGCGTTTCCAGCCGATTGCCTGCGCCGCTATTCGAGTTCGGGCAGGATCGCCGGTGACGCGGTGGCGGCGACCTCGGCGGCGCGGCCGGGTAAAAAGCTTTGTCGCACGCGCGCCTGCGGCAGGCGCGAACGCCAGTCGCCGGGCCGGATCTGGGCCGGCACCGGCGCGGCTACCGTATCCGGAGCGCTGAATTTTTTGTAGTAGGCCAGCACCTTGGGCACATAAGCCACCGTCTCGCGATACGGCGGGATACGGTTGCCGTATTTGATGACGGTCTGCTCGCCGGCGTTGTAGGCGGCGAGCACCAGTTGCAGATTGTTGTTGAACATGACGAGCAGGTCGCGCAGGTAGCTTGCGCCGCCGCGGATGTTCTGCTCCGGGTCGAGGCGGTTCTTGACGTTGTAACGCCTGGCGGTGTCGGGCATCAGCTGCATCAGCCCGACCGCGCCCGCGCTCGAGCGCGCCGTTGGGTTGTGGCCCGACTCGACCAGGATCACCGCATTGATCAGCGCGGCATCGACATTGGTCGCCGTCGCGGCGGCGCGAATGTGGCTGGCGTAGGGCGCCGAGTCCTGCCATGTCATTGTCGGCGGTGTCGGCGGTGTCGGCGGTGCGGCGGGTGCGGGGGGCGGGACGAAGGACGGCGTTGCGGTGGCGGCGACATCCCTGAAATAAAGCGTAAAGCCCTCGGCCGGCACGGTGCTGAAGCGGGTGGTGCCGCTCGCATCGACGTGGGCATAGACATCAGCCAGCGCCGGAGCGCTGCTAAGCACGGTGAAAAGCAACATCAACAGGGAATTTTTCATGCGTTACCTTGTTTGGCAAAGTCGGTTTGGCAAAGTCGGTCTGGCAAAGTCGG